>NZ_JBFAJR010000005.1:0-335371 GCF_040655295.1 Streptomyces sp. NPDC050448 | reverse complement strand
CGGTCGCCAATACTCCGCATTGGCTCCCTCCTCCGCCTTGCAATCCACGGCACCAGACGACCCGGGCTATCCGGCCCTGATCCGCCGGACACCCCTAGGCGCAACCAGAACCGCAGAGGGCGCTCCTGCGTCCCACTGGTTACGGGCGCACGGTGTCAAAGCCGTGCGCCCGTCCTCGCATCCACCGTCCTACTCGTCCTTCCCGTCCTTTCCGTCCTTCTCGTCCTTGGGAGACCCGAACCATGAACCCGAAGCACCGCATAGCGGCGGTCGTCCTGGCAGCGGCTCTGGCCGTCCCGGCGCTGACGTCCTGTGACGCGATCTCGACGGCGATGGACTGCGCGAACACGGCGGTGGCCATCACGGACGGCGTGGGCGACCTCCAGCAGGCGGTCTCCCAGGCGGGCAACAGCCCGCAGGACGCCCAGAACGCGCTGAACCAGATCGAGGCGAACCTCAAGAAGGTCGGCGACCAGACGGACAACGCCGACCTCGGCAAGGCCGTCTCCTCCATGGCCACGGCGGTCAAGAACGTCCGCACGGCCATCGAGAACGGCAACCCCAACCCGGACATCCAGCCCGTCGCCGACGCGGCGAAGGAACTGTCGAAGGTGTGCACGCCGGGCTGACCGGCTCCCGGCCACCGGAATCATGGACGCGGAATAATGGGCGCCATGACCAGCCGCCTGATCCTCGCCACCCGCAACGCGGGCAAAGTCGCCGAGCTCCACGCCATCCTGTCCGACGCCGGCCTGCCGCACGAGCTGGTCGGCGCGGACGCGTACCCGCAGATCCCGGACGTCAAGGAAACCGGCGTCACCTTCGCCGAGAACGCCCTCCTCAAGGCCCACGCCCTGGCCCGCGCCACCGGCCTGCCGGCGATCGCCGACGACTCCGGCCTCTGCGTGGACGTCCTGAACGGCGCCCCCGGCATCTTCTCGGCGCGGTGGGCGGGCACGCACGGCGACGACAAGGCGAACCTGGACCTGCTGCTGGCCCAGCTCGGGGACATCGCCGACGAACACCGCGGAGCCCACTTCGCGTGCGCGGCGGCCCTGGCCCTCCCGGACGGCACCGAACGCGTCGTGGAGGGCCGCCTCCTCGGCACCCTCCGCCACACCCCGGCGGGCACGGGCGGCTTCGGCTACGACCCGATCCTCCAGCCGAAGGGCGACACCCGTACCTGCGCGGAACTCACCCCGGCGGAGAAGAACGCCATCTCCCACCGCGGCCAGGCCTTCCGCGCCCTGGTCCCCTTCATCCGCGCCCTCCTCGGCTGACCCCGAGTACGACGGAGGCCCCGTACGCGGTACTCGCGCACGGAGCCTCCGTGGAGTGGGCCCGGTGGGACTCGAACCCACGACACACCGGACCTAAACCGGCGCCCTCTTGGCCAGCTGGGGTACGGACCCATCGCGGCTACTTTACTGTGCCGGCCCCTGTGTTGTGCGGCGAGATCGTTTCGCGAACGTTCCCGTCTGGCTGTGGCAGGACGGGCACAGGTACCGGAGGTTGTCGTGGCGGTTGTCCAGCCGGTCTCCGTTGATGTGGTCGATCTCCAGAACGAGCCGCTTGCCTCGCCAGGTATCGCCGATTCCGCATTCGTCGCAGACGTGCGGTACGCCGAGGTCATCAAGGGCGCGGCGGAGTACGGCGGTCTTCTCGCGGCCTGAGCCGATTTCCAGCCGTTGAAGGATGTCCTCCGCCGACCTGCGGGTCGGTGACGGGCGTCCTGCGGTGTGGCCCTGCCCTGTGAAGTGTTCCGTCGATATCCCGTACTCCTCGATGCTCCGTCTCGCCTTCGCGCGGGCCGCTCCGCCGAACTCGTGGTGCCCCAGAGACCGCATCACTCCGGCCATGCTGTGGGACTCGGTGACGGCGCGGGTGATCTCCTCGCGTGGGAAGAGCCGCTCTCCGCGGCGCAGCTGCGTCGTAAAGTGCGATGTATCGATCCCGAAGCGATCGAGTTTCTTCCGAAGGTGGCCGTACGCGCTGTCGTAGGGCGCGACGCCCATGTAGGCCAGCATGCCGGCGATGTTGTGCGAGTGAGCTGCCGCCTCCGCCAGCCGCTCCTTCGTGTACGACTGTGGGATTCGGGCGGGAAGCGCCTCGTCGACGAAGTGTGATGTGTCGATCCCGTAGTGGGCCAGCCGATTGCGCAGGTAGGCGCGAGGGCCGCTGCCGAGCGGGACGCCGAGTTGGCGCATCAGAGCCACGAGGCTGGTGGCGCCCGGCGCGCTCCGGGTGAGCAGGTCGCGTGTGTACCGCGGGCTCTTCATGCCGCGCGCCGCCGGTTCCGGCCGCGGTAGGTATCGGTCGCCGCGTGACAGTTGGGGCACATCAGCCGCAGGTTCTCCGCCCGGTTGTCCCACCAGTTGCCGTTCACGTGGTCGACTTCGTGGCGGAGCGGCTTGCCGTTCCACTCCACTCCGACGCCACACTCCGCGCATTCCTCCGGTACGCCGGACCCGAGCAGAGCCCTGCGTAGCCGCTCGCCCGGGATCCTGCCCTCTTCGGGCGTCCTCAGGGTGAGCACGGGGCCCAGAGATCCCTTTGGGCGCTGCTTCCGCGTCGCGGTGAAGTGCGAGGTGTCGATGCCCAGCGCCGCTATCCGTCGGCTGATGTGCGTGTGGTTGCCGCCGACTTGACTGATGCCGAGCCGGGAGACCACTTCTCTGACGGACGTCGAGGCCGCGACCAACTCGCGCAGTCGTTCTTCCGTGTGCCGTACCCATTGCGTCGGGAAATGCGAGAAGTCGACGCCCGCCTCCTGCATCTTCGCGCGAAGGTAGCGCCTGGAACCCGGTGTGGGAGTGCCCCCGCACCAGATCACCGCATCGTTGAAGTTCGTCGTCACCCGAGCCGCCTCTTCCAGCAGGTCTCGTGTGTACCGCACCGTCATCGTTGCCCCTCCGCTCCGGCCGCGCGTTCGTGGCCTCGTACGGGCTAACGAACCGGTATGCGGACGGTTACGTCCGATAAACGGAGCGGCCCGCACCGGTTGGTGCGGGCCGCTCCGTGGGCGGAGAGCGGGGCTAGATGCCCAGGTCCTTGATGATCTTGGCTACGTGGCCCGTGGCCTTCACGTTGTAGAGGGCGCGCTCGACCTTGCCCTCCTCGTCCACGATCACTGTGGAGCGGATGACCCCGGTCACGGTCTTGCCGTACAGCTTCTTCTCGCCGAACGCGCCGTAGGACTCGAGGACCTTCTTCTCGGGGTCGCCGACCAGGGTGACCTTCAGGTGCTCCTTCTCGCGGAACTTCGCCAGCTTCTCCGGCTTGTCCGGGGAGACGCCGATCACGTCGTAGCCGGCCTCGGCCAGCACCGCCAGGTTGTCCGTGAAGTCGCAGGCCTGCTTCGTGCAGCCCGGCGTCAGCGCCGCGGGGTAGAAGTACACGATCACCTTGCGGCCCTTGTGGTCGGCGAGCGAGACCTCGTTGCCGTCCGCGTCGGGCAGGGTGAAGGCGGGGGCGGTGTCGCCCGGCTGGAGTCGCTCACTCATGTCAACAGTCTCCTCGGGAGGGGATCGGTACGGTCCGAGACTAAGCTGACAGACTGTTCATGGTGGGCTACGCCCCCCACGACCGAGCACGACCGACCATGACGACGACGGAGGCAGCGCGGTGCCGGAAGCCAGGACCCCCGCACAGATCGAGGCGGACATCGTCCGCCGCCGCGAGGAGCTCGCCGAGACGCTCGACGAGATCGGCGTGCGCCTGCACCCGACGACGATCATCGGGGACGCGAAGGCCCGGGTCGCCTCGACGGTGGACCACACCGCCGGGCGTGCCGTCGCCGCCGTGAACCGCCTCCTGACGGATGTGCGGGACGGCCTGCGCTACGAGGACGGTACTCCGCGCTTCGACCGGATCGCGCCCGTCGCGCTGGTCGCGGCGGGTGTGATCGGTCTGCTCGTCGCGTCGGCGCGGCGCAAGCGCTGATGACCCTGCGGCGCGCGGACCGGGCGCGGACGGGTAGGTTCGTGACGTGAGCGACAACACCAACACCACCACCCACGACAAGCTGCCCATCCGCATGCTGCACGACCGGGTGCTCGTGAAGTCCGACTTGCCGGAGGGCGAGCGGCGTTCGGGCGGCGGCATCCTGATTCCGGCGACCGCTGCCGTGGGCAAGCGGCTGGCCTGGGCCGAGGTGGTCGCGGTCGGGCAGAACGTACGCAGTGTGGAGCCGGGCGACCGGGTGCTGTACGACCCTGAGGACCGGGCCGAGGTCGAGGTGCGGGGTGCGACGTACGTGCTGATGCGCGAGCGGGATCTGCACGCCGTGGCCGCGGAGCGGCTGGAGGGGTCCAAGGACTCCACCGGGCTGTACCTGTAGATCCCTCTGATCGTCCCCCGTAGGGGAAGGGGCCGGTGACGGGCGTCACCGGCCTTTGTCGTGGGCTTTGCTACGGTGGCGGGGAACCCCGACGAGACGCGCCGTACCGGGTGGCCGTGGCTGGACGACAAGACGACGCACCCCGTTCGCTCTCGTTGCCGGAGGTGCCTGTCATGGCCTGGGTCCTGCTTCTCGTCGCCGGTCTGCTCGAGGTCGGCTGGTCGATCGGTATGAAGTTCACGGAGGGCTTCACCCGGCTGTGGCCCAGTGTGTTCACCGGTGCCGGGATCGTCGCCAGCATGGTGCTGCTCTCGTACGCCGCCAAGACCCTGCCCATCGGTACCGCGTACGGCGTATGGGTGGGCATCGGTGCGGCCGGGGCCGCGGTGCTGGGTATGGCGGTGCTGGGTGAGCCCGTCACCGCCGCCCGGATCTTCTTCATCTGCCTGCTGCTGGTCGCCGTGGTGGGGCTGAAGGCGACCTCGGGTCACTGATCTCCCCTTACGGGCTCCCGCTATTCCAGGTATTGCGACGGGGGGCGGCTGCGCGGGCGGCCGCCGATGACGCCGCCCAGGGTGCCGGCCGTGGTGCCGGCCGTGGTGCCCGTGGTCGTCCCGGTGGTGGTCGTCCCGGTGGTGGTGCCCTCGTCGCTCTGGCCTCCCGTGGTGTCGCCCTCCGTGGTCTGGCCCCCGGTGTTCTGCCCCTGGTTCCGGCCGCCCTGGTCCTGGCCGCCGTTCGGCGGCGTCGGCCGGTTCGGGCGGTTCGGCCGCCTCGGCGGTGCCGGGGGTTCCGGGGCGCTCGCGTCCGGCGTCGGCTCCGGGGTGCTCGGGATGAACGGCGGCGGGGACGGGGCCGCGCCCGGCTGGAGTTCGAGGTCGAAGTCCAGGGGGTCGCTGCCCTCCAGGGCCGTCTTCGTGTACTGCGCCCAGATCCGGGCCGGGTAGCCGCCGCCCCCGATCCGGGCTTCGCCGAGCGCCCCGTACAGGGATTCCAGGGAGCCCGTGTCGGGGTCCTGGCCCATCATCGAGACGACCGTGACCAGGTCCGGGGTGTACGCCGCGAACCAGGCGGAGCGGTCCAGTTCGGCTGTGCCCGTCTTTCCGGCGGCCGGGTGCCCGGCGGCGAGGGCGGCCGTGCCGGTGCCGTTGTCGACGACGCTGACCAGCATGGACGTGGTGGTGTCGGCGGCTTCGCGGCTGACGGCCTGTTTCGGGGTGCGGTCGGGCAGGCGGATGCTGTCGCTGCCCTTGGTGATCTTCTCGAGGAGGGTGTACGGGGTGTAGCGGCCGTGGTCGGCGAGGGTCGCGTAGGCCTGGGTCATGTCCAGGACGCTGGCCTGCATGGTGCCGAGGGCCATCGCGGGGCTCGCGACGAAGTTCGGGGTGCCCTCGGGGATGCCGAGGTCGATGGCGGTCTTCTTGACCTTGACGGTGCCGACGTCGACGACCATCTGGGCGAAGACCGTGTTGACGGAGAGGTCGGTGGCGGTGGTGACGGTGATGTTCCCGTACGACAGCTGGCCCTCGTTCTCGGGGGCGTAGGGGGTCCGGCTGCCGACCACGCGGCGCTTGTTGTCGCCGTTGTAGAGGGTGTTGGGGGTGATCAGGCGGCCGTCCTGGGTGCGGGAGTCGTTCTCGACGGCGGAGGCGAACACGAACGGCTTGAAGGTGGAGGCTACCTGGTAGTCGTGCCGGGTCGCGTTGTTGACGTACTGCTTGGTGTAGTCGAAGCCGCCGTACATGGCGACGACCTTGCCGGTGGCGGGGTCGATGGAGACCCCGCCGGCCCGTACGAAGCGGTCCGCCTTGTTCGTCTCGGGGTCGAGCTTGCTCGCCATCTTCTCGTCGACGGCGTCGACGAAGGCGTTCTCGCGGCGTCTGTCGATGGTGGTGGTGATGCGGTAGCCGCCCTCGGCGAGGGTCTTCTCGTCGAGGATCTTGTGCTCGACGATGTAGTCCTTGACGGCTTCGACGAGGTAGCCGCGCTGGCCGGAGAGGCCGGCGGCCGGGCGGACCTTGCCGGGTTCGGGGAACCGTGTCGTGGTCCGCTCGGCCGCCGGCAGCCACTGCTTCTTGACCATGCCGTCGAGTACGTAGTTCCAGCGGGCGACTGCGCGGTCGCGGCTCTGGGGGTGGGCGACGACGTCGAAGGCGCTGGGGGAGTTGAGGAGGGTGGCGAGGTACGCGCCCTCGGCGGTGGTGAGTTTGCCGATGTCCTTGCCGTAGTAGGCCTGGGCGGCGGCCTGGATGCCGTAGGCGTTGCGGCCGAAGTAGCTGGTGTTGAGGTAGCCCTCGAGGATGTAGTCCTTCGATTTCTCGCGGCCGAGTTTGATCGCGATGAAGAACTCCTTGACCTTGCGCTTGATCGTCTGTTCCTGGCCCAGGTAGTAGTTCTTGACGTACTGCTGGGTGATGGTCGAGCCGGACTGGGTGCCCTTGCCGGTCGCCGTGTTCCAGGCGGCGCGGAGCATCGCCTTGGGGTCGACCGCCCGTTCGGAGTAGAAGTCCCGGTCCTCGGCGGCCAGTACGGATTCCTGGACCGTGCGGGGGATCTGCGAGAGCGGGACGTTGACGCGGTTGACCTCGCCGTCGCGGGCGAGCTGGGAGCCGTCGGCGTAGAGGTAGACGTTGGACTGGGCGGTCGCGGCGGAGTTGGCGGGCGGGATGTCGACCAGGAGGTAGCCGGCGACGAGGGCGCCGACGATCAGCAGGGCGATCAGCAGGACCACGCCGAGGACCATGCGCCAGGTGGGGACGAAGCGGCGCCAGCCGGTCCGCTTCCGTTTCCGCTCGGCCTTCTTGGCGGCTGCGTGTGCCTGCCTCTCGCTCTTCCCGTTCTTCCCGCCCCTCCCGTTCCTCCCGTTCTTGTTGCCCGTGTCGCCCTTGTTGCTGCGGGGTGCGGCCGGCGGCTGCGCGGGAGGTTCTGCGGGGGTGTCCGGGTCACGAGGGCTCCAGCCCGGTGGTGGTGACTGGTCGCTCATCGCCAGGACTCCTCGACGCCGTACGAAATATCCACATCTGTGCTCCGTGCTGTCTACCCGATGACCGCCCGTTCCGCGCTGGACGGGCGTAAACCGGTCGCGTGGATCGCCCCTCCGCACTAAGCTCGCGCGCTTTGGCCGACCTAGGAACGACCGGGGAAAACGGAGGGATACGGTGCGCCAGGGAACGGCTCGCAGAGTGTGGCTCTATCCGGCCGTCGCGGCCGGCGGGTTCCGGCGCTACGCCACGTACGGGACGGCGACGGCGGCAGGGGTGTTCACCAACACCGTCTTCGGCTTCATCCTCGCGTACACGTACGTCGCGTTGTGGGACGAGCGGCCCGGACTGGGCGGCTACGACCAGGCGCAGGCACTGACCTTCGTCTGGGTGAGCCAGTCGCTGCTCGCCGCGGGCGCGTTCATCGGCGGCGGCTTCCAGGACGAGATGCAGGAGCGCATCCGTACGGGTGACATCGCCGTCGACCTGTACCGGCCGGCCGATCTCCAGATGTGGTGGCTCGCGGCCGATCTGGGGCGCGCGGGCTTCCAGTTGCTCGGGCGCGGGGTGGTGCCGTTGCTCGCGGGGGCGCTGGCGTTCCAACTGGCGTTGCCCGCCGACCCGGTGCGCTGGCTGCTGTTCCTGGCGTCCGTACTCCTCGCGCTGCTCGTCAGCTTCGGGATCCGGTACCTGCTGGGGCTGGCCGCGTTCTGGCTGATGGACGGGGCCGGGATCAACATGATGGCCGTCGTCGTCACGATCTTCTTCTCCGGGATGCTGCTGCCGCTGACGGTGTTCCCGGGCGGCTTCGGCGAGTTCGTCCGCGTCCTGCCGTGGGCGGCGATGCTCCAGGTGCCGCTGGACGTGCTGCTGGGCGAGCACGCCGGCGCCGGGGGTGCGGTGCGGGCGCTGGGCTTCCAGGCGGGCTGGGCGCTCGTACTGCTGGGCCTGGGGCGGCTGTTGCAGTCGGCGGCTACGCGGAAGGTGGTGGTCCAGGGTGGCTGAGGCGCCGGATGCGGTGGCGGCGGTGGGAGCGGCTGAGGCGGCGGACGTGGTGGGGGCGGTGGGTGCGGCGGGTTCAGCGCCGCGGTGGCGCGCCCTGCCGCTCGACGTGCCGAAGCGGAACCGCGCGGCGGAGGGGCTGCGCGGCTACGGGCTGATCGTGGCGATGTGGGTCCGGTCGACGATGACGTACCGGACGTCGTTCTTCCTGTCCGCCTTCGGGAACGCGGCGATCCAGCTCCTCGACTTCGTCGCGATCTGGATCATGTTCTCGCACGTGGACGTGCTCGGCGGCTTCACGCTGCCCGAGATCGCCCTGCTGTACGGCTCCTCCTCGGCCTCCCTGGGGCTCGCGGACCTGCTCCTCGGCAATACGGACCGGATCGGCGTCCGGATCCGCGACGGCTCGCTCGACACCATGCTGGTGCGCCCGGTCCCGGTGCTCGCGCAGGTCGCGGCGGACCGCTTCGCGCTGCGCCGGGTGGGGCGGACCGGGCAGGGCCTGGCGGTGCTGGTCTGGGCGGTCTCGGCGCTGGACGTGGACTGGACCGCCGGGAAGGTGCTCCTGGTACCCGTGATGATCGTGGCCGGGGCAGCGATCTTCGGGGCGGTGATGGTGGCCGGGGCGGCGTTCCAGTTCGTCGCCGGGGACGCGGCGGAGGTGCAGAACTCCTTCACGTACGGCGGCAACACGATGCTCCAGTACCCGCCGACGGTGTTCGCGAAGGACCTGCTGCGCGGGGTCACGTTCATCGTGCCGCTGGCCTTCGTCAACTGGCTGCCCGCCCTCTACGTACTGGGGCGGCCCGACCCGCTGGGGCTGCCGGGGTGGGTGGCGTTCCTGAGCCCGCTGGTGGCCTTCGTGGTGTTTCTGCCCGCGTCGCTGGCGTGGCGCGCGGGTCTTCGTTCGTACCGGAGCACAGGGAGCTGAGTGGTGGCGGGCACGGATGTGCTGATCGAGCTGGACGAGGTCGAGAAGGTCTTCGACGTACGGCGCCGGGTGAGCCCGATGCGCCGGGAGAAACGGCAGGTCAGAGCCGTGGACGGGATCAGCTTCGAGGTGGCGCGGGGGGAGGTGGTCGGCTACATCGGGCCCAACGGCGCCGGGAAGTCGACCACGATCAAGATGCTGACCGGCATCCTCACCCCGAGCGGCGGCCGGCTGCGGGTCGCGGGCATCGACCCGGCGCGGGAGCGGATGCGGCTGGCGCACCGGATCGGGGTGGTGTTCGGGCAGCGGACCACGCTGTGGTGGGACCTGCCGCTGAAGGACTCGTACGGGCTGATGCGGCGGATGTACCGGATCCCGGAGGCGAGGTTCAAGGAGAACCTGGAGCGCTGCGTGGACCGCCTCGACCTGGCCGAGCTGCTCGACGTACCGGTACGGCAGCTGTCGCTGGGCCAGCGGATGCGCGGGGACATCGCGGCGGCGCTGCTGCACGATCCGGACGTGCTGTACCTGGACGAGCCGACGATCGGGCTCGACGTGGTGAGCAAGGCGAGGGTACGGGGCTTCCTGCGGCAGCTGAACGCGGAGCTCGGCACGACCGTGCTGCTCACGACCCATGACCTGCAGGACATCGAGCAGCTGTGCGAGCGGGTGATGGTGATCGACCACGGGCGGCTGATGTACGACGGGGCGCTGGGCGGTCTGCACTCGATGGGGGAGAGCGAGCGGACGCTGGTGGTGGACCTGGAGCGGGAGCTTCCGGAGATCAGCGTGGCGGGGGCGCGGGTGGTGAAGGTGGACGGGCCGCGGCAGTGGCTGGCGTTCCCGGCGGGGGCCTCGGCGGCGCCGCTGGTGGCGGAGGTGGCGGCACGGTATCCGCTGCTGGACCTGTCGGTGCGGGAGCCGGACATCGAGGACGTGATCGCGCGGATGTACGCGGGGCGGGGCTGAGGCGGGCCCGGGGCCGGGGCGGTGCGGGGCTGGGCCTGGTCCGGGGCCCGGGGTGTCATGAGCGGGCCAGGGCCAGGGCCAGGGCCAGGGCCTGGCTAGGGTCGGGGACCGAGGCCGGGCCAGGGCTCGGGACCACGGCTCGGGATCAGGGCTCGGGATCAGGGCCCGGAACCACGGCCTGGGACCGGGGCTCGGGATCAGGGTCTGGGATCAGGGCTCGGGACCACGGCTCGGAACCAGAGCCTGGGAGCAGAGCTCGGGACCACGGCTCGGAACCACGGCCCGGGACCAGGGTCTGGGATCAGGGCTCGGGACCAGGGCCCGGGACCAGGGATAGATCAGGGATGAGCTGGGGTCCGGGCCGGGGCTGGGGCCATACAACTCCCTTGCGTGGCTGCATAGTCTGTTCCCCATGACTGACGAGCGGCCGGAGAAGCCGTTGCCGGAGCTGAGGGCGTCGGATGCCGACCGCGAGCGGGTGGCGGAGCGTCTGCGGGACGCCGTCGCCGAGGGCCGGATCGACATGGAGGAGTTCGAGGAGCGGCTGGAGGCCGCGTACACGTCGAAGACGTACGCGGAACTGGAACCGCTGACCCGCGACTTGCCGGCGCCGGGCGGGGCCCCGATGGCGGTTGCGGCGTCGGCCCCGGGGCCCGCCGTGACCCCGGCGGACCGTTCGTGGCCGTCCAGGGTCGGGGGTGACGGCCTGCCCGCGGCAGCATCGCCGGCCGTCGCGGTCATGTCGTCGTTCCAGCGCAAGGGCAACTGGACGGTGCCCGCCCGCCTGGACGCGGTGGCGTTCTGGGGCGGCGGCGAGCTCGACCTGCGCGAGGCGAACTTCGCGGAGCGGGAGGTGGTCATCAACTGCGTCGCGATCATGGGCGGGATCCAGATCACCGTCCCGCCGGGCGTGGACGTCGACGTCCGGGGCTTCGGCTTCATGGGCGCCTTCGACCAGCGCGACACCCCGGGCCCGGTCGCACCGGGCGCCCCGCGGGTGGTCGTGACGGGCTTCGCCTTCTGGGGCGGCATCGAGGTCAAGATCAAACCCCCGAAGACCCGCAAACCCCTCAACGGCGGCCCGAACCTCCGCAAGGAGCTGTAGCGGGGCGGGTGCCATGGCGGGCTGGAGCCGGCACGAAGCCCCGTCCGGGCCCTGCACGCCCCCCGGCCGAGCTCGACGGCCTGGCCGCCGGGACCGCCCGGCCCGCCGGGCCCGGCCGGAGCCCCGGCGGGAGCCCCGGCGGGATCCCTGGCCGGAGCCCCGGCGGGAGCTCTGGCCGGAGCCCCGTCCGGAGCCCCGGCGGGTGCCCTGGCCGGAGCCCCGGCGGGAGCCCCGTCCGGAGCCCCGGCCGGTGTCCGCGGTTCGGCCGGAGCTTGACCAGGCCGTGGGGCCGGGGCCGGCCGGCCCGCTGCGGCCTCCGGGCGCGGCAGGTCCCGGGCGGCGATCACCGTCGGTCTCGCGGCCGGGCCGGAGCCGGCACGGAGCCACGGCCGGGCACTGCGCGACCCCCGGCCGGGGCTCGGCCGAAGCCCTCGGCCGGTGCGCGGGGCCCGGCCGAGCGTGGTCGGGCGGTCCGGGCCGCCGGGCCCGGGTCTTCGTACTCCTCGGCGGCCGGCGAATCGGCGTGCCGGGAACTCCTCGGGCTTCCGGGGAGTCGGATGCTATGCAGACAAAACCGGCGCCCGGGGGAAGGTAGGAGCACGTGGACAACCGCACCACCGCCACTGGCACTGGCACAGGCACAGGCACAGGCACAGGCGCAGGCGCAGGCGCAGGCACCGGCGGCTTCGCGTTCAGCGAGGCCGACGAGGAGCGCCGCCGCGGCGTCCGCCGCATGAAGACCACCGCGACCGGCCTGCTGGTCCTGGTCGCGCTGGTCTACGTACTGACCACCTGGGCGGAGCACTCCGGCGCCGGCTGGGCCGGCTACGTCCGGGCCGCCGCCGAGGCCGGCATGGTCGGCGCGCTCGCCGACTGGTTCGCCGTCACCGCGCTGTTCCGGCACCCGCTCGGCCTGCCCATCCCGCACACCGCGATCATCCCGACCAAGAAGGACCAGCTCGGTGTCTCCCTCGGGGAGTTCGTCGGCGAGAATTTCCTCTCCCCGGACGTGGTCCGCACCCGCCTCCACGCCCTCGGCATCGGCGCCCGGCTCGGATCCTGGCTGGCCGAGCCCGCGCACGCCGACCGGGTCACGGCCGAGCTGGCCACCGCGCTGCGCGGAGCCCTGACCGTACTGCGCGATTCCGATGTGCAGGCCGTCGTGGGGGAGGCCATCACCCGGCGGGCCGAGAGCGCCGAGATCGCGCCCGGGATCGGCAAGACCCTGGAGAAGGTCGTCGCGGACGGCGGGCACCGCCGCGTCGTCGACCTCGTCTGCGGCAAGGCCCACGACTGGCTGGTGACGCACGGGGAGTCGGTGATGGGCGCGGTCCAGGGCGGCGCGCCCGGCTGGACCCCGCGGTTCGTGGACCGCAAGGTCGGCGAGCGCGTGTACAAGGAGCTGCTCCGCTTCCTGACGGAGATGCGGGACATGCCGGAGCACCCGGCGCGCGGGGCGGTGGACCGGTTCCTGACGGACTTCGCGGCCGACCTGCAGTCGGACACGGAAACCCGGGCCCGGGTGGAGCGCCTGAAGTCCGAGATCCTGCAGCGCGGGGAGGTCCAGGAGGTGATCGCCTCCGCCTGGACCGCGATCCGGTCGATGATCATCTCGGCGGCGGAGGACGAGCGGAGCGAGCTGCGGCTGCGGCTCCGGTCCTCGCTGCTGTCGCTGGGGGCGCGGCTGGCCACGGACGGCCGGCTCCAGGACAAGGTGGAGGGCTGGATCGAGGGCGCGGTGGTGTATGTGGTGACCAACTACCGGGCCGAGATCACCTCGCTGATCACGGACACCGTGGCCGGGTGGGACGCCGAGCACACGTCGCGGAAGATCGAGGCCCACATCGGCCGGGACCTGCAGTTCATCCGCATCAACGGCACGGTGGTCGGCGCCCTGGCCGGGCTGCTGATCTACGTGGTGTCGCAGGCGTTCGGCGCGTAGGCCGGTCCGGCGCGTAGGCCGGTCCGGCGCGTAAGCGGATCGGCGCGTAGGCCGGTCCGGCGCGTAAGCCGAATCGCCGCGCGGGCCGGTCCGGCCGCACGCGGGCTCGGCGCGCAGGCCTGCGCGCAGGCCGGTGCGCCGTGGCCGCGCCGTGGCCGCGCCGTGGCCGCGCCGTGGCCGCGCCGTGGCCGGGCCGCCCCGGCACGGTTCAGCCGCGGTCGGCGACGGCCCAGGACGCGGCCGCCACGACGGTGGCGGCCCCGAGGACGGCGGGCCACGCCCCGACCTTCTTGGCCAGCGGGTGCGCGCCCGCGAAGCCGGCGAGGTACAGCGCCCCGAGCCCTGCCGCCGCGGGGGCGCCGCCGCGCCGGTGCCATTCCCGCCCGGCGGCCAGACCGGCGGCCCCGAGCACGACACCGCCCAGCGGGCGCTTCTTCGTCCACCGGGCGACGGCGTACCCGCCGACCAGTCCGGCGGCCGCCACTGCGGAACTCGGTACGCGCGCCATGCCCAACTCCTCAAGTCGTCTGATCTGGCTGATCTCGCTCGTACTACTACTGCGAGTACTACGAGGCTAACGCGGGGGCTTGACCACCCGGCGGGCGCCCAGCGCCCCCAGGACGAGCACGGCCCCGCCGATCACGCCGTCCGGTACGGCGTCCTGCACGGCGCGCGGCAGCAGCGCCACCACGCCCAGGACGAGAAGGAAGGCGAGCACGCACCGGCCGGCCGCCCGAAGCAGTCTGTCCACGGGCTGCTCAACGCGCCGCGGGTCCCCCCGACACGGAGCATGGGGAGGGATTTGTCGCACACTCGCCGGATCCGTGCGATACGCGCTGCAGGAACCGGACCGGCATAAATTGACTCTCCCATCCCAAACGGGAAAAAGAGGAGCTCGGACATCGTGATCTGCTACGGACAGGCCGTCCTCGACCTCGCGGACGAACTGGTCGACGCCTATGCCGACGTCTTCTCCGCCCCGCCGTGGAACGAGGGCGAAGAAACCATTCGTCAGTTCGCGGTCCGCCTCCAGGCCGACGCCCGGCGCCGCGGCTTCCGTACGGCTCTCGCCCAGTCCGCGGCCGGCATCGACGGCTTCGCCACGGGCTGGCTCACCCCGGCGGCCTTCCCCAAGGACCGCGGGTACGCCCAAGTCGCGGCGCAGCTCGGCCCGAAGCGGGTGCGGGAACTCCTGACGGGCGCGCTGGAGATAGACGAGCTCGCCGTACGCCCCTACGCGCGCGGCCACGGCACCGGCCGGGCCCTGCTCACCGAGATCACCGCCGACGCCCCGGACCGGCGGGCCTGGCTGCTGACCTCCCGCCTGGCGACAGACACGGTGGCCACGTACCGGCGCCTGGGCTGGCACGAGGTCATCGCCCGGCCGGGCACGCAGACGGGCGTGATCGTCTTCCTCTCCCCGGACCACCCGGGCCGCTAGGGGGTGTCCCGCGGAGGTGTCCCGCCGATCACGCCGGGCATACCCGCGGCATGATCACACCGAAGCCGCTGCTGCGCAGACAACTCAACCTGGCCACCCGCCACCAACTCGCCTCGTCCGGGATCCCGGACGGCACCATCACCTCCCGCACCCGCCCGGGCGGGCCCTGGCAGCGCTTACTGCCCCGGGTCTACCTCCTGCAGACCGGGCCCCCGGACCACCGCCAACGCGCCCTCGCCGCCGTCCTGTACGCCGCCGAGCCCGCCGCGGACCCGCTGTCGGGAGACACGGCCGTCCTCACGGGCGGCGCCGCCCTGGCCCTCCTCGGCATCCGCGACGTCCCGTACACCCCGGCCGACGTCCTGGTCCGGGCCCCGCGCCGGCTCACCGGCACCCCGGAGGTCCGCCCGCTGGCCACCGCCCGCTGGCCGCGCACCATCGCGGTCTCCGGCATCCCGAGCACCCGCCCGGTGCGCGCGGCGGCCGACTTCGCCTCCCGGGCAGGGGATCCGGCGCGGATCCGCTCGACCCTGGCCCATGTCGTCCAGGCTGGCTGGTGCCACCCGCAGGACCTGCACGCCGAGCTCCGTGCGGCCCGCCTCCTCACCCGCCCGGCGATCCGCGCCGCCGCGTCGGAGCTCGTCGCCGGGGTCCGCTCGATCGCCGAGGCCCTGGCCCGGGACACCCTCACGGCGACGGACCTCCCGACCCCGCTGTGGAACGCCCGCCTGCACACCCCGGACGGCACGTTCCTGGCCAGCCCAGACGCGTACTGGCCGGACGAGGGGGTGGCCCTGGAGATCGACTCGGTGGAGTACCACTACACGCGCGACGCCTGGCACGCCACCCTCCTGCGCCGCCTGCGCCTGGAGTCCCACGGCATCCTGGTGGTCAGCGCGACCCCGTCGATGATCCGCGACACCCCCACCCCCAGGTCATCACAGCCCTGCGCACCCTCCTCACGCTCACGACATCCCGCCGCACCCCACCCAGGGCCGTGGCCCGCGGCCACCAACAGCTCCCGCTGTTCCCCGGGGTGGGGTGATGCGCGTGCCGTGAAGGGGGCCGGCTAAGGGCTGTCCCGTAATCCGCGGTGGATCAGCGCGCGGCGTCGGATGCGGTGCATCGCAAGGCGGAGGGTCGCCCGCATACTGGGCGTATTCGGGCGTCCCGACAACGCAGCGAGGTGCCGTAGCCGGCGTCGTGCGCCCGCCGGGGATTGCGGGACAGCCCTTAGCTGGCGATCGTGGAGTACGACCAGACGTCGGCGGGGATTTCGTGATGCAGCTTCCATTCAATCCCCATCGGATTGCTGCCCTTATGGCGGACATACTTGGCGGGCCCGAGCAGCATCCAGGCCTGCGGCCCGCCTATGTCTGTTTTCTTGAAGCGGCGGACGAAGAGCAGTACGTGAGAACCGTTCCCGGCGTGGTTCTGGTACCGGACTCCGGTCGGCGAGGTTTCCGATGTCTGGTTCTGCGATTCCCAGTGGAATTGGGACTCGTTCATCGCATAGTCCTTGTAGCGGGTCTGGGGCGAGAAGTCCTTCTCGTCCTTCTCCAGGGTGATGAACAGCGCGTCAGTCTGGATGGAATCGCACCACCTCACGCCTTCCCGGAAATGTCCGGGCAGGAAGCCGCCGAGCGCAGCTTGGCCGAGGGCTGGGAGGATCTCCTCCCGGCTATACGACGCATGAACGGTCAGGGGAAGGGCCGCGTGATCGCCCGAGAGGGGAACGGGGACGTGATCGGCCAGCTCCAAGTCATGGGCGAGGACCTGGCGGAGCTCGTCGCGGAAGGCGTGCTGCTGCCGAAGCGCATCAAAGCCCTCTTGGTACCCGGAGAATCCGCCCCCCAGCGGCCAGAGAGAGAAGAAGAGCATGCGTGCGTAGGCCTGCCAGCGCGCGTCCAGTGCCGCGTAGGCGGGCGCGTCCTCCTGGAGTAGAGCGGTGTAGGCGCTGACTCGTGCCGGGTCGTCCACGTGCAGGAACGCCGAGACGCGCTTCAGCAGTGCCTCCTCGCCCTCGGGGACCGGGGTGGTGAGCAACTTGGCTCGTCGCAGCAGACCGGTCCATGAGTTCCCGTTGCCCCGGTACAGCTCCTTGATATCGCGACCGCTCTCCTTGAGGTATGCAGAGAGCTTCGGTTCGGCATAAGCCGCGACTTCGCGGGCGAGCTGCGTGACGTTGACATTGATCTGGCTGCGAATGTTCTCGATGATCAGTTCCTTGGCCTTCGCCTCAAGGATGATCTGGCAGCCAGAGGGCAGCTGTGGGAAGTCGTGCTCGATGCTGTGGAGCAGTCGATTGCGCGTCAGGTTGGTCAGCGCGCGGAACGGTTCCTCGAAACGGAACTCCTTGCGATGCTGCCCGATGAAGTCGAGGACGGTCAGGACTGGCTTGTTATCACTCCGGCGCAATCCGCGACCCAGTTGCTGGAGAAATACAGTGGCGCTAGAGGTGGGCCGTAGGAGAAGCAGCGTGTCGACGTCGGGGACATCGAGGCCCTCGTTGAAGAGGTCGACGGAGAAGATGACATTGAGCTCCCCTGCCTTGAGAGCATCGAGTGCCGCCCTGCGCTCTTCCGGTGGGGTTTCGCCGGACAGGGCGGCGGCGCTGAAGCCTGCACGGTTGAAGAAGTCAGCCATGAAATGCGCATGGGCTACGGAGACACAGAAGCCGAGGGCGCGCATGCTTTGGGGGTTGCTGTGCTTCTCCTGGAGGGCGCGGATGACCAGGCGTGCCCGGGCCTCGTTGCCAGTGAAGACGTTGCTGAGGGCCCCGGAGTCGTAGGCTCCACGCTTCCAGGCCACGGCGCTCATATCGGTGTTGTCAGTGATGCCGAAGTAGTGGAAGGGGCAGAGGAGATCATTCTCCAGGGCCTCCCACAGGCGCATCTCGGCGGCGATTCTTCCGTCGAAGAACTCGTCCTGGATGGTCACACCGTCCATGCGCTCAGGTGTGGCCGTCAGCCCCAGGAGTTCCTTCGGTGTGAAGCGGGCCGTGATCTGGCGGTAGGTGGGGGAGGTGCCGTGATGGCATTCATCGATGACGATGACATCGAAATGATCTGCTGGGAGTCGGTCCAGGGCCGGGGAGCCCAGGGACTGGACGCTTGCGAAGACGTTCTCCCACCGGGTGGGGATCTTGCCGCCGACGAGCAGCTCGCCGAAGTTCGCATCGACGAGTACGTCCTGGTACGTGCGCAAGGACTGCTCGAGGATTTCCTTGCGATGGGCGACGAACAGCAGGCGCAGCTTGCGGCCCAGTCTCTGCTGTAGCTGTTTGAAGTCGAGTGCGGCCATGACGGTCTTGCCGGTTCCGGTGGCGGCCACCAGGAGGTTTCGGTGCCGGCCGTGCACCGTACGCTCGACCTCGATGCGCTCTAGCATGTCGCGCTGGTGTGGGTAGGGGCGTACCTCCAGGCCGGACAGGCTGATGACCCGGGCGGCATTGGCGATGCTGGAGCTCCCTGCGATCTTGAGCGCGTCATCCAACCGCTGGGCGTCCCGGTCGGGGTCGTACGACTCGAAAGCTCGCTCGCTCCAGTACGAGTCAAAGGTTGCTTCGAACTTCCTCAGCACGTCCGGGGTGGCGACGCCGGACAGCCGGACATTCCACTCAAGCCCATCGAGGAGCGCTGCCTTGGAAAGGTTCGAACTACCAACGTAGGCGGTGTCGAAGTGCGAGTCTCGGCGGAAGAGCCACGCCTTGGCATGGAGGCGAGTCGAACGCAGTTCGTAGTTCACCTTCACTTCTGCGTTGAACTCGCGCACGAGGCGATCCAGGGCGGGACGCTCGGTGGCGCCGATGTAGGTCGTGGTGATGACGCGTATGGGTACACCACGGGCAGCGGCTGCCCGTAGCGGCTGCTCCAGTACACGGAGGCCAGTCCATTTCACGAAGGCGCACAGCAGGTCGATACGGTCGGCCGTAGCCAACTCGGCCCGCAGCTCGGAGCCGAGGCTCGGATCTTCCGGGGAGTTGGTGATGAGTGCGGTCTCCGAGAGCGGAGTCGAAGGCCGAATGGAGTAGGCCGCTTCCGATGCCGCCGGGCCAGCGACGGCAAGCAGCTGGCGCGGCCCCTCGGCAATGGGACCCACCCACTCGGGAGCACCGTCGAAGGCACTCAGGGAGTCGAGAATCTTGTTAGCGGCGTGGACCTGATCTCCGGGCGCCAGCTTCTTCAACATGTGCCCGACGGCGTGAGCAATGTGTCGGGTCAGTACCTGCTGCGAGGACTCGTTACTGACCTGGCCGTCTATGACGACGGATCCCGTTGCGATGAGCTCCTTGAGCTGTTCCTCGAGGGCGCTGGTGATCAGCGTCTCGTGAAGTCCGGCAACAGGCTTCCGAGGATTCGGTTGGGCACCAGACGTCACGGAAGCTCCTCATGGGTTGATCATCGCCGCCTCGGTTGTATCAAGGGCGACTGACAACACCCGCTGGAATAAGGCAGGGTGAGGCCACAGGAGATTCCTTCTCGGTCATATGATGGCCGATTTTGGTCAGTCGTTGGAGCCGTGGCACTCCGCGTACGGCTTGCCCGAGGTGCACCAGCAGGGGGACGTGGGGGTGGGGGGCCAGGGGGTGGCTTTGCCGCGGGCCGCCAGGGTCGTCGCGTATTCCGGGAGGAGTGACGGGGAAGCCGGGGAGGTCTTCTCGGATGCCGCGAAGGCCTCGTACGACGGGACGCTCGCCGTCACGATGCCGAGGTTCGTCGTGCCCGAGGCCGCCAGGGCGCGCAGGGCCGCCTCGATCTGCGCGAGGTGCGCCTCGTGCGAGGGGTATTCCCCCGTGAGGGTGGGGTACGAGGTGAGGAGTTCCGCGAGCTCGCGCTGGGGCCAGTGGAGGATGGCCACCGGGAACGGGCGGGAGAGCGCGGCGCGGCGGTCGCCCAGTTCGGCGCGGAGTCGGGCGATCTCCGCGCGGAGCTCGGCCGGGTCGTCGGAGCCGAGGGCCCAGATGCGCTTGGGGTCGTGGAGCTCGTCCAGCGGGATCGGGCCGATGTGGCGGGTGTCGGCGACCATGTCCCAGTCGTCGTGCGGGAGTCCGAGGAGGCGGCGGACCCGGTGACGGCCCGTCAGGAGGGCCGTGGTGGCGGGGGTGAGGGGCGCGCTCTCCGTGATGAGGAGGGTGGCCGCCTGGGTGAAGCACTCCTCCGAGGTGGTCAACTCGTCGTGCGCCTCGAGGGCTTCCGCGATGACCTCCCAGGGGGCCGGGTCCGCGGGAGCTGCCGCGCGGATCCCCTGGATGAGGGCGCGGGCCTCGGGCTCGTGGCCGTACTCCCACAGGTTCGCGGCCTGGAGCGCCTTGATCAGGTGCGGGTCGGCGGGCGAGGCGGCGAGGAGTTGGTCGTACAGCGCGCTGGCGCGGTCCCGGGCGTCACCCAGTTCGAGGTGGGCCGCGGCCTGGAGGAGCAAGGGCTCCTGGTCCTCGGGGTAACGGGTCGCCGTGCGGATGAGGCGCTCGGCTTCGGCGATGTGCTCGGCAGGCGTGTCAGGGCGCATGGTCCACACCGTACTGCGGCTGGTCTGTTGACGGGGGAAGTCTTAAGGTGCGGCCCGTGCGGGATCACATGCGTGTGGTGGTGCAGCGGGGCGGGCGGCGGGCGCGCCGGGCCGGTCTCGCCGGGGTGCTGTGGGGTGCCGCCGAACTGGCCGTCACCGTGGGCGTGGTGGTGTTGTTGCTGGTGGTGCACCAGGTGTGGTGGACCAACCGGCAGGCCCTGGCCGCCGCGCACGAGCGGGTCCGGGAGCTGGAGCGGGAGTGGACCGTCCCCGCCGGGCCGCCCTCCGTGCCTTCCGTCCCCGCGGCGTCGCCCTCCGTGTCTTCCGCGCCCGCCGCGTCGCCTTCCCTGTCGCCTGAGGCCCCGGTCGTCCGCGCCACCCCCGCAGCCCCCGCCGCCAAGCCGGCGCCGGCGCCGGAATCGGCGTACGGGGTCCTGCGCATCCCCCGGCTCGGTGTCGTCGTGCCCATCGCGCAGGGGGTCGACAAGCGGGCCGTGCTGGACAAGGGGTACGCCGGGCACTACCCGGGGACCGCGCAGCCCGGGGCGGAGGGGAACTTCGCGCTCGCGGGGCACCGCAACACCCACGGCGAGCCGTTCCGGTACATCAACCGGTTGCGGGCCGGGGACGAGCTGATCGTCGATGTACGGGGGCAGCGGTACACCTATGTGGTGGGGAAGGTCCTGGGGGAGACCGGCGAGCGGGACACCGGGGTGATCGCGCCCGTGCCGCGCAGCACGGTCCGGCCGGAGTACGGGTACGGCGAGCCCGGCGCGTACATCACGCTCACCACCTGCACGCCCGAGTACACCTCGAAATACCGGCTCGTGGTGTGGGGAACGTTGACGAGATAGCCGGCGTTAGAGTTCTTGGTGAGTACCGGATCTTGGGAGAGGGAGGTGGTGTGCGTGGCTCGGCATGAGCGTGGGCGCCTGCCGTCCTTCCTCGAGCCCGTCCGGGCTGTCTTCGCCTCCCGGCTGATGCCTCTGCTCCTGCTCGCCGGGTTCCTCGGGCTGTTCGCCGGGGAGGGTGGGCTGGGCGCCGCCGTGGTCGCCCTCGCGGTCACCGTCGCCGTGGGCGCCGCCGCCCTGGCCGCCCGCCTCGTACGGCCCGTGCCGTCCCACCGCATACGCACCGCGATCCGTGATCGCGAGCAGCGCACGGCGTTCCTGCCGCAGCGCGATCCCGACGCTTCGGGCCGGTCGCGGCCCAGGGCGCCCGGCCGTCCCGTCCTGACGGCCGCGTAGGGGCGCGCAGTACTCGCAGAGTCGCAGAACTCTGAATTTCCGGACTTCTGGACTTCTGGACTCTGGGTTCTTCTTTCCTTGCTGTCGTGCCCCTCGTGGGTCGTCGCGCCGAAATGCAGTTCTTTCGACGTTCGACGAGACCCTTCGGAGGGCCCGCGTGTCCGTTTTCACCCGTCTTGTTGCCGAGCTGGGCCGGCTCTTGGAGCCGGTACTGGCCGAGTCCGCGACCGCTGCCGCGATCGTGCTGTTCACCGTGCTCGTACGGCTCGCCCTGCATCCGCTGAACCGGGCCGCGTTCCGCGGTGCGACCCCGGTGGCCGGCTGCCTGCCGGTGCTGCTCCAGCTGCCGGTGTTCTTCCTCATGTACCGGGCCTTCTCCTCGTCCGGAGAGCTGCTGGACCACCGGCTGTTCGCCGCCCCGCTCGGGGCCCGGTGGAGCGATGCCCTCGGGCAGGGCGGCCTCATCGGGGCGCAGGGGCTGGTCTTCCTCGGGCTGTTCGCGGCCATCGCGGCGGTCGCCGCGTGGAGCGCCGTACGGGGGCGTCGGGCTGCCGCCATGGCCGCTGCCGCGGCCGCTGCGGCTCCCGTCGCGGCAGGCCCCCGCGCCAAGGGCAAGCCCGGAGTCGCCGCCGAGATGAGCGCCGGGCAGCAGGAGATGCTGCGCAAGCTGGGCGGAGTACTGCCGCTGCTGTCGTTCGGGACGCTGATCACGGCTGCCGTGGTACCGCTGGCCGCCGGGCTCTACCTGGTGACCACCACCGCGTGGTCCGTGGCGGAGCGGGCCTGGCTCCAGTACCGCAAGGAGGGGCAGGAGGCGGCGGCCGACGGGCTCGAGCGTTCCAGTCTGTGAACAGGGTCTTGCGGATGGGGCAGGCATCTTGGAGGATCAACCAATTCTCCGATGGCCGCAACCCATCGGCAGGCCCTGGGCACGCCCCTGGGCCGACCACCCTCGACCACGGGAGAATGCCCATGAAGCTGCTGCGTGTCGGACCGGCCGGGGCGGAGCGCCCCGCGCTGCTCGACCAGGACGGGGCCCTGCGCGACCTGTCCGGCCTGATCACGGATGTGGACGGCGCCCTGCTCGCCGACGACTCCGTGCTGTCCCGGGTACGGGACGCGGCGGCGGCCGGGGAGCTCCCGGTCCTGGACGCGGAGGGTCTGCGGATCGGTGCGCCGGTCGGCCGGATCGGCAAGATCGTGGGCATCGGGCTGAACTACTTCGGGCACGCGGCCGAGATCGGCGCGGAGCCGCCGGCCGAGCCCATCCTGTTCCTCAAGGCCGCGGACACCGTGGCCGGCCCGGACGACACCGTGCTGATCCCGCGGGGCAGCGTGAAGACCGACTGGGAGGCCGAGCTCGGCGTCGTCGTCGGCAGCACCGCCCGCTACCTGTCCTCCGCCGCGGAGGGCCTCGCCCACGTGGGTGGATACACGCTGGTCAACGACGTCTCGGAGCGCGAGTTCCAGATCGAGCGCGGCGGCACCTGGGACAAGGGCAAGAACTGCGAGACGTTCACCCCGCTGGGCCCGTGGCTGGTCACCGCCGACGAGGTCGAGGACCCGCAGGTCCTGGACGTGAAGCTGTGGGTCAACGGCGAGCTCAAGCAGGACGGCAACACCGCCGACCAGATCTTCCCGGTCGGCGAGGTCGTCCGGTACCTGAGCCAGTTCATGACCCTGTACCCGGGCGACGTCATCGTCACCGGCACCCCGGCGGGCGTGGCCATGGGCCAGCCGGAGCCGAAGCCGTACCTGCGCGCCGGTGACGTCGTGGAGCTGGAGATCGAGGGTCTCGGCCGCCAGCGCCAGGAGTTCAAGGGCGCGTAGTGACGAGGAGGGGGCGGGCCGCCGTCGGCGGCACCGCCCCCTGCCGTATGCGTGCGTACGCGGCGCCGGGCGGCTTTTTGCGCCGGCTCTGCGCGCCAGCCGGTTACGCCAGCCGTTTGCGTCAGCCGGCGCCGGCGCTCAGTTCGACGGTCACTCCGTCCCGGGACGACGTCCGCGCGGCCTCCAGCACGGCCAGGCACTGCGCCGCCTCGTGCGCGGTGACCGGCGCCGGGCCGCCCTCGCGCAGAGCCGCCGCCACCGCCGCGTAGTACGCGGGGTAGTCGCCCGGCACGGTCGGCACCGGGGTCCCGCCGCCGGTCAGCGGGGACTCTCCGGAGCCCACCCGGCCCCACAGGTGCTCGGGCTCCTCGCCCCACGGGGTCTCCCCGACGCCCGGCCGCTGCCCGTCGCGCAGGGCCGCCTCCTGCGGGTCGAGCCCGTACTTCACGTAGCCCGCCCGGGAGCCCAGCACGCGGAAGCGCGGACCCAGCTGCGCGGTGGTCGCGCTGACGTAGAAGTGGGAGCGGACCCCGTTCGCGTGCGTGACGGCGATGAAGGTGTCGTCGTCCGCCTCGGCGCCCGGGCGGCGTACGTCGGTCTCCGCGTACACGCGCACGGCCGGGCCGAACAGCACCAGCGCCTGGTCGACGACATGGCTGCCGAGGTCGTACAGCAGGCCGCCGATCTCCTCCGGGGCCCCGGACTCGCGCCAGCCGCCCTTGAGTTGCGGGCGCCACCGCTCGAAGCGGGACTCGAAGCGCTGGATCTCGCCGAGTTCGCCGTCGGCGAGGAGGCGGCGCAGGGTGAGGAAGTCGTTGTCCCAGCGGCGGTTCTGGAACACGGACAGGAAGGTGCCGGTCTTGTCGGCGAGGGCGGCGAGTTCGCGGGCCTCGGCGGCGGTGGCGGCGAGCGGCTTGTCCACGACGACCGGGATGCCGGCGTGGAGCGCGGCCGTGGCGAGCGGGACGTGGGTCTTGTTGGGGGAGGCGACGACGACCAGGTCGACGGCGGGGGTGAGGTCCCAGAGCTCCTGCGCGGAGCTCACGATCCGGACGTCCGGGTACGCCTCGCGCGCCTGGGCCTGCCGGCCGGGGTCGGAGGTGACGACCGTGTCGAGGACGAGCCCGTCGGTCGCGGCGACCAGGGGTGCGTGGAAGACGGAGCCGGCGAGGCCGTAGCCGACGACGCCGACGCGGAGCGGGCCGTTCGACCGCGTGGGGGAAGCGGAAGGGGAGGCGTTCATGGCTCCACTTTGGCAACAGTGTTGCTTAAGAGCAAGGAGGGTGGACAATGGAGAGGTGGACTGGGGTAGCAGAGGCAACAACGCAAGCGGCGCGAACCTACCGGCGCTGCGCGGCCACAACGACGCGCTCGTCCTCGCCCTGCTGCGCGAAGCGGGCATCGAGGGCCTCGGCCGCACTGACCTCGCCGCCCTCACGCGCCTCACCCCGCAGGCCGTCAGCAAGATCACGGCGCGGCTGCGCGCGGAAGGGCTCGTCGCCGAAGCCGGCCGCGGCGCGTCCACGGGGGGCAAGCCGCGGACGCTGCTCCAGCTGACCGCCGGCGCCCGGCACGCCGTCGGGGTGTACGCCGACCGCGACGAGCTGCGGGCGGTACGGGTGGACATGCTGGGCACCGTCGTCGACCGGTGGCGAGGCCCGCTGGACTTCGCGGCCGGACCGGACGTCGTCGCGGACGAGATCGTACGGGCCGTGGAGCGGCTGTGCGGGGAGGCGGGCGCGGTGTCCCTGCTGGGCGTGGGCGTCGCCACGCCGGGACCGCTTGACTGGCAGGCCGGCGTCCTGGGCCGGGTGACGGGATACCCCGAGTGGGAGGGGTTCCCGCTGCGGCAGGCGGTGGCGGACCGGCTCGGGCCCGACGCCCCGCCGGTGGTGCTGGACAAGGACACCAACGCGGGGGTCGCGGTGCCGGGCCGCCGGGCCGTCGGAACCTCCATGTACCTGCACCTGAGCACCGGCCTGGGAGCCGGGCTCCGGCTGCGCGGCGAGGTCTTCCGCGGGGAACGGTCCGCGGCGGGGGAGTTCGGGCACCAGGTTCTGATTCTGGACGGCCCGCTCTGCCGGTGCGGAAGCCGCGGCTGCGCGGAGGTGCTCTGCCTGGACGCGGTGGCCCGCGGGGACCTCCCGGAGGCTGCGCGGATCCTGGGCGAGGGCGCCGCGAACGTGGTCGCGCTCCTGGACGCGGACCGGGTGTGGCTGGGGGGACGGGTGGTGGACTCCGCGCCGGAGGTCTTCACGACGGGCGTCCGCCGCGTCCTGGAGGCCCGCACCCTGGGCGGCCCGATTCCGGAGGTCGCCGCGTCCGAGGACGGCGTCGCCGAGGGCGCGGCGGAACTGGCCCTGGCCCCGCTCTTCGGCCGCGTGGGCTGAGGCGCCGCCCGGGGGCATGACCCGCAGGTCGGGGGCATGACCCGCAGGCGGGGGGCACGATTCGCCGGCCGGGCGGACGGCCCGCAGGCCGGGGGCACGACCCCCAGGTCGGGCGGACGGGGCGGGACGGGCCGGACGCCGGGGCGGGACGGGCGGGGACGGGCCGGGCCGGACGACGGGGCGGGCCGGGGCAGGCCGGGCGGGGCGGGCCGGGAGGCGCGCACCGGTGCGGCAGCGGGCCCGGTCCGGTGCGCCGATCGGGCGTAAAACGCAGGATGCGGGCGCGGCGCCGGCCGGGCCGTCTCGCGCGCGTGGCAGGGTGCGGGCAGGCCGTGGTGATTGTCGCCTCGTCCGACCATCCTCCCGTCCGGCGAGCAGCGAAGCGAAGGTCTGCCATGCGACTGCGCAAAGCCCTTGCCCTCTCCGCGGTCCTCGTCGCCCTCTCCGCGCCGCACGCCGCCGCGGACATCGGCAACGGCGGCGGCGCCCGGCCCGCGCCCGCGCTGCCGTCCCGGATCGAGGCCACCTGCGGCGACGGGAAGAGCACCGCGTTCCCCATCGGGGCGCGGATCCGCGGCGGGCCGGCCGTGTACCGGACCGGCGGCGGGCCGCAGACCTGGTTCCTGGACCTCACGAACACCACGGACTCCGAGTGCACCGCCATCCACCCCGTCGTGGTGTTCACGGACAAGGACCGCGCCCTGCTCCCCGCCCACTTCCGGATGGAGTTCGAGGGCCCCGGCGGGACCCTCCCCGTCAGCCTCGAGCGGAGCGACCGCGACGAGATCATCGCCGTCTTCGACGGGGGCGAGGCCTTCTCCGGCTTCGCCGTACGCGGCGGCGGCTCCCTGACCGTCACGGTCCGCCTGGCCTTCGCGCCCGGCACCCCCGCCGGCGAGGTCGTCGCCGACGCGGCCCTCGTACAGCGCCGGGCCGACGACGGCGACTGGGTCGGGGAGGCCGGCGGCTACCGGTTCTCCGTGGAGGGCCCCGAGGAGAGGGGCGAGGCCGGCTCCCTCGCGCACACCGGACCCCGCGACTGGGTGTTCGGCGCCGGCGCGGTGGGTGCCCTCGCCGGCGGCGGCGCGCTCCTGCTGGCGGCCCGGCGGCTGCGTACTCCCGGTAGTCCGCGTACGTCGGGCACTCCGCGTACGTCGGATACTCCGGGTACGTCGGGCACTCCGGGTACGTCGGATACTGCGCGTATCCCCGGTACTCCGGCGCGCTGATCTGCGTACACCCGGCCCGCGTACAGTCCGAGGGTGGAAGAACAGACCCAGCACCACCGCCCCGGCTCGCCCGTCCGCTCCGGCATCCCGGAGCACGGCCGCATCCCCAAGTACTACGCCGTCAAGGCCCGGATCGCGGACCTCCTCGACGACCTCGGCGAGGGCGGCCTGCTGCCCACCGAGCGCGATCTCGCCGAGCGGTGCGAGGTGTCCCGCGAGACCGTACGCCAAGCCCTGCGCGAGCTCCTGCTGGAGGGCCGGCTCCGCCGCTCCGGCCGCGGCACCGTCGTCGCCGGTCCGAAGCTCGAACAGCCCCTGTCCCTCGCGAGCTACACCGAGGGCGTACGGCGCCAGGGCCGCCGGCCGGGCCGTAACCTCATCGGGCTGGAGCAGTTCCCCTGCCCGCCCGAGCTGGCCCCCGGCATCGGCGCCGAGCCCGGCGAGCCCGTCTGGCACCTGGAGCGCGTCCTGCGCGCCGACGACGAGCGGGTGGGCCTGGAGAGCACCTACATCAGGGTGGCGCGGGCGCCTCGCCTGGACGCCGATTTCCAGCCGGACTCCTCCTTCTACGGATACCTTCTCGACCGGCTCGGGATCTCGTTCGGGGACGCCGACGAGAAACTGGAGACCGTCCTCGCGACCCCCCGCGAGGCCCTGCTGATCGGCACCCCGCCGGCCCTGCCCATGCTGCTCATCCACCGGTTCTCGCGGGATCAGGACGGGCGTCCCCTGGAGCGGGTGCGTTCGCTCTACCGTGGCGACCGGTTCAGCTTCACGACCCACCTGCGGCCCGAATAGTCCCGAGCGGATCGCCGCCAAGGCGCTGAAAAGGGACGCATCTAGATCACGGAAAGGTAACGGGTCTAGTCCAAGCGTCGAGGTCTGTTCACCGTCCCGTTGCCGACGCGATCCCCCCGGTCCACGGGCTGCGACCACCGTGGACCGCGTGAGAGTCATAGTCGTCGGAGGCGGCGTGGTCGGCACCATGCACGCCTGGCAAGCAGTCGAACGCGGCCACCAGGTCGTCCAGATCGAGCGAGAGGCCGAGGCCCGCGGCGCGTCGCTGCGCAACTTCGGCCAGATCTGGGTCAGTGGACGGGCCGGGGGCGAGGAGCTCGAGACCGCCCTGCGGGCCCGCGAGCTCTGGGAGCGGATCGGCGCGGAGGTGCCCGGCCTGGGCTTCCGCGCGATCGGCTCCCTCACCCCGGTCCGCAATGCCCGCGAGTACGCCGTCGCCGAGGCGGCCGCCGCCCGCCCCGACGCCGCCGCCCGGGGCTACGAACTGGTCACCGCCGAGGAGGCGCGGGAGATCAACCCCGCCCTGCGCGGCGCCTTCGAGGCCGCCCTGTGGTGCGAGCGGGACGCGGCCGTCGAACCGCGGACCGCCCAGCTCCACCTGCGCGAGGCCCTCAGGGCGACCGGCCGGTACACCTTCCTGCCCGGACGGGAGGTGCGCGAGGTCGTCGGGAACGGCGCCGTCCGCGACGACCACGGCGACGTCCACCGGGGTGATGCCGTCGTCCTCGCCACGGGCGCCTGGCTGTCCGGACTCGTCCGCGAGCTGGTTCCCGACCTGCCCGTGCGCCGCGTCCGGCTCCAGATGATGCAGACCGCCCCGCTCGGCGAGCCGCTCACCACCTCCATCGCGGACGCCGACAGCTTCCGCTACTACCCCGCCTACAAGAGCGAGGCGCTCGATGCCCTCAACGCCGGGCAGGCGCAGGCGCCGGTCGCCGCCGCGCACAAGATGCAGCTGCTGATGGTCCAGCGCCAGGACGGCGGACTGACGATCGGCGACACCCACGAGTACGAGCACCCCTTCGCGTTCGACACCCACGAGGACCCGTACGCGTACCTCGCCGAGGTCGTCGAGTCCTTCCTGGGCCGCCCGCTGCCGAAGATCCATCGCCGCTGGGCGGGCGTGTACGCGCAATGCACCGACACCACCCGCGTCGTCCACCGCCAGCAGGTGGCCGACGGCGTGTGGCTGGTGACCGGACCCGGCGGCCGCGGGATGACCTGCTCGCCCGCCATAGCCGAGACCACCGCGAACGAACTGGGCTGGTAGCGAAGATGAGCAGCACGGACAGCACGGACAGCACGGCCGCCATGAACGGCCGCCGCAACCTGGTCGTCCTCGACATGGCCGGCACCACCGTCGCCGACGGCGGCCTCGTCGAGCGCGCCTTCGAGCGCGCCGCCGAACGCCTCGGCGTCGAGCCCGGCACCGCCGACCACGAGGCCAAGCTCCAGTACGTCCGCGACACCATGGGCGAGTCGAAGATCTCCGTCTTCCGCCACCTCTTCGGCACGGAGGAGCTCGCCCAGCGCGCCAACTCCGCCTTCGAGGAGGCGTACGGCGAGCTCGTCGACAGCGGGCTCATCGCCCCGATCGACGGCGCCCGCCAGACCATCGAGAGGCTCCGCGCCGACGGCCGCACCGTCGTGCTGACCACCGGCTTCGCCCGCGTCACCCAGGACGCCATCCTCGACGCCCTCGGCTGGCAGGGCCTGGCCGACCTCACCCTCTGCCCCGCCGACGCGGGCGGCCGCGGCCGGCCCTGCCCCGACATGGTGCTGGCCGCGTTCCTGCGCACCGGCGCCGTCGACGACGTACGGCAGGTCGTGGTCGCCGGCGACACCGCGTACGACATGCTCAGCGGCCGCCGCTCCGGCGCCGGGATCGTGGCCGGCGTCCTCACCGGCGCCCACGACCGCGCGGCGCTCACCGGGCACGGCGCGACCCACGTCCTCGGCTCGATCGCAGAACTGCCCTCGGTCCTGCTGGAGTCGGCGTGAGCGGCATCCGCTTCGAGGGGGTCTGCGTCGCGTACGGCGCGGCCACCGTGCTGGACCGGCTCGACCTGACCGTCGAGCCGGGCGAGGTCATGGCGCTGCTCGGCCCCTCCGGCTCGGGCAAGACCACGGCGCTGCGCGCGGTCGCCGGTTTCGTACGGCCCGCCGCGGGCCGGGTGCTGATCGGCGGCCGGGACGTCACCGCGCTCCCGCCGCACAAGCGCGGCATCGGCATGGTCGTCCAGCAGTACGCACTCTTCCCGCACATGCGGGTGGAGGAGAACGTGGCGTTCGGCCTCAAGGCGCAGAAGGCGCCCAGGGCCGAGATCCCCGGGCGCGTCGCCGAGGCGCTGGAGATGACCGGGATGGCGGCGTACGCCAAGCGCTACCCGCGCGAGCTCTCCGGCGGGCAGCAGCAGCGCGTGGCGATCGCCCGCGCGCTGGCGATCCGGCCCGGGGTGCTCCTGCTCGACGAGCCGCTGTCCGCGCTCGACGCGCAGCTGCGGTCCGGGATGCTCGCCGAACTGGCCCGGCTCCACCGCGAACTGCCCGACGTATCGATTCTGTACGTCACGCACGACCAGGTGGAGGCGCTGACGCTCGCCGACCGGATCGCGGTCATGGACAAGGCCCGGCTGCAGGACTGCGGCACTCCGCAGGAGCTGTACCGGGCGCCGCGCACCGAGTTCACCGCGTCGTTCGTCGGCAACGCCAACCTGCTGCCGGTGACCGTCGCCGACTCCGGCGCGCTCTTCGCGGGGCGGGCGCTGGAGCTGGACCGCGGACAGGCCGCGCCGGGCGCGGGCGCGACCCTGTGCGTCCGGCCGCACCTGCTCGGCCTCGGGGACGGTCCCAACGCGCTGACCGGCACGATCGCCGAGGTGCAGTGGCGGGGCTCGACGCACCGGCTGTACGTCGACGTCGACGGCCACCGCGTCAAGGCGGACCTGCCGGAGCTGCGCGAGACGCCCGCGCTGGGCGACGAGGTGACACTGCACTTCGAACCGCGGGACGCGGTGCTGCTGGCCGCTGGGGGTCCCCCCAGCGACAGCGAGGGGGAGGGTGTCGGATGACTGACGCCCCCCGCCTGGACGGGCGGCGAACGGCGCGGCTGCCGGGCAGCCGGACCCCGGAGCACACCGGCGCCACGCCGGGCACCCGGGCGGGCGCCACGCCGGGCACCCGGGCGGGCGCCACGCCGGGCACCCCGGCGGGCGCTCCCGCCACGGCGCCGGAAGCGCCCGCGCCGGCCGGACGCCGCCCGTCGAACGCCACCGCGGCCGGCCGCCGAACCGCTCCCGGGCAGCGCGCCACATTCGGGCACGGCACCGCCCCGTCCGGCTCCCGCACCCCGCGGGGGGCCCGTGGCGTGCCCGGCTGGCTCTGGTCCGCACCGCCCGTGGCCGTGCTCGCGCTGGTCTTCCTCTATCCCCTCGCGCTGGTCGTCCAGCAGTCCCTCACCCCCGAGAACGGTGGCGGCGCCTTCGACGCGTACGCCTCCGTCTTCCGCTCCCGCGCCTTCCGCGAGGCGCTGGGGACCACGGTCTGGCTGGCCGCCGGCGCCACCGCCGGCTGCCTCGTGCTCGGCTTCGCGCTCGCGCTGATCATCGCCTTCGTCCCCTTCCCCGGGGCCCGCGGCGTCGCGAAGTTCATCGACGTCTTCCTCTCCTTCCCCTCCTTCCTCATCACCCTCGCCCTCCTCTTCATCTACGGCACCGTCGGCATGGCCAACGGGCTCTGGACCGACGTGAGCGGCACCGCCGGGCCCTTCCACTTCCTCGCCACCCCGTGGGGCGTGCTGCTCGCGGAGATCACGTACTTCACGCCCTTCGTGATGCGCCCGCTGCTCGCCGCCTTCTCCCAACTCGACACCGCCCAGCTCGAAGTGGCCTCCTCGCTCGGGGCGAAGCCCGCCCGGATCGTCCGGCGGGTGATCCTTCCCGAGGCCCTTCCGGCGCTCGCCGCCGGCGGCAGCCTCGTCCTGGTCATGTGCCTCAACGAGTTCGGGATCGTCCTGTTCACCGGGGCCAAGGACGTCACCACGCTCCCGATGCTCATCTACGGCAAGGCGATCCTCGAATCCGACTATGCGTCCGCCTGCGTGGTCGCCGTCGTCAACATCGCGATCTCCGTCGGCCTGTTCGGCCTCTACCGGGTGGTGAGCAAGCGTGCTGGTGCATAGCAGGACCGGCCGCTGGGCCGCCTGGGCGCTGTTCGGCCTCCTCTTCGTTCCCCTCTTCGCCCTGCCCCTGCTCGTCGTGGTGGCCGCGTCCTTCTCCACCCACTGGTCGGGAGCCTTCCCCTCCGGTCCGACCACGGAGAACTACGCCTCCGCCGCGCGGGGCGAATCCCTCCAGGCGCTGATCACCTCGCTGGTGACCGCTCTCGTCGCCAGCCTGCTCGCGCTCACCGTCGGCACCTGGGCCGCGCTGGCCGCCGACGGGCTGAAACGGCGCGGAAAGCGGTGCCTGGACGCCCTGTTCATGCTGCCGGTCGCCGTGCCGTCCGTGGTCGTCGGCCTCGCCGTCCTGGTCGCCTTCAGCAAGCCCCCGCTGCTGCTCAACGGCACCAGCTCAATCGTGATCCTGGCGCACACGATTCTTGTCACGGCGTTTGCCCACCAGTCGGTTTCGGCCGCCATCGTTCGTCTCGACCCCGCGTACGAACAGGCGGCGGCCTCCCTGGGAGCCCGTCCCGCGTACGTGCTGTGGCGGGTCAGGCTCCCCCTCCTGCTGCCGTCCCTCACGGCGGCCGCCGGACTCTGCTTCGCCCTGTCCATGGGCGAGCTGAGCGCCACGATGATGCTCTACCCGCCGGACTGGATGCCCCTCCCGGTCCGGATCTTCGCCGCCACCGACCGCGGTTCGCTCTTCGGCGGCTCCGCCGTCGCCGTGGTCCTGATGGCCGCCACCCTGCTGGTCCTCCTGGCCGTCTCCCGCATCCGCACCAGAGCCACGTACCGCTGACTCCCTTTCCCCCGTAAGGAAGTTCCATGTCCAGAAGCCTCAGCAGCCGTCACCGCCTCCTGCGCATCACCGCCTCCGTCACCGGCAGCCTCGCCCTCGCCTCCGGTCTCACCGCCTGCGGCGGCGGCTCGTCCGCCGACTCCAAGGGCGGCGGCGAGAAGGTCGTCACCGTCTACAGCGCCGACGGCCTCAAGAGCGACAAGGGCGACGGCTGGTACGACAAGGTCTTCGCCGAGTTCACGAAGAAGACCGGCATCGAGGTCAAGTACGTCGAGGGCGGCTCGGGCGAGATGGTGCAGCGCGCCGTCCGCGAGAAGACCAACACCCAGGCCGACGTACTGGTCACCCTGCCGCCGTTCATCCAGCAGGCGGACGGCAAGGGCCTGCTCCAGGCCTACAAGCCGCAGGGCTCCGACAAGGTCAACGGTGCGAACAAGGCCGCCGACGGCAAGTGGACCTCGGTCGTCAACAACTACTTCGGCTTCGTCTACAACAAGAAGGAGCTCACCGAGGCACCCCAGACCTGGGAGGAGCTGCTGGACGCCACGTACAAGGGCAAGCTCCAGTACTCCACCCCGGGCGTCGCGGGCGACGGCACCGCCGTCCTCATCAAGGCGATGCACGACTTCGGCGGCAAGGAGCCGGCGCTGGAGTACCTGAAGAAGCTCCAGGCCAACAACGTCGGACCGTCCTCCTCCACCAGCAAGCTCGCGCCGAAGACCGACAAGGGCGAGCTGCTCGTCGCCAACGGCGACGTCCAGATGAACTTCGCGCAGTCCAAGTCCATGCCGAACCTGGGCATCTGGTTCCCCGCCAAGGACGGCGCCAAGCCGACCACCTTCGCCCTCCCGTACGCGGCCGGCCTGGTGGACAAGGCCCCGCACACCGAGAACGGCAAGAAGCTCCTCGACTTCCTGCTCGGCGAGGACGCCCAGAAGCTGGTCAGCGAGGTCGGCGGCGGCTTCCCCGCGCGCACCGACGTCAAGCCGACCGACGCCAACGCCGTCGAGCTCACCAAGCTGATGACCGGCGTCGAGCTCTTCGAGCCGGACTGGGCCGACATCGACAAGAACCTCGCGGGCTACGTCGACGCGTGGAAGTCGGCAACCGGAAGCTGACCGGTCGCCTTCCCGGACACCACGACCAGGCAAGTGACGCCCCCCCGGGGGGAGGGTCTGGACCCGAAGACCGCACCTTCGGTCCGGACCCGGCGCATGCCCACCTGCGGCTTCCCCACGTTTACTCCCGGAGGAGTACGTGCCCACTGTCCTGTCAGGACGCGCCCTCGCCGTGGCCGCCACCGCCACGGCCCTGCTCGCCACCGCCCTCGGCGCGCACACCGCCACCGCCGGGAGGCCGCGGCGGGTTCGCGAGCTGAACGTCCGCTCCCGTGACGTCTTCGCCGTCGCCGGCTCCGACGAGTGGGACGACCCCCGACAACGTCAAACTCGGCTGATCCAGGCCCCAGCGGTCCGGGCTGTGGACGCCGAAAGCGTCCACAGCCCGGCCCCGATAGGGTGGTAGAGACCAGCCGTCACAGGTCAGAGGTCACGGCCACCGAGAGCGGAGAACAGTCCAGTGGCAGAGCGCAAGCCGATCGAATCCTGGCTCACCGACATGGACGGGGTCCTCATCCACGAGGGCACCCCGATCCCCGGCGCCGATGCCTTCATCAAGCGGCTGCGCGACTCCGGCAAGCCCTTCCTCGTCCTGACCAACAACTCCATCTACACCCCGCGCGACCTCCAGGCCCGGCTGTACCGGATGGGCCTCGACGTGCCCGTCGAGAACATCTGGACCTCGGCGCTGGCCACCGCCAAGTTCCTCGACGACCAGCGCCCGGGCGGCACCGCGTACGTCATCGGCGAGGCCGGTCTCACCACCGCCCTGCACGACATCGGCTACATCCTGACCGACCACGAGCCCGACTACGTGGTCCTGGGCGAGACCCGGACGTACAGCTTCGAGGCGATGACGAAGGCGGTCCGCCTGATCAACGCGGGCGCCCGCTTCATCTGCACCAACCCCGACGAGACCGGCCCCTCCACCGAGGGTCCGCTGCCCGCCACGGGCGCCGTCGCCGCGCTGATCACCAAGGCGACCGGCAAGCAGCCGTACTTCGCGGGCAAGCCCAACCCGCTCATGATGCGGACCGGCCTGAACGCCATCGGCGCGCACTCCGAGAGCAGCGCGATGATCGGCGACCGGATGGACACCGACGTCCTGGCCGGGCTCGAGGCCGGGATGCAGACCTTCCTCGTGCTGACCGGACTGACCTCCGCCGAGGACACCGAGAAGTTCCCCTACCGCCCGACCAAGACCGTCGCCTCCATCGCCGACCTGGTCGATCTCGTCTGATCCGAACGGGTCAAGCACGCGGCGCTCCGGATGCGGAGCGCCGCGCCGCGCGTGAACCTCCTTGTGAGGAGGTTCACCATGCGTAGTGCTCTGATCGCTCTCCGTGTCACCGGGGTGGCCGTCGCCCTGACGGCGCTCACCGCCGTGTCCGCGCCCACGGCCCTCGCGGCGGGCGAGGAGAACCGCGGCAGCGTCTCGGTCGATCCGCACGAGGCCGAACCGGGGGCGCAGGTCAAGCTGCGCGTCCACGGCTGCGAAGGCAAATGGGCGTCGGCCAAGTCGGCCGTCTTCGTGTCGGAGGTCCACCTGTCCTCCGGCCGCGACGGGGACAAGTCGCTGTGGGGCGACGCGATGGTCAGCTCCCGGGCACAACCCGGACGGCACGACATCCGGGTGAAGTGCGACGGAGAAGAGGACCGCGTACGCGGCTCCATCGAGGTCGTCCGGCGCCGCGACGACCGCGAAAAGGACCGCGACCGCGATCGCGACCGGCCGAACCCCCACCAGTCGCCCGTCTGGCCGGTCCACGCGGGCGGCGGAGGCATGTCCGCCGAGCTCGCCGAGAGGGCGCGCGCGGCCCAGGGTCAGGCGCAGGGGCAGGACCAGGCCGCCGCGGCCAAGAAGAACCACGGGGGCGACGGCCCCGGCCTCCCGCACACCGTGATCGGCGCCGTGCTCGCCGCCGCGGCCACCCTGGCCGTCGCGTTCCGGGCGCTGACCGTGCGCCGGCGCCGCAGCGGCGAGTGAGGTCCCGCCGGTGACGGGCTCGGGGGAGCCCAAGTCCTCCGGCGGCGGGCGGCTGCTGACTTTCGCCGCATGGTCCGTGCTGGTGCTCGGCCTGTGGCTGTGGGGCCGCGAGATCACCGGCGTCCCGCCGAGCCCGTCGGCCGGACTGGCCGGCGGCTCGGCGATCCCCGTCCCGGGGCTGCCTGCCGCGCACGCCCCGCTGGCGGCCTCCGTGCCCGTGCGCGTCGACGTGCCGTCGATGGGCATCCAGGCTCCGGTGATCTCCCGCGGCCTGGACGCCCAGGGCGCGATCGAACCGCCGCCGTTCGACCGCCCCGGCGCGGCCGGTTGGTGGGGCGGCGGCACCAAGCCGGGCGAGGCCGGGACCGCGCTGCTGGTCGGGCACGTGGACACGGCGTCGAAGCCGGCGGTGTTCTACGGCCTGAGCTCGGCGCGGCCGGGCGGCACGGTGCGGGTGGTGCGGATGGACGGGTCGGTCGCCGAGTTCACGATCGAGGACGTACAGGTCTACGAGCGGGCCCGCTTCGACGCGCACCGGGCATACGGCCCGCGGGTCGCCGGCCGGGCCGAGCTGCGCCTGGTGACCTGCGGGGGAACGTACGACAAGGCGGCCAAGGAGTACACGGCGAACGTGGTCGTCTCGGCCTATCTGACGGGCACGGCCCCGGCCGGGAAGACCGGCACGGGCGCAGGTACGGGCGCGGGTACAGGCGCCGGCTCAGGTCCGGGCACGGGCGCGCACGCCGGAGCGGGAGTCCGGCCCGGCGCGACGGCGTGAGGCGACACGCGCACGGTCGCGCGCACCGGCCCGGCACCGCCGGCCGGTCCGGTCCTCGACCGCGCGGGCGCGCCCGGACCGCGGGAGGAGTCCGGGAACCCGGTGCGGGAGGCCCGCCCGCCACTCTAGGGCCGGGGGACACGACGAAGAAGCCCCTCGCAGCTTTCGCTGCGAGGGGCTTCCCCTTGTCTGTGCGCCGCCAGGGACTCGAACCCCGGACCCGCTGATTAAGAGTCAGCTGCTCTAACCAACTGAGCTAGCGGCGCTTGCTGACAGGGAAAACTCTACCCCACCTCCAGTGGTGCTCGTGACAAGCCGCGCCCACCTTGTCCGATTAACCCATGTTTAAGGGGTTTATCGTGCACGATATGTCTGGGCCGAGCCGAATCTGATGCCCCGACAGATATGCGGCCCGCCGGACCAGCGACGAGTAGGGGAGTGGACGGAACCGCATGACGATCCAGCCTCCGATGCATGTGCAGATGCCTGCACCGATGCCGATGCCCGCTTTCGAGGAGTACGAGCCCGCAGGCGACTGCGTCTGCCTGGGCTGCGCGCAGCGCCGTCGCGCCCTCGTCCGCGCGCGGGCCATACCGCTTCGTGACGGCGGCCACCCGGCCACCCGCGGGGCCCGCCGGGCGCTGGTGCTGGCCACCGCGGCCGGCGTGGTCCTGAGCGGCGGCGGCTCGGCCGCACTGGCGGCGGCCACCCCGGTCCCCGAGCCGGGGCCGGTCGCCCTCGACGTCCCCGGCTCCCCGCAGGGCGGCCGGTCCCCGCTCCACGGGCGCCCGGCACCGGCGAAACCGGGGGGCGCGCCGGGGGCGCCGTCGGCGATCAAGCGGATCGACCGGACGTCGATCATCACCCGGGCGAAGCTGTGGCTGGACGCGAAGGTCCCGTACAGCATGTCCACGTACTGGTCCGACGGCTACCGGCAGGACTGCTCCGGCTTCGTCTCGATGGCCTGGAACCTTGGTACGAACGAGTGGACCGGAAGCCTCGACAAATTCGCCACCAAGATCACCAAGGAGGAGCTGCTGCCGGGGGACATGCTCCTCTTCCACAACCCGGCCGACCCCAACAACGGCTCGCACGTCACCCTCTTCGGCGGGTGGGTCGACGAGACGCGCACGCACTACATCGCCTACGAGCAGACGCGCCCGAACGCGCGGAAGCTGGCCACGCCCTACGGCTACTGGACCAACGCGACGAAGTACCTCCCGTACCGCTTCAACGGGGTGACAGGCGGCATCGCCGCGGAGGACTCGGCGACCGACCCGAAGCCGGCGGTCCCGACCGCCTTCCCCGGCGCCAGGCAGTTCGGCCCGGGCGCGAACAACGAGTACGTCGCCCAGCTGGCCCGGATGCTGATCGACCGGGGCGGCCGCCGCTTCTACCCCAAGGGCGCGAGCACCGCGTGGAGCGATGCCGACCGGCTGGCCACCCAGGCCTTCCAGATCGCCCAGGGCTGGACGGACGAGGACGCGGACGGGATCCCGGGCGCGCAGACCTGGCAACTGCTGGTCGAGCACAAGGGCAACGACATCTGGCCGACGGCGGACGCCGCGCCGGGCCCCGCCGGAGTGCCGGCCTATCCGGGCCCGTCGGTGTTCCGGCCCGGGTCCTCCCACCCGTTCATCACCGCCCTCGGCCGCCAGCTGGTGAAGAAGGGCTTCGGCAAGAACTACCCGTCCGCCCCGGGGCCCCGCTGGAGCGAGGCCAACCGCCGCAGCGTCGAGGCCTTCCAGCGCGCCCAGGGCTGGCGCGGCGCCATGGCCAACGGCTACCCGGGCCCGGAAACCTGGCGCCGGCTGTTCGCATGACGGAGGCAACGATGTACCCCACGCGCACCACCTCGACGACGGGCACCTTCCTCGTGCCCCCCGCGGCAGCCGTGACCCCGACCGCCCCGCCGCCCCCGCAGGCCCCGGTCCTGCGGTGCACGGGCGAGCTGTACGCAGCCCCGCCGCGGGCGTCGGCCGAGGCTCTCCGCCCCGCGAACCCACTCCCGCACCCGGCTCGGACCGATCCGGAGCCCGAGCCTCCGGGTGTGGCTGCCGGGGCCCCGGTTCTGCCGTACGCGGCTCAGGCCGATCCGCAGCCCGAGCTTCCGGGTGTGGCTGCCGGGGTCCCGGTTCTGCCGTACGCGGCTCAGGCCGATCCGGAGCCCGAGCTTCCGGGTGTGGCTGCCGGGGTCCCGGTTCTGCCGTGCGCGGCTCAAGCCGATCCGCAGCCCGAGCTTCCGGGTGTGGCTGCCGGGGTCCCGGTTCTGCCGTGCGCGGCTCAGGCTGGGCCGGAGCCTGAGCTTCCGGGTGTGGCTGCCGGGGTCCCGGTTCTGCCGTGCGCGGCTCAGGCCGGGCCGGAGCCCGAGCCTGCGGCCGTGCCCGCCGAGGCGGCGGATTCCGCCGGCCGGGTCTGGGTCGCCGGCATTCCGGCCAGGCTGCTGGCCGCGCCCTGCGAGATCGCCCTGCCGCACGGCCGCCCGGCGGCGGACTCCGCCCGGAGCGAGGTCCCGGCGGCCCGGAACCGGGTCGAGCCCGAGCCGGTGCACGCGCTGGCGGGAGCCTTCGACCGCGCCGAGTCCGGCGGGGCCTCGTACGGCCAAGAACCCGATCCCGTGGTCTGGGTACCGGCGCCGGCGGGGCAGGGCCTGGACATCCCGCACCCGGCGCACGACGAGGCCGCGCACTCGGGCGTGGCCACCCTGCGCCTGCGGGGCTTCGACAGCGGGGGCGAGCCCCCGCCGCCGCACGGCCAGGTCTGGCCCCCCGCCGGTCCGCAGGCGGAGGCCGAGCCGGTGACGGACCGCCCCGAGCACCGGCCCGGCGAGGCGTGGCCGCCCGCCGGCCCCCAGGCGGCCCCCGAGCCCGCACACCCGCGCCCGCACGGCGAATCCGGGCCCGGAAGCCCGCACGTTCCGCAGCCGCACATCGGGGCCGATGCCGAGCCCGTCCGCGCCGACCTTCCGCCCCGGCCGACCGCGGTACCCGGCCCCGCGGCCGCCGACATCGTCGCGCAGGCCGTGGCCCGCGGGATGGCCTGCGGCACGGAGAAGGGGGCGGAGCGCGAGGAGGGCGACACGCAGGGCCTGTCCCGCGTCGCGCCGGTCCGCGGGGCCGCGGTCACCGAGGTGCCGGTGCATCTGCCGTTCCTCGGGGAGTCCCGGCGAACCCAGGCCCAGGCCCGGGCTGAGGCCCAGGCCCAGGCCCGGGCCCGGGCTGAGGCCCAGGCCCAGGCCCGGGCTGAGGCCCAGGCCCAGGCCCAGGCCCGGGCTGAGGTCCACGCCCACACCCCGGTCGCCGCGCCGCGGCCGCGCGCTCCCCGCCCCGCCCCCGGGCGCCGGGTCCCGCGCGGCGACGACCGGCTCCGGGAGCACCGCGGCCCCGTGCTGCCCGGCTGGGTCGGCGTCGGCGTCGGCGGGCTCGCCCTCGCCGGCTGTCTGGCGGTGCTCTGGCGGGCCGGGGCGGTCCCCGCCACCCTCGTGGCGGCGTTCGGTGCGACTCCCCGCGCCTACCAAGGGCTCCGCGCCACCCACTGGCCGCCGCTCGCGTTCCTCGGCATCGTCGCGCTGCTCGCGCTCGGCGGACTGGGCCGCGCCAAGGCCGGCCACGCCTGGGTGCTCACCCTCTTCGGCCGCTACCGCGGCACGGTCCGCCGTACCGGCCTCACCTGGGTCAGCCCGCTCCTGCTGCGCCGCCGCATCGACGTCCGGCTGCGGCACTGGCGCAGCGAGCCCATGCCGGCCGTGGATTCCGGCGGCCTGGCCCTGCGGGTCGTCGTCCAGGTCGTCTGGCAGGTCAAGGACACCGCCCGCGCCATGCTCGCCGTCGAGGACCACACCGATTACCTCGCCGAGCAGGTCGAATCGGCGATGGCCCGGGTCCTGTCCCAGTTGCCGGCGGACGCCTTCCACGAGGACGCGCCGACGCTGCGCGACGCCGAGGCCGTCGGCGACGCGCTGACCCGGATGCTGGCGACCGAGACCGAGGCGGTCGGGATCGAGGTGTACTCGGCCCAGCCGACCCGGATCGAGTACGCCCCCGAAGTCGCCGAGGCCATGCGGCGGCGCCGGGTCGCGGCCATCGACGCCAAGCACCGGGACACGGTGCTGACCTCGATCGTGGACGCGGTCGACGACACCGTCCACCGGCTGACCTCGCGCGGGCTGGTCGAGCTCGACGACTACGAGCGCAAGGCCCTCGTGAAGGACCTCACCGTCGCCTTCTACACGGGACGTTCGGAGTAGGGGACTGCGCGAAGAGCGGGACCGAAGAGGGAACGGGTGGCCGGAATCGACCGGACCACCCGTTCTCTCATTGGTCTGGACATGGCCAACTCCCGTCAATAACCTGATACTTGGTCTAGACCTGAATCCCCACGCGTGCGCACGCTCTCACCGAACTCCCCCCACGTTCAAGGAGCATCATGCGCCCCATCCGCATGCCCATCCCCATACCCGTTCGCCTGCCCAGACGAGCCGGCGCCGCCGCGCTCGGCCTCGGTGTCGTCGCCGGCCTGGCGCTCCTCACCGCCCCCACCGCGAGCAGTCACGGCTACACGGACACCCCCATCAGCCGCCAGAAGCTCTGCGCCGACAAGACCGTCTCCGACTGCGGCCCGATCCAGTGGGAGCCGCAGAGCGTCGAAGGCTACAAGGGCTTCCCGGCCGCTGGTCCGGCCGACGGTCAGATATGTTCCGGCGGGCACAGCGAGTTCGCTCAGCTCGACGACCCGCGCGGCGGGGCCTGGCCCACCACCAAGGTGACCAGCGGGCAGAGCTACGGCTTCCGGTGGCAGTTCACCGCCAACCACTCCACCACCGACTTCAAGTACTACGTCACCAAGAACGGCTGGGACCCCACCAAGCCCCTCACCCGCGCCGCCCTCGAGTCCCAGCCCTTCCTCACCGTCGCCTACAACGGCGCCCGGCCCGCCATGACCACCGTCCACCAGGGCACCATGCCGAGCGGCAAGACCGGCCGGCACATGATCCTGGCCGTCTGGACGGTCAACGACACCCCCATGGCCTTCTACGCCTGCTCCGACGTCCAGTTCTGACATTCAGTTCTGACGTCACGTCAGCTACCCTCCGGCGGCATGCGGACGACACCCGAAACCGTCGCGGAGCTCATCGCACGCCAATGGGGCGACCCCCGGCCGGGGCTGAAGTACGGCGGCAGCACGCACACCGCCGTCCTCAGCCGCCACCGGACCGCCCAGGAGGCCGCCGCGCGCGCCGCACTGCTCGTCGACCTCCTGCCGGCGGACGCCGAACCGCACATCGGGGTGCTGCTCGACAACACCCCCGAGTTCCCGTTCTGGCTCGGCGCGGCGGCCCTCGCCGGGGCCGCCGTCGCCGGGATCAACCCCACCCGGCGCGGCCCGGAGCTGGCGCGCGACATCCTGCACACCGACTGCCGGATCCTGGTCACCGAGCGCGCCCACCTGCCGCTGCTGCGCGGGCTCGACCTGCCGGGCGTACGGGTCCTCGTGACCGACACCGAGGAGTACGCGGACCTGCTCGCCCCGTACGCGGCCGCGAAGCCGGGCGAGGCGGTGCTCGCCGCCCCCGGTCCCGGCTCCCGCTTCCTCCTCTACTTCACCTCGGGCTCCACCGGCGCCCCCAAGGCCGCCCTCTGCAGCCAGGGCCGGCTCGCCGCCGCCGGCGACTCCCTGGCCCGGCGCTTCTCGGTCGCCCCGGACGACGTCCACTACGTCTGCATGCCGCTCTTCCACGGCAACGCGGTCATCGCCGACTGGCTGCCCGCCCTCGCCGGGGGTGCGTCCGTGGCGCTGCGCCCCCGGTTCTCGGCCTCCGCGTTCCTGGACGACGTCCGCGCGTACGGGGCGACGTACTTCACCTACGTCGGCCGGGCCGTCCAGTACCTGCTGGCCACCGAGCCCCGCCCCGACGACCGCGACCACACCCTGCGCCTCGGCTTCGGCACCGAGGCCGGCGCGGTGGCCGCGGCCCGCTTCGCCGAGCGGTTCGGGGTCCGGCTGGTGGAGGGGTACGGGGCCACCGAGGGCGGCGCCTCCGTCCAGAGGACCCCGGACACCCCGCCGGGCGCCCTGGGGCGGGCGGCGGCCGGGGACGACCTGGCGGTGATCGATCCGGATACGGGCGCGGAGTGCCCGCCGGCCGTCCTGGACGCGCAGGGCCGCCTCCTGGGCGGCTCTGCGGCGATCGGCGAGCTGGTCAACCGCGGCCGGAGCCTGTTCGAGGGCTACTGGCGCAACCCCGAGGCGGAGGCCGCGCGGACCCGGGAGGGCTGGTACTGGACCGGCGACCTCTTCTTCCGCGACGCGGACGGCTTCCTCTACTTCGCGGGCCGTACGGACGACCGGCTGCGGGTCGACAGCGAGAACCTCGCCGCGGCGGTGATCGAGGACATCCTGGCGCGCTGGTCGCCGGCGGCCGCGGTCGCCGTGTACGCGGTGCCGGACGAGGCGGCCGGCGACCAGGTGATGGCGGCGGTCGCCCTCGAGGAGGGGGAGCGGTTCTCGCCGGAGGCCTTCTCCGCGTTCCTGGCCGCCCAGCCGGACCTGGGCACGAAGATGTCCCCGCGCTACGTCCGGATCCTGGAGTCCATGCCGACCACGGCGACGAACAAGGTCCACCGGGTCGCCCTGCGCCGTTCCGGTTTCCGCTGCCCCGACCCGGTCTGGTGGTCCCCGCCGGGCACCTCCGGCTACCGCCTCCTGGGCCCGGCGGACCTCTCCGGCCTGCTCGCGGCGTACGCGGCCCACGGCCGCAGCGAGCTCCTGGACCGCTGACCCCCGCGCCGCGGGTATCGGTTTTGAGCACCCCTGAGGACCAGGTAGTATTTTCTCTGTCAGGCGCCGCTAGCTCAGTTGGTTAGAGCAGCTGACTCTTAATCAGCGGGTCCGGGGTTCGAGTCCCTGGCGGCGCACCTGTACTTCGGGCGGTTTCCGGTTCACCGGGAACCGCCCGAAGTGTTTTCGGGGTTTCTGCCGCGCCGCCCCGCTCGCCCGCCCCTCTCCGCCGCATCGCCCGCCCGTGACCGGCGTCACAGGGTGAGCGAGAGCAGCAGGGGCGCGGCCTTCCGGTTCAGCGCGTCCGCGGCGGCCCGCAGTCGGTGCGCGTGCTCGACCGGCATCGACAGGGCCAGGCAGCCCACCGAGGCCCCGGCCGTGATCGGTACCGCGGCGCATACGGTGCCGACCGCGTACTCCTGGAGGTCCAGCACCGGCACCGTGGCCGGCTGGCTGTCCAGCTTGGAGAAGAGGATCCGCTCGTTCACGATCGTCTTCGACGTGAGCCGGGCGATCTTGTGCCGCGAGAGGTGGTCGCGCCGCCCGTTCTGGTCGAGCTGGGTCAGCAGGCACTTGCCGACCGCGCTGGCGTGCGCCGCGGAGCGGAAGTCGACCCACTCGTGCACCTTCGGGGTGCGCGGGCTGTCCGCGAACTGCGTGATCTTCACTTCGCCGTCCACGTACCGGCTGATGTAGACCGCCGCACCCACCGAGTCCCGGAGCCGGTCCAGGGTGTCCTGCAGCTTGTTCTGGAGGGCCTGCTGCCTGTCTATGCCGGAGCCGAGCAGGACCAGGGAGTCCCCTATGGCGTAGGCGCCGTCCGACACCTCGAGGACGTACCCCTCGCGGCGCAGCATGAGGAGCATGGGTGCGAGATGGACCGCTGGCAGGCCGGTCTCACGCGCGATCTGTACATCGGTCACACCGCCGGTATGGCGGGCGATCGTTTCGAGTACGCGCAGGGCGTACTGCACCGAGTGGAACGGCGCGGTCGGCTCGGGCTTCAGCGCCACGGTTTTCCCCCTAGCAGGTTGCTACCGCTTGCCCTACCACGATAGCCATCAAGAGGCCCACGTGGAGCGCCTGTTGATGAGATTGATGGCTCAATCATGTCCTTCTGCCTGTATCTACTCCACTGGTATATGCCAAGGTCACGCCCGCTGCCCCGGGATGCCGGGAATGGCCGCAGGCCGCCGATGGTTCGAGTTCTTCGTACGGACGGCGAAGCGAGACGGGAGCGACTATGAGTGACACCGGGGACGCGGGTCGGGGTGCGGGCCGGGACGGCCGCGAAGATCCGGTCCGGGGCACGGTACGCGGCCTCGCGCCGGTCCCGCTCTCGGTGCTGGACCTCGTCACGGTCGGCAGCGGCAGCACCGCCCACGACTCCCTGCGCACGAGCGTCGCCGTCGCCCGGCTCGCCGAGTCCCGCGGCTACCACCGGCACTGGGTCGCCGAGCACCACTCCATGCCCGGGGTGGCCAGTTCCTCCCCGGCGGTGATCCTGGCCCACCTCGCCGCCCACACGTCCCGCATCCGGCTCGGCTCGGGCGGGGTCATGCTGCCCAACCACGCGCCGCTCGCCGTCGCCGAGCAGTTCGGCACCCTGGAGGCGCTCGCCCCGGGCCGGATCGACCTCGGGCTCGGCCGCGCGCCCGGCACCGACGGCCGCACGGCCGCGGCCCTGCGCGGACCCGGGCGCCTCGACGAGGCCGCGGAGGAGTTCCCCCGGCAGCTCGTGGAGCTGACCCGCTTCCTCGACGACGACTTCCCCGACGGGCATCCGTACGCCCGCGTCCACGCGGTGCCGGGCCCCGTGCAGGGTCCCGCCGGGCGGCCTCCGCTGTGGCTGCTCGGGTCCTCCGGGTTCAGCGCCCGCCTCGCCGCCGAGCTCGGCCTGCCCTTCGCGTACGCCCACCACTTCTCGGCCGCCGGCACCCTGCCCGCGCTGGAGCTCTACCGGCAGGCCTTCCGCCCCTCGGCCGTACTGGACGCCCCGTACGCCGTGATCGGGGTCTCGGCGCTCGCCGCCGACACCGCCGGGCAGGCCCGCGCCCAGGTGCTCACGGGGGCGCTGTCGATGCTGCGGCTGCGCAGCGGCCGGCCCGGATTGATCCCGACGCCCGAGGAGGCGGCGGCGTACGACTTCTCCCCGCCGGAGCGGGAGTTCGTGGACGGCTGGCTCGCGAACGTCGTCCACGGCACCCCCGACGAGGTCCGCGCCGGGCTCGACGGCCTCGCCCGGCGCACGGGCGCCGACGAGCTGATGCTGACCGCCAACGCACACGGCGGCGCCGCCCGGTTGCGCTCCTACGAGTTGATCGCAGATGTGTACGGGATGCCGGTGGAGGGGCCGCCGGCTGATTGATCGCATGCAAACGGAGTTCGGCTGGTTTGTTGCCGAACCCTTGCAGGAGGGTGTCCTAAGGCACCCTTAAACCGCTCGTCACCCGGGGTGGCGGGCGGTTTCTGCTGCGCTTCCAGGCCTCTGACGAGGGGATTTGCTCGGCGAGTGGTCTAGTCCTTCTTTGGTCCAAACCATTGACGCGGACCTCGGGCGATCGCTATCACTTCTCCCACCCGAACCTCTTGCTTCCCCCTCCCACCCCCCCGGAGACAGTTCATGCACATCCGTAAACCCCTCATCGCGGCCGCCGCCACGGCCGCGCTGGCAGCCGGAGCGCTGGCCGGTTTCGCGGGGCTCGGCGCCGCTCAGGCCGCCGGCGCGGCCACCACCGCGGGCGGCGGCAACGTCAAGATCGCGTACTACGACCAGTGGAGCGTGTACGGGAACGCCTTCTACCCCAAACACCTCGACACCCGCGGCATAGCGGGCAAACTGGACGTCATCAACTACTCGTTCGGCAACATCCACCCCACGAACCTCACCTGTTTCGAGGCGAACAAGGCGGCGGGCGACGACGGCAACGCGAGCGCCGGTGACGGCGCGGGCGACTCGTACGCCGACTACCAGAAGTCCTTCAGCGCGGCGGACAGCGTCAGCGGCGTCGCCGACAAGTGGGACCAGCCGATCGTCGGCGTCTTCAACCAGTTCAAGCAGCTGAAGGCGAAGTACCCCAACCTCAAGATCGACATTTCGATCGGCGGCTGGACGTACTCGAAGTACTTCAGCGACGCGGCGAAGACCGACGCCTCCCGCAAGAAGCTCGTGTCCTCCTGCATCGACCAGTACATCAAGGGCAACCTGCCGGTCGACGGCGGCTACGGCGGCCCCGGCGCCGCGGCCGGCATCTTCGACGGCATCGACATCGACTGGGAGTACCCCGGCTCCTCCGGCGGCCACCTGGGCAACCACTACGCCCCCGAGGACAAGCAGAACTTCACGCTCCTGCTCAAGGAGTTCCGCGAGCAGCTCGACGCGTACGGCGCGGCCAACGGCGGCAAGAAGTACCTGCTGACCGCGGCGCTCCCGGCCGGCCAGGACAAGATCAAGTACATCGAGACGGACAAGATCGGTTCCTATCTCGACTACGCGAACATCATGACGTACGACATGCACGGCGCCTGGGACGGCGACGGGCCCACGTACCACCAGTCCCCGCTCCAGCCCTCGGCGGCCGACCCGACCGACCCGATCGCGCCGGGCACCGAGAAGTACAGCATCAAGAACGCCATCGACTCCTGGATCGACGGCAACGCGGCGTACGGCATCGCGGGCGGCTTCCCCGCGGGCAAGCTGACGCTGGGCTACGAGTTCTACTACCGCGGCTGGAAGGGCGTCCCGGCGGGCACGGCGGGCGGCCTCGCCCAGAGCGCGACCGGCCCCTCCGCGGCCCGGCCCACCAGCCAGCAGGCCGGCATCGCCAACTACAAGGAGCTCGGCGGGATCGTCGACAACCCGGCGACCACCTTCTGGGACGACCAGGCGAAGGCCTCGTACTTCTACAAGGACGGCGAGTTCTTCACGGGCCTGAACCAGAGGTCCATCCAGGCCCGGGTCGACTACGGCAAGCAGCGCGGCCTGGCCGGCGCCATGATGTACTCCCTGCTCGGCCTGGACGCCAACACCACGCTGCTCAACCAGATCTCGGACGCCCTCGGCGCCGCCACGCAGCCTCCCACGACTCCGCCCACCACGCCCCCGACCACTCCGCCGACCACCCCTGCGACGACCCCGCCGACCACTCCGCCGACCACGCCGCCCACCTCGGGCTGCACGGCGCCGGCGTACGTCGCGGGGACCGTCTACACCGGCGGCAACGAGGTCTCGCACAAGGGCCACACGTGGAAGGCCCAGTGGTGGACGCAGAACGAGGAGCCCGGCACGACCGGTGAATGGGGTGTCTGGAAGGACCTCGGCGCCTGCTGATCTCCCCCCACCCCGCGCCGAGCGACACCCCGCCCCGCACCCCGCATCCCGGGTGCGGGGCGGGCGTGTCTCATCACGGACGGGGGGTCAGGCCCCGGGGCAGGTGCCGATCATCTCGGCGATCAGCTCCGGGGCCACCGCGCGCGAGTAGAGCCAGCCCTGGCCGGTGTCGCAGCCGACGCGGCGCAGCCGGGCCGCCTGGCCGGCCGTCTCCACGCACTCCGCCGTCACCGTCAGGCCGAGCCGGTGCGCGAGCTGCACCAGGGCCTCGACGATGGTCTCGTCGGCCGGGTTCGGGTGGGTGCCCTCCTCGTAGCGGAAGCCCCGTACGAAGGAGCCGTCCAGCTTCAGCACGGACACCGGCAGCCGGCTCAGGTACGCCAGGTTCGAGTACCCGGTGCCGAAGTCGTCGATGGCGATCCGCACCCCCATGTCGCTCAGCGCCTGGAGGGCCTGCAGCGGCCGCCCCGCCGAGCCCATCACCGCCGACTCGGTCAGCTCCAGCTGGAGCAGCTGCGGGGCCAGCCCGGTCTCGGCCAGGATCCCCGCCACGTCGCCGACCAGGTCGGAGTCCCACACCTGCCGTACCGCCACGTTGACGGAGACGAAGACCGGGGAGTCGCTCGGCTGCTCGATCTGCCAGCGCCGGGCCTGCCGGCAGGCGGTCCGCAGTACCCACCGCCCCAACTGGACGATGGAGCCGTCCTCTTCGGCAATTCCGATGAACCGATTCGGCGTCAGCGTGCCGAACTGCGGGTGGTTCCAGCGGACCAGGGCCTCCACCCCGCGCACCGCACCGCTCTCCAGGTCCACGAGCGGCTGGTACTCGAGGGCGAACTCGCCCCGCTCCACGGCCGGCCGCAGCGTCGAGCTGAGCGCCTGGCGGGTCATGCGGTGCGCGTTGCGCTCCGGGTCGAACAGCGTCCAGCGGGCCTTGCCGTCCGCCTTCGCCCAGTACAGGGTCGTGTCCGCGGCCTGCATCAGCCCGGTCGCCGAGGTCCCGTCCGTGGCCCGCTCCACCACGCCGATCGACGCCGAGACCGACAGCCGCTGCCCGGCCAGATCGAACGGCTCCTGCACGGCGGCCAGTACGCTCTGCGCCAGGTCGGCGAGCTGCTCGGTGCCGGTGGAGTCCTCGACCAGCAGGGCGAACTCGTCGCCGCCGAGCCGCGCCACCAGGTGCCCGCCCGTGCGCCCGTACCCGGACTGGTCGGCGCATAGGGTCAGCCGGGCCGCGACGGCGGTCAGCAGCCGGTCGCCGACCCGGTGGCCCAGGGTGTCGTTGACGGCCTTGAAACCGTCGAGGTCGAGGTAGCACAGACCGATCCGCCCGGTGCCGCCCTGCTCGTACGAGGAAGCCTCCAGGGCGGCGGAGAGCCGCTCGAAGAACAGCGCCCGGTTGGGCAGCCGGGTCACCGGGTCGTGCATCTGGAGGTGCCGCAGCCGGGCCTGGAGGTCGCGGCGGTCGCTGATGTCGGCGACGGACAGCAGCACGTCCCGGGTCCCGGGCACGGGCCCGAGCGTGACCTCGGTCCACAGCGAGTGCCCGTCGGGGTGTTTGAGCCGGCGGGTGCAGCGCAGCCTGGCCTGCCGGCCGCGCAGCACCTCCTGGTAGGCCTGCCAGGTGCGGGCCTCGGCACCCAGGTCGACCAGGTCGGCCGCGCACTGCTCGACGAGCGCGTGCGGCTCGGTGCCCAGGAGCCCGGCCAGGGCCGCGTTGGCGGCGACGACGTGGCCGGAGCGGTCGACGACGGCCATGGCGAGGTGGGCCGCGTTGAAGGCGGCCCGGTAGTCGCGCAGTTCGGACTCGGTGCGGGGCGGTGTTGTCGGCGTGTTCGGCACTGCTTGGTGACGCTCCGTAATGGACGATCGGGTGCTGTCGGCCGCCGAACCGGTTCCCTCTGAGGTTCCGCTCACCGTTGGCTCCCGCAGTGCTCGTGAGTGTCCGTGCAGGAAAGTGTGCCGATCATAGAGGCACCGTACGGCCCTATCCAGCGGCGTCGCCGTGCGGGGCACGGGACTTCGGCGTGCTGACGCCTCGCCGGCCGGGTCCCGGGCGATCGTTTCTGCACAGCTCTGAGCGGCGGAAGGCCGCTGCTGATCTCCCGTGATCGGTCGTGACGTTCTGTAGGCATGTGGGTGAACCCCGGGGTCACCGGCTTGCCGTAGTGCTCACTCGTGTGGGGCAGCGGAACAGGGCATTAGTAAGAAAATCCCCTCAGGGTGGAACGAGATGGTACGAATCCACCACCGGAGGTCGATGTGCCGCGACAGCAGACACCCGGGGGAGTGGAACGCTCCCGTATGAGAAGCATGGCGGCTGCGCTCACCTCCCTGACGGCGCTCGCCGCCATGTCGCTCGTCGCGGGTCCCGCGGTCGCCGTCCCGGGGGCCGGACCGTGCGCGCTGACCCGGACGTCCGCGCACCACTCCCTCGGCCTGGACACCTGGAACCGCGCCTACGCCAAGCCGGAGCGCACCCTCGACGCGGTCATGGTCTTCCTCTCCTTCCCCGACCACCGGACCACCCTGACGACCGAGCAGCTGGCCGGCGACTACTTCCCCGCGACCAGCGACTTCTTCGAGCGGGCCTCGTACGGGAGGTTCCGCCTGGTCCCGCACCCGCAGAAGCAGTGGATCCGGATGCCCAAGCCGTCCACGGCGTATGGGATACAGCGCGACTGGGCGGCCCGGGACCGGGCCGCGTACCTGCGGGACGCGGTCGCCGCCGCCGACCGGGAGGTGGACTTCTCCCAGTACGACGTCGTGTACTTCGTCGCCGACCCGGACGCGCCCGGGGTGGACTCGGACGCCACCAAGGTCGTCAACTTCGACCGGCCGATCAGGGCGGACGGGAAGGAGCTGCGGCGGATCGTCACCGTCTTCGAGCGGCACCCGCCGGACCGGAACGTGCTGGCGCACGAGACCGGGCACGTCTTCGACCTGCCCGACCTCTATCACCGGCCGGCGGACGGCAAGGGCGACTGGGACACGTACGTCGGGGACTGGGACGTCATGGGCAGCCAGTTCGGCATGGCGCCGGACCTGTTCGCCTGGCACAAGTGGAAGCTCGGCTGGCTGGACGCGTCCCAGGTGGACTGCGTGCAGTCGGGCTCCTCGCTGCACACCCTGCTGCCGCTGGCCCAGGCCCCGGTGGCCGGGTCCACGGGCGGAACCCGGCTCGCGGTGATCCGTACGGGGCCCGGCAGCGCGATCGCCGTCGAGGCGCGGGGTTCCGCCGGCAATGACGGGGACACCTGCATGGAGGGGGTCCTGGTCTACCGGGTGCGCAACGAGGCGGCGTCGGGGGGCGGGCCGATCGAGGTGCTCGACGGGCATCCGGGCACGGAGGCGTGCTGGGACCGCTCGGTGTACCCGCCGCTGGCGGACGCGCCGCTGGCGGTCGGGGAGGCGTTCACGGTGCCGGGGGAGCGGATCAGGATCGAGGTGGCGGACCGGACCCCGTCGGGCGCGTACACGGTCAAAATCACGACGTAGCGCGGTGCTGCGGGAGCATGCCGGAACGCGGCGGAACGCGACAGACCGCCCGGAACACGAAGAAGGCCCCCACTTGCGTGGAGGCCTTCTTCCGTCTGTGCGCCGCCAGGGACTCGAACCCCGGACCCGCTGATTAAGAGTCCGATGGACGACGAGTCGAATGGTGACGAGTAATGTCGCGCCGTACCGTTCTCGCAGGTCAGCGGGTGTCAGGCCGTACTAGCCCCAACAAGTCTTCCGTGGGGTGGTTCGGCGCGGCCGTTAGCCCGGCGCTAGCACGGCTGCGCCGTGCAGCCCTGGGTCTGGACGTGGGGCGGCGGCCATGAAGCTCCCGGACTACGACGTCTACGCGGTGCCGGGCGTGAAGCTGGACGCCAACCTCGCCACCATCCGCCGAGCACATCGTGCCTGTGTGCGCCACGCTTACCCGAACCGTCGCCCCCAGGCCGACGCTGCCCGTGCCCACGAAGGCATGGCGCGGATCAACATGGCTTGGACGATACTGAGCGACCCTGCTACCCGTGCCGAGTACAACGCCAGCCGAGCGGCCAAGCCGAAGAGCCAGCCGCGACGTGAACCTCCGCCAACCTCCACCGCGGGTCGTCGTGCTCAAGCCGCAGGTGGCGGACTTCGGGTCTGTCGTAGTTGGCGAGATGCCACCCGACCAGGTCGTCACGGTGAGCCTCAGCGACAACTCGACCATTCGTCACGCGTGGGTGCTGAAAGATCGCGGAGACTTCTGGCAGTGGTCGAGCCTCGGCCGTATCGCGACGTCTCAGCGGTGATGTTACGGCTCCGACGGATTCTAATCACACGCCCGGCATCATGCCGCGGTGGATGCACCGAATGCATCACTGAGTGCAGCCCGGTACAGCGCATCGAGCTCCTCGTTGCGCTGCCCCATACCCGCAAGTGCCGCGTATGCACGGAGATCGCAGGGACGGCCAGCTGTCAGGCGTCAGCGAAGCGCCTTGGCGATCCGGTCGCGGAGGCCGTCATCGCTGATGGTGTCGAGCTCGCGCCAGGCGGCGTCGGAAACCTCTTCGGTCTGGAGGTCGCCGATGTCGGCGGTAGTACGGAAGAGGAATCGGAAGTCGAAGTGCTGGTGGGCGGGCTCCTCCTTGGTGGGGTTGGCCTCGATGGGGTGGACGTCGATGTGGAGGGGGGTCGCGCCGTGCGGGGTGACCAGATGGGGCGGGATGCCGGTCTCCTCGGCGAGCTCGCGGCCAGCTGCCTGGAGGAGGGTGTTGTCACCGGGCTCGATGTGGCCGCCGGGCAGGAGCCATTTGCCGGTGGCGAGGTGGTGGATATGAAGAACGCGCTGGTCGGCGCCGATGAGGACCGCTCCGGCGGTGACGTGGCCGGACAGGGCCTTGCGGCTGGTGAGGTCGTCGCCGTCGTCGAGGAGGCCGAGGACGACGTCGAGCTCGGGCTTGGCTTCCGGGTGCTGGTCGAGGTAGGCGGTCAAGGTGGTGCGGATGTGGTCTGCCGTGATGGCCATGATGATCACCTGTTGAAGTAGCTGAGCCAGGTCGCCGCGATAGCGGCGCGGTCGGCCGCGGGGACCTCGTGAATGCCGGGGGCGAGGTCTCCGCGGGTGAGCATCCTGATCGCGGCGAGGATCTCGGCCTGGATCAGGAAGATGAACGGCCCAACGCTGGCGCCATGGATGAAGTTGACGGCGTTGCCGCCGTTCGCCAGATAGAAGTAATGGCCGGTGGTCTGGTAGCGGGTGACGTGGTCGCCGACGGTGGTTCGGGTATAGACGTCTGGGAGTCCGTTCAGATCCAGCTCGTCCTCGCTGCTGGTGACGGTGGCGAGGTAGGCGCCGTTGCGGAGGTGGGTGAAGTCCTCGCCCCGCAGGGAGATGGCGCCGGTCGCGCAGAGGACCAGGCCAGCGCCAGTCAGGGCGGCTTCGCGGTCCCGGGCGACAGCGAAGCCCTGGGAGAGGGCTTGGGTACGGCGGACGGGGTCGATGTCGAAGACGGTGACCTGGACTCCCTTGGCGTGCAGGAGCCGGGCTATGGACGAGCCGAGCTTGCCGAAGCCGAGCACGAGGGCAGGGCGGCCATGGAGGATGTCGCCGCATCCGCGGATGACGGCCTCGGTGGAGAAGACGACGGACTGGCCGACGAGGAAGTCCTCGGGGTCCTTCAGGGGGGACCGGGCGACGGAGACGACGGGGCAGGGCAGCTTGTCGAGGTCTTCGTAGCGGCGGTGGCCGTTCTCGGTGTCTTCGATCACCCCGGCGAGCCGGCCGGTGAAGCGGCTGTCCACTGCCTCGAGGGTGGGAGCGAAGTAGCCGCCGACGTCCAGCAGGGCGAGGGTCTCGCCAGCGGCCCGGGATTCGAGGTAGTCCAGAGCGGTGTCGGGTTCGGTGAACAGCTCGCGGGTCAGGGCGTCGACCGGGACGGTGTGCTCGACCTCGCGCTGGGCGGCCGGGCTGATGGACTTGGGCTTGGGCAGCACTGCCTTCAGCGTGGTCATCTGGGCGACTGCCCGGACGAAGGCGGGCCGCTCCGGCAGCAGGTGCGTGACCAGCAACGATGCGGGCCGCTCGTCCGGGGTGAACCGGGCCGCGACCTTGGAGAAGTAGGCGTCCAGCCGTGCGCGTTCGAACGTTTCCATGGCAGTGACCTCTCGTGGCGAGATGGGGGCCGTGCATGGGTTCAGGAACATGCGTGGGCGTAATGAAACGCCCGCATGCATGTCTTCCAGGGGCATAACTGCTGTTAGGTCGTTCGGGCGAAGCCGAACAGCAGCCGGTCGGCGGTGATCCCGGCGTCGAGGTAGGCGTCAACTCGGACGGCGTCGGCGGACTGGGTGAGCGGGTCCAGACCGACGATCAGGGCGGCCCGGCCGCTGTCCTGGACCAAGCGGGTCCACTGGGGGTGGGTCGGCAGCCTCAGGCCCCAGCGGGCGCCGGGGAACTTCAGCAGGGACCGGGGTCCGATGGTCACGAGGGTGCCCTGGGTGTCGGGGACGGAGTCCTGGGCTCGGGCGAGGCCGCCCAGGATCTGAGTGAGGTGCCGCATTCGGGCCTCGATCGCCTCGGGGGTGTCGTGGCTGGTTCGGCCGAGCCGGTGGGCGAGGAGTATGTGGGCGACCTGCCGTCCGTCCGGGGCGGTGCCTGGCCAGGTCCAGGCGCCGAGTGAGGACAGCAGCCCGGTGTCCGGGGCGGTGCGGGTCAGCACGCTCGGGCCTGTCCGCCTGGCTGTCCCGCCTTGAACCGCGTCCAGACGATCTTGCCGCAGGGCCTGCGATCCTCGACGCCCCAGCCGTCGGCGAGCACTGCGACGATCCTCAGGCCCCGGCCAGCGATGTCGGTCTCGCCCTTATTCGAGATCTCGGGTTCGCGGCGGTGGCGGGGACGGCTGTCGTACACTTCCACGCGTACGAAATCCTCGTCGACGTCCAGCCTCACCAGGAAGCCGTGCTCGGGGTCGCTCCCGTGGACCAGGGCGTTCGAGGCCAGCTCGGAGACGCAGAGCCGGATGTCCTCGGCAGGACTGTGAAGGCCCCAGGAACTCAGGGTCGTGACGGCGAAGTCCCGGGCGAGGCCGACCGACTCGGGCCGCGGGTCGAAGAACTTCTGCTTCGCATCAGGCATTGGGGCCTCACGTCTCGGTGTCTAGTGCTGGGGTAGGAGCCGCGCCGAATCGGCGGCGGACCGGCGCCGGGCCAGGTCGGATCGGGCCGTGGTCTGCCGTGCGGCGCCTGCCGGGTCCTCGGACCAGCAGCAGCCGGGCGCCGGCCGCGGTGATCCGAGCCTGCCTCGGGACGGCTATGTCCTTGGGGCCCAGGTGGGAGGCGGCGGGCAGGACGACGCCGTAGGTGTCTGGCATTTCCAGGACGTCGATCAGGCCGGTGAACGCCGCTGACGGTCCGCTTCCGGTGTCTCGTTCGGTGAACACCCCCGAGAGCGTCAGCTCATGCTGGCGGCAGTACTCGGCCAGAGCCTCGTTCAGTGCCATCTGGCGGGCCGGGGAGACCCGGACCAGCCGCAGGTAGCCGTAAACGACCGGACCGCTGACGCTGCGGTGCTCGGTGAGGGGTTCCATGTCCGTGTCCATCCAAAGGTCCGGCGGCTGGTGTCACCGCACAGCCTGGACCTGCTCCAACGCTGCGCAAATGACCGCCTGTTGTACTTCCGTTGCACTTGTGTCCCCCTGCCCGTGCGGGCCGTGCTTCGATGGAGGCAGGAAGGGAGCGACGTGTGGCGACCGTGCACCACTGGACCGGCCTGGAGGCCCGAGCCCTGCGTCTCGCGCTGCGGCTGAGCGTCCGATCGTTCGCCGGCCATCTCGGCATCGGCATCCGGACGATCTCCAAGTGGGAGAAGCTCCTGGCCGCGACCGAGCCTCGCCAGGACACCCAGGCGATCTTGGACACCGCTCTGGCTCGCGCGGATGCCGCCGCCCACCTCCGCTTCGAGACGTTCCTTTCCGAAGCCGGCCGGACCACCTCCGCTGCCAGTGCCCGCAGGGTGACCGCCAGCGGGCCGCTGGCCTGGGAGTACGAGTCGTGGACCGACGATCTCGACCGGGCTGTGGTGGCCCTGTCCCGGCAGGACTTCACCTTCGCCGACAGTCTCATCCGCCGCTGGCTCGAACGGTTCAAGCCGACCGCCCTCGACGACAAGGGCCTGTATCTGTTCGCCCGCTCAACCGCCCTGCTGGGTGATCTCCAGCGCGACCGGGGGGGCCGTGCTCGGTCCGCTGTCGGCCCATCACTCCTATGCCTCGGCGAAGTCTCTGTTCGGGCAGTTGGACATTCCCCGCCGTGTCGCCCAGCTCGACCTGTCCCTCGCGGTGGTCGCGGAGATGTCGGGGAGGCTGGAGATCGCGGCCCAGCAGTACGAGTCCCTGGCCGTCGACGACCGGCTTTCCCGCCGTGATCGAGCCCGTGCCCGGCTGTGGGTGGGAACGGCCCTAAGCAAGGATGGCAACCACAGCTATGCCTCGCGCGTCATGCTCGCCGCGACCCGGGAGTTCGAGGATCTCACCGAACCCGAGGACTGGTCGGTGGCCCACCAGAAGCTCGCCCTGGCCCATCGCGGCGCCGGCGACCTGACGTCGGCCCTGCACTTCATCGGCGTCGCCCGCAGCACGGCCGCCACCGACGCTCCGATGCAGCGGGTCCGCCTGGAAACCGCCCACGGGCACATCCTGCTGTCCGATCCCGCCACCCGCGATGATGGTCTTCACATCCTCGATAAGGCCGCCAGACTGGCCGGAGAGTTCGGCCTCAGCCACCAGCTGGCCAGCATCGAGGGAATCAGGGCCATGAGCGAGGGGGCCGCCGGCCCCCGGCGACGGTGACCAGGGAGAAGATCGCGTGACGGACAACCAGCAGACGATCACCGAGGACCAGTGGCGCAAGGCCAAACTGATCTGGGACTACCACCAGATGGGCCACGACCTGGCCCCAATGGATGTCGCCATCGGACTGGGCAGCCACGACCTCGGAGTCGCCGCCGCCTCCGCCGACCTCTATCACGCCGGCCTCTTCCCGGTCCTCGTGTTCACCGGCGGCAACAGCCCCACCACCCGGGCTCGCTTCCCCCGCGGAGAGGCGGTCCACTTCCGGGAGCATGCCCTCGAACTCGGCGTCCCCGATGAAGCGATCCTCGTCGAGCCGAACGCCGCCAACACCGGTCAGAACATCACTCTCAGCCGCGAGCTCCTGGCCGCGAACGGCATCACACCGAAGAGGGTCCTGCTGGTCTCCAAGCCGTATATGGAGAGGCGATCGTTCGCCACCGCCCGCAAGCTGTGGCCCGAGGTCGAGATCCTCTGTACCTCGGAGCCGCTCGAGCTGGACGACTACCTCAAGAGCATCGGCGACGAGAAGCTCGTCCTCGACATGCTCGTCGGCGATCTCCAGCGGGTGATCGAGTATCCGAAGAACGGGTTCGCCATCGCCCAGGATGTCCCGGAGGAGGTGCATGACGCGTACGAATCCCTCATCCGCGACGGCTTCACCAGCCGCCTCATCGGCTCCTGACCCCCCTGCGCCGGGCGGGCTGTGTGCCATCCACCAGCCCAACCTGTTCCCCCGGCTGACCACGCTGGCCAAGCTGTTCGCGGCGGACACCTGGATCGTCCTCGACGACGTCCAGTTCACCCGCCGCGACTACCAGCACCGCACCCGTCTCGCCACTCTGGGAGCCCAACAGGCGCCAACCTCGCGGTGGATGGCTATCCCCACCCACCTCCCCCAAGGCCGCCAGACAATCATTCGAGACGCTCTGATCGCCGACCCCGACCTTGCCCGGCGCCGGACCATGGCCATGCTGAGGCAGTATTACGGAGCCAGCCCGCACTGGCCCGCCCTCGCCCAGTCCCTGGAGCCGGTGGCGGCCTCGTTCGGCAGCGGCCGGACCGCTATCGTCGCCGAGACCTCCGCCCGGACCCTCCTGAGCCTCCTTGGCTGGAAGGGCCAGATCTTCCGCAGCAGCGACCTGACCGTCAGGCCCGGCCGATCCCAACGGCTCGCCGACCTCGCCGCCACTGTCGACGCCCGCTCGTATCTGTGCGGAACCGGCGGCATGAAATACCTCGACTCGGCCCCGTTCGCGGCCCAGGGTCTCGCCGTCATCCCGTTCCTGACCCCGCCCGACGGGATCTGGGGCTCCGGCCGACAGGTCAGTGCCCTGTGGGCCCTGGCGACGCTCGGCCCAACCGCCCTGGCGGGGCGGCTGCGGGCCGTCGCCACGGCCCAGACCGGTACTGGAGCCGGCCGCCTGAGCACGTTTCTCTGTACTTCACCCGTCCCTCTCTGTCAGCCTTAGGTGAGACGTCCCGCTTTGTCGGGTTAGCCTGAGAGGGCGCGACAGGAGACCCCACCCCTCATGACCAGCACCAAGCCCGCCGGATCCGACCCGGCACCCAGGCCGAAGCGCCGCAGTTTCAGCCCCGAGTACAAGCTGCGGATCGTGGCCGAGTACGACGCCGCACCCAAGAACGAGAAGGGTGCGGTCTTGCGCCGCGAGCGCCTGTACCACTCCCACGTCACCGAGTGGCGGGCCGCGCGGGATGCCGGCGCCCTGGAGAACCTTGTCGACAAGCGCACCAGCCCGGCGAGGCCGAAGCGGTCCGCCACCGAGCTGGAGAACGAGAAGCTGCGCCGCCAGGTGGAACGGCTGGAGAAGGAACTGGCCAGGAACAAGGCCGCACTGGAAATCCTGGGAAAAGCTTCGGCGCTCTTGGAAATGATCTCCGAGAGCGCGGACTGAAGCACACCGCCGAGCCGGTTGTGGACACCGCGTTCACCGGCATCGAGGGCGAGCTGGGCATCACGTCCGCGTGTCGGCTGACCGGCCGCTCCCGCGCCACCCACTATCGCCGGCTGCGGCCCCCGCCACCGCGCAGGCCCGTAAGCCGCAGGCCCAGCCCTCGGCCCTCCCGGCCGCAGAGCGGGCCTCGGTACTGGAACTGATGAACAGCGACGAGTACGCCGAGCTTGCGCCCGCACAGATCTGGGCCCGCGAGCTGGACGCCGGGCGTTACCACTGCTCGATCTCCACGATGTACCGGATCCTGCGCGAGCGGGGCCAGAGCGGCGAACGCCGCCGCCAGGCCACCCACCCCGCCAAAACGGTGCCCGAGCTGGTCGCCACCGCCCCGTCGCAGGTGTTCACCTGGGACATCACCAAGGCGGCCGGACCAGTCAAGGGCATCTGGTATCACGCCTACGTGATCATCGACATCTTCAGCCGGTACATCGTCGGCCACACCGTCGAGGCCGCCGAATCCGCGGAGCGCGCTGAGGAGTTGATCCGGGAGGCCATCACACGCAACCACATCGTGCCCGAGACCGTGCACGCCGACCGCGGCACCTCGATGACGAGCAGGAAGGTCTCCCAGCTGCTGATCGATCTGGGGGTGACCAGATCGCACTCGCGTCCGAAGGTCTCCAACGACAACCCCTACAGCGAGGCCCAGTTCAAGACCACGAAGTACATGTCGGACTATCCCGAACGGTTCGACTCCCTGGCCCACGCCCGCGAGTGGTTCGACGCGTTCATCGCGTACTACAACCACGAACACCGGCATTCGGGCATCGGCTGGCACACGCCCGCCAGCGTCCACTTCGGGACCGCCGAGGAAGTCCGCGACCAGCGCGCGGTCACCCTCGCCCAGGCATACGCACGCCACCCCGAACGCTTTGGCCGCCCGCCCCCGACCACCCGAGATACCCCAGAAGGCATGGATCAACGATCCCGCCAAACGGAGGGAACCCACACCACAAACCTCATAGCGTCACGACCGTCTCACTGGACTTGAAATCTTCCGCGTCGCTGAAGCTTGAGGCTGTCCGGCTGACGGTGGTCGCGCTCGACTTCACCCACCTGACCACCGTGGACAAGGCTAGGGAGGAGCGGGTCACTGAAGTTTCCCCGTGATCCTGGACACGTTTCCGTTACGCCGCGAGGGCTTGGTCCTGCTGGTAGCGCAGGCGTGTCTCGTGGGGGGTGACGTAGCCCCAGTGGACGTGTTTGCGTAGGCGGCGTCGGTTGTAGAAGGTCTCGATGAAGTCGAAGATGTCGGCGCGGGCGGTGACGCGGTCGGGCCAGAACCGGATGCCGATCTCTTCTTTCAGGACAGCCCAGAAGCTTTCCGCGGCGGCGTTGTCGAAGCAGCTCCCGGTCCGTCCCATGCTCTGCCGGTGCCCCAACATGCTGAGTCTGTCGCGAAGTTGGCGGGAGGTGTATTCCGATCCGCGGTCACTGTGGATCACACAGCCGGGCTCAAGGCGGCCCAGCGCGGTGGCCATGTCGAGCGCGTCGACGACAAGCTCGGCGCGGTGGTGGTCGGCCATCGAGTACCCGATCACCTCTCGCGTGGCCAGGTCCAGCCAGGACGCGAGGTAGAGCCAGCCCTCGGCTGTGGGGATGTAGGTGATGTCTCCCACGATCTTCGTGCCGGGGCGGGTGGCGGTGAAGTCCCGGCCGATCAGGTCCGGCGACGGGGCCGCCCTGGTATCAGCTTCGGTCAGGCCGCGACGCCCGGTGCGCCGGCTGTTTCCGGTAATGCCGTGCTCCCGCATCACCCGCTCGACCCGCTTGCGGTTGACCGTCCGGCCCAGCCGGCGAAGTGCAGCGGTGACGCGCGGGACGCCGTAGTTCCCGCGGGAGGCGAGGTGGATCACCGTGATCTCGTGCACCAGGGCCTCATCGGCCCGCCGTCTCGCCTCGCGGTTCTCGGCCCCGGCAGCCCACGCGTAGTGCGTGGACCGGGCGGTCTTCATCACCTTGCACAACAAAACGACCGTGTAGTTCGCCTTCTCCGCGTGGATGAACCGGCATATCTCACTCACCGGTCGCTCTCCTTCACGAAGAAGGCCGTCGCTTTTTTCAGGATCTCGATCGTTTTCGCCTGCTCGGCGGTCAGCTTCCGCAGCCGCCTCAACTCCTCGTCTTGGTCGTCGGCCGCCGACCCGGCCGCCGTGGCACCGGTGCCCGATCCGGCGGCCTGGGCCTTCTTCACCCAGCCCCGCAGGGACTCCGAGCTGATCCCGAGCTCCCGGGCGACCTCGGTCACCGTCCGGCCCGACGACCGCACGAGCTCGATCGCGTCCCGCTTGTACTCGTCCGAGTACCGCCTCATGTACTTGCTTCCCACCTGGCACTGCTTCCTCTGGGCTCTCACGTCCCAGTCTCCAGGTGTCCACAATCAAGGGGAAGCTTCACGGGCTACCTGCCCCCGATCCGGCTGCACGACCTGCGACACAGCGCGGCCACGCTGGCGCTGGCCGCTGGAGGAGACATGAAGGTGATCTCGGCGATGCTCAGGCACTCATCCATCCAGATCACGGCCGACACCTACACCTCGGTTTTGCCGGAGATCGCCCACGCCAACGCCGAAGCGGCCATCGCGCTGGTGCCGCAGCCGAAGCCCGCGCGGTCGGGCGGCGGCGCGGTTAGCCCCTCGCTAGCACCGAGCCCTAGAAACGCCAGAGGCCGTTCTCCCCGAAGGGAGAACGGCCTAGTCAGGCGATTGCCTCGCTGTGCGCCGCCAGGGACTCGAACCCCGGACCCGCTGATTAAGAGTCAGCTGCTCTAACCAACTGAGCTAGCGGCGCTTGCTGACGAGGAAGACATTAGCAGGGAGATGGCCGGAAGGAAAAATCGATATCCGCAGCTCGGGCGGCGCGGACGTACGCCCACAGAAGGGCCTCGGGTCCGGGGAGCCAGGGGGTGCGGGTATCGGGGGCGACGAGCCAGCGGGACGGGCCGGGGGTGGCGGCGAGCGGCGGCACGGTGACGGCGTCGCCGCGGCCGTGGCACAGGGGCGCGGGCACGGAACTGTCCCACTCCTCCCAGGCGAGCAGCGCGGGGAGCCGGTGGGCGGTCCCGGTGGCGGCGAAGAGCAGCATCCGCCCGCGGTGCACGGCGACGGGCCCGGAGCCGGGGCCTTCGGCCCAGAGCAGGTCGAGCATGCGGCGCCCGAGGACGAGCGGGACGTTGACGACGTCGAAGGCGGTTCCGCAGGGCAGCGTGGCGGGCGCGGTGGCCCGGGCCTCCCAGAGTGCGAGGGTGCTGTGCGGGTGCGCGGAAGCGGAGGCGAGCCAGGCGGCGCCCTGGGGGGTGACGTGGGTGGCGGTGCGTGCGTCGTGGGTGGGGCAGGCGGGTGCCGTCGTCAGCGTCGTCATGCGGACCGGTCTACCGGGCGTAGTGATGTGCTTTCCAGGAGTTACGGAAAACCGTGACAGGGTGGGGGATGGTGGGCTATGTTGCGCCCCGCATATGCCAGCTGCGCCGTCTGCCGCACCCGGCGCGCACCGCGGAGCCGGGCCGACGCACCGGCCCCGGGCGGTCGCGAGTGCGTACGTGCGTGCGTTCCGGAACTGTTCTCGCGTCGTATGCGCGGGGGTTCACCCGCTCGACCCGTCCGGTGCGCCCGCTCTCCCGTTCCGGGGTATCCGCCCTCGGCGTCGGCCCGGCCGCCGCCCCCGCGCGCGGTCGCGGGACACCCGGGACCGCAGCCCCGACCGAGAGCAGGTGCATTCCCATGCGTCGTCCGGCTCGTATCCCCGGTGTCCTCGCCGGCCTGGCCCTCGCCCTCGGAGGCGTCGTCATCGCCGCTCCGGCCGCCCACGCCGACCTCGTGGCCTGCCAGGACCTCGTCCAGCTCCAGGGCACCGAGGTCACGGACGCCGTCCGGATCGCGTGCTACGTCGGTCTCACGGGAGACCAGGACGGCTGCGCCAACGGGCTGCCCCGGCCCGGCGTCGAGGGCGCCATCGCGGCCGAGGCGTGCCGCCAGGCCCCCCAGTAGCCGAGCGAGTACCCGAGCAGTGGCCGAGCGCCCCGTAGGCCGCGGCGGCCTACGGGGCTTCCGGGCCCGCCTCGCGCAGCAGGGATTCGCCGAACTCGATCATCTTGCGGGCGTAGTCCTCGGTCCACTCCGCCTGCGCGGCGATCGCCGCGGGCGGCAACCGGTCGAACCGCCGCGGATCGGCGAGCTGCGCGGCTGCCAGTGCCTGGAACTCCACCGCCCGCTCCTGGGCCGCCCGGAAGGCGAGGGTCAGCTCGGTGGCGCGGGCCAGCAGCTCAAGCGGGTCCTCGATCGACTCCAGGTCGAAGAAGTGCTCCGGGTCCGTGGCGGCCTCCGAGGGCTCGAAGAGCAGCGGCGCAGGCCGCAGCTTCCGCTCGGTCGTCCGCTCGGGCTCTGCCATGCGTGTCCTCCTGCTGCGCGTTCGGGATCCTTCCGGGCCACCCTCCATTGTCCAACGCCGCGCAAGAGCGCCGCCCTCGGGCCGCGACCGCGCATCAGGGCCGCCAGGCCACCCGGTGCTCCGCCAGGTGCGCCAGGACCGAGTGGTTCGCCTCCCAGCCGTCGGGGAATTTGACCGTCACTCCCAACTGGACCGGTTCCGTGGACGGATGGTCGTCCAGCAGCTCCGCTATCCCCGCCCGGGCCACGACCACGCAGGCGTGCCGGTGCCGCGAGGCCAGCACGCACAGGCGGCCCGTCTCCAGGTGGAAGGCCGTCGCGTCCGGGCGGCCCGACAGCGGGTGGAGCACCACCGTGAGGTCGTACTCCCGCCCCTGGAGCCGGTTCGCGGTGTCCACCGTGACCCCGGTGACGCCCAGGTCCGCCAGGGCGGCGCGGACCGCCGCCGCCTGGTCGCGGTGCGCCGTGCCGACCGCGATCCGGTCGGCGGTCAGCGGGGCCGGGACCTCGGACTGCTCGTCCGCCGTCACCGCCCCCCGGTCCAGCGCCCGGCGGACCACCAGGGCCACCGCTCGGACGGCCTCCGGATCGGTGCGCGGGGTGTGCCGCGCGGGCAGCTCCAGCAGGCCCCAGCCCGACTCGGCGGCCTCGTCCAGCACCCGGTCCGGGCCCGAGCCGTCGCCCGCGACCCCGTACGACAGCCGCCGCTCACCCGGACCCGTACCGCTGCGGAACTGCGAGTACGGGTAGAACGCCCGCGAGACCAGCGGCGCGGCCGTCGCCGGGAGCCGCCACGACACGGGCAGCCGGTGCTGCGGCAGGTGCGGGTTGTGGGCGAGGAGGGTGCTGACCGCCGATGCCGACGGGTCGTACGACAGCCCCGCCCACTGCTCGGCGCCGACTACGCTGAACGGGTCCAGCTGCCCCGGGTCGCCGACGAACAGCGCCCGTTCGAACAGCCCGGCCACGGCCAGCAGCGCGTCCGAGCGCATCTGGTACGCCTCGTCGACGATGGCGTGCTCCCAGGGCTCGGTGTCCTTCACGTACGCCCACTTCGCCGCCGTCGAGATCGTGATCGGCAGCTCGGCCAGGTCCGCCGGCTTCGCGGAGAGGGTGACCGAGGGCAGCTCGCGCAGCGCCGGGTCGTACGCGTCGCCGTCGCTGCTGTGCAGCCGGCCGACCTTCAGCTCCGGGTCCTTGTCGGCGAGCCGCAGCACCAGGTCGTCGACCTGCGCGTTGGTCTGCGCGACCACCATCAGCCGGCGCCCGGCCGCGGCCAGCTCCCGGGCGGCCCGCACCACGAGCGTGGACTTGCCGGCGCCGGGCGGGGAGTCGACGACCACGCCGCGCTCGCTCCCGTGCAGCGTGTCGCGCAGGATGGCGGCGGTCGCCTCGGCGGCGGCCGTGCCCGGATCGAATGCGGTGCTCACAGGATGTCCTCGTCGGTCACGGCGTCGGGCAGCACGGCGGCGGTCGCGGATCCCGGCGGTCCGCCGTGCGTCCACGGCGTCCGGTCCGGGTCCGGCAGCTTCGGGCCGCCGCGCGCGTCGTGCTCGAACAGGGTCCAGCAGACCCGGTCGCCCTTCTCCGGCACCGAGCCCGGCTCCGGCTCCCGGCCGCGGCCCATCTTGTCCAGCAGCCGCAGCACGAGCCGGCCGTCCTCCTCGTACCGTACGAACTGCGCGGACTGCGGGCGTCCGTCCAGTGAGCGGAACACCTTGCCCCCGCCGCCCTCCGCGAGCTGCGGACGGTCCTCGGTGGCCACCGTCACCAGCGGGCGCGGACTCGGCCGCTTCGACTCCGTCCACTCCATCACCACCTCGGTGACCTCGCCCGCGAAGGCCTCGCCCGACAGCCGCCGGCCCGCCATCACCAGCGGATCGTCCAGTGCCTCCTGGGCGTCGAGCCGCACCTGCTCGGTCTCCCGCGTCGCCAGCTTCTGCGCCGCCGTCACCGCGTCGTCGCGGCGCGGCTGCGGGGGCTCGCCCGCCCGGACCCGGTCCCGGTGGCCGGTGTACGACCAGCGGTCGCGGGTCCAGCGCTCCTCGGCCCGCTCCCCGGGGGGCAGCGCGCGCAGCAGCTCCAGCGACTGCCACACCGCCCGCCAGGTGGGCCGCATCTGCTCCGCGACGAGCTCCCGGACGGCCGCCTCGGCGCGGTCCAGGGCCGGCCGGTCGCCCGCGGTGCGCGCCGCGTCGTAGCGGGCCATCGCCGGGGCGAGCAGCTTGTTGTCGAAGGCCGGGTCGGTGGCCGGTCCGGCGGGCGGGACCAGCAGCTGCCCGTCCCGGTCGCGGCCGAGTTCGGCCCGCAGGGCCGCCTCCGCGCCCGATTCCCCCTCCGGCGGGGCTATCCACGACAGCAGCGCGCCCAGGTGCTGGTCCTCCAGGTTGCTCTGGCCGGTGGCCCAGTGCCGCCCCAGCAGCTCCGTCGCCGAGAGCAGCATCGAGGCCCCCGGGACCCGGGAGCGCTCGCCGAGGTGCGTGAACCAGCGCCCCAGCAGCGGCACCCGCGTGGGTGCCGGGTAGGGGTTCTCCGGATCCTCCTCGGCCGTCCGCCGGAACCGCATCGACCGCCCCAGCAGCCGGACGTACTCGATGCCCGCCCGGCTCGGCACGATCACCTGCGGCGCGTCGAGGCACAGCTCGGCGGCGACCTTGCTCTTCGCCCCGGTCTCCGGGTCGGTCTCGGTCCGCTCCACGTACTCGACGTCGTCCGCGTACCCGTCCACGTACGGCAGGACCACGTCCGCCAGCTCCGCCAGGAACATCCAGCGCAGGTCCCGGTCGCGCGGCTGCGAAACCACCAGCAGCCGTGGCGCTTCGGGGTCCGTGCCGATCAGTGCGCCGAGCGGGGCCCCGGCCTCGCCAGCCGTCGTCAGGGGTACGAGGACCAGCGGGCGCTCGCTCAGATGCCGGTGCCGTACGGTCGCCAGCGCCTGGGCCCGGCCCGCCCGGACGGCCTCGAGGCGTGCGAGGGTGTTCAGGAGGGACATGCGGCTGCCTCCAGGGCCTCGGTGCGCAGCCTGGCGGCGTGGTGCAGCGCGGCCGCGGTCGGGTCGTCGGGACACCCGCCGCCGGCGGCGGCCGCGAGGGCCTCCTCGACGGTGGTGAGCGCGCCGAGCTCCCCCCGTACGGAGCGGCCGAGGGCGGTCACCTCGTCGTCGGCTCGGGCCCGCTCCCGGCAGTGGAAGGCCAGCTCGCAGGCGGCGAGGCACTCGGGGGCGTAGGCGGCGGATACGGCCGAGACCGCCTCGGTCAGTTCCTCGGCGGGCCGCGCCGGGTCGAAGCTGAGCCCCTCGGGCAGGGTCGCGGCCAGCTCCTCGACCCGGGTCAGCCGGTCCAGCTGGCGCCGGGTCACGGCACGCTCGCGGCGGACGTCGACGGGCGCGGCGGCGGGCAGGTTGGAGAAGTCCTTCGGGCAGACGAGCAGCACGGTGTGCCCGACCACGGCGGAGGCCAGCTTCTCGGCGGTCCGCTCCAGGGCCAGGACGTACACGGCGGCCTGCCGGGCGGCGGCGCCCACCTTCGCGGGATCGGCCGACCCGTCGATCAGCGGGAACGACTTGATCTCCACGACGGTCCAGCGGCCGTCGGGATGCACCACGACGGCGTCCGGCTCCAGATAGGCGGGGGTGCCCGCCACCTCCAGGGCCAGCATCGGGTGGTCCAGCAGCGTCCAGGCCTCCGCGGCGGTGGCCTCGCGCAGGGCGAGTGCGGTGCGCGCGGCGCGGCCCTCGGGTCCGGCGGCGGTCAGGTCGGGGACGCGGGCGCCGGGGCCGGGCGGCTCGGCGCCGGCGCCGAGGTGGCGGTGGACCAGCTCCAGCAGGGCGGCTCCGCCGTCGCCCTTGACCCTGGCCTCGAAGGAGTTCCCGCGGACGATGGCGAACTGCGACTGGCCGAAGGCGGCGGGCGAGCCGAGGGCCGCGGCCAGGGCGGTCTTGTCCACGCCGGCGCCGTCGAGCAGGGCGCGTCTGCCGCATCCGGGGTTGGCGGCGAGTGCCGCCAGCGCGCGGGCGTCGAGCGGGCGGGGCGGCACGGCGGGGCCGCGCAGGTCAGCGAGCCGCTGCCGCAGAGTCGTCTTCGGGGGCGGGCCGCTGGGCGGGTAGGAGCTCACGGGCGGAAGTGTCCCATCCGCCACTGACAATCGTGGTCGTACGGCGGAATCCGGCCGTTCGGGCGGTCAGCCGGCGCGAGATCGCGTACCCGGCGGCCATCACGGCGGCCCCGGCGGCGGCGTCCAGGAAGTAGTGGTTGGCCGTGCCCATGACCACGAGCACGGTGACGGCGGGATAGGCGATGCCGAGCCCCCGCAGCAGCGGGTGGCGCCCGTGCCGCCACAGCAGGACCCCGCACCACAGGGCCCAGCCGACGTGCAGGCTCGGCATGGCCGCGTACTGGTTGGTCAGGCCCCCGAGCCCGCGCGGCGCACTGGCCTGGGCGCCCCACCAGCCGTACGCGCTGTACTGGGCCATCGTGTCGGTGAACCCGTACGCGGCGTCCAGCAGCCGGGGCGGGCAGGTGGGCATCAGGGTGAAGCCGACGAGCCCGAGGAGGGTGGAGAGCACCAGCCAGGTGCGGGCGCCGCGGTAGTGCCGGGGGTGGCGCAGGTACAGCCAGACCAGCACGGCCGGGGTGACGAGGTAGTGCAGGGAGGCGTAGACGAAGTCGGCGGGTATGCCGAGCAGCCCCCGGTGGGAGAACAGCCGGTTGAGCGGCCGTTCGAAGTCGATCCCCAGCAGCTCCTCCGCCCGGAGGATCGCGAGCCCGTGGCCGACGGCGAGGTGCACGTCGCCCCGGGCGAGGAGTCTGCCACCGGTGTACGCGCCGTAGACGAGCCCCAGGAGCAGCAGTTCGGCCCACCACCGGGTGGGCTTCTGCCGATCAGTCATACGGTGTAGGACGCTTGTGCGACAGAGTGGGTTGCCTGGTGTTCATGTGATGGATGATGGATGGGCGACGCAATCGCCCGAAACGCCACGAACCCTTACGTACCGGGAGAATTTCCTATGGCCCCCCGCATCCTCCTGGCCCGCCACGGCCAGACGGCGTGGTCCCAGCTCGGCAAGCACACCGGACGCACGGACGTGCCCATGCTGGAGGAGGGCAAGCGGGGCGCGAAGCTGCTCGGCGAGCGGCTGGCCCGCGCCCCCTGGAACGGCCTGCCCGGCGTGGAGGTCCGCACCAGCCCCCTGGTCCGCGCGAGCGAGAGCTGTGACCTGGCGGGCTTCGGCGCCCAGGCGGAGCCGTGGGACACGCTGATGGAGTGGGACTACGGCGACTACGAGGGCATGACCCCGGCCGAGATCCAGGCGATCCGCCCGGGCTGGCTGATCTGGCGCGACGGCGTCCCGGGCGGCGAGTCCGTCGCCGACGTCGCGGCCCGTGCCGACGAGGTGGTCGCCTGGGCCCGCTCGGCGGAGCGCGACGTACTGGTCTTCGCCCACGGCCACATCCTGCGCACCCTGGCCGCCCGCTGGCTCGGCCTGGAGGCCTCCTTCGGCGCCCGCATCCGCCTGGAGCCCACCTCCCTCTCGGTCCTGGGCTGGGCGTACGGGGCCCCCGCACTGGAGCGCTGGAACGACACGGGCCACCTGGACCTCTGAAGCGAGCCCGAAGTCCCGTACGGGGCCGGGGGGTCGAGTGATCGGGGCGGCCGGCCGGACCGGCTGACCGCCCGGACCGCCCCGACCGACCGCCCCGACCGGCCGCCCGGACCGGCTGACCGCTCGGCGTCGCCGGTCAGACCGTGGCGTGGCGGGTCAGGAAGTCCGCCACGCGGGGGCTGCGCTGGTGCGGGACCAGGGTGCGGGCCGTCCCCGAGAGCATGGACCGGATCCGTGTGGACTGGACCTCGGTGAGCAGGTCCAGGACCCGTCCGCCCGCCCAGGCCGCCTCGTCCGGGGCGTCCGCCCGGGCCAGGTCGTCGGCCAGCTCGGCCGTGTAGAGGGCCACGTTCCGGGCGAAGTGCGGATCCTGGAGGTCCGCCGCGCGGCGGGCGTGCCGGGCCGCGCGGGCGTACTCCCCGAGGGCCGCCCAGCACCGCGACTCCAGGGACTCCAGCTCGGCCTCACCGAAGAAGGACATCCACTCCGGGTCCGCGCCCGTCTCGCCGCGGGAGAACTCCGTGTGCGCCCGGGTCAGCGCCTCCTCGCAGGCCTTGCGGTCCGCCAGGCCCGCCCAGCCGCCCGCCTCCCGCAGGGCGAGCAGCGAGAGCAGCCGGGGGGAACCGAGGGAGCGGGCGGCGCGGCGGCCCGCCTGGGCCGCCCGTACCGACTCCCGCGGCCGCCCGCAGTCCCGGGCCAGGAAGGCCATGTTGCTGAAGGCGTGCGCCTCCAGGCCCGCGTCCCCGGCGACCCGGGCCGTCGCCAGGGCCTCCGCGTAGTGCGAGCGGGCGTCCTCGAAGCGGCCGGAGTCGTGGGCCAGCCAGCCGACGGAGATGGCCAGTTCACCGGCGCCCGCGTGCAGCCGGTCCTCGGTGGACTGCCGGGTGGCTCCCGCATCCAGCAACGCGTAGGCGGCGCGCAGGGGTTCGGCGGCCCTGCGGTACAGGGCGTCGGCCCCGTGCCGGTCGTCCAGCAGCCGGATCTGGCGTACGGCCTCCTCGACGGCCGTCGCCTCGGACTCGCCGGCCCGGGAGGGCGGCCGGCGGGTGTCGCCGAGCAGGGTGACGCCGATCGTCGCGGCCGCCACGGTCGCGGAGCCGCCCGCCATGAACGCGCGACGCAGCACGTCGCTCTCCTTGTGGGTGAAGGGGGCGGAGCGCTGCGCCGACCGGCCGCGGACCGCCTCGCGCGGGGAGAAGCCCAGATCGGCCAGAGTCCGGCCGGGGAACATGTGCAGGAAGACCCGCTCGTACGCGTAGTTGGGGCAGCGGATCTCGCCGGACTCGACACGGCCGATGTAGCGGGCGTCGCAGGAAACCGTTTGTCCGATCTCCTTCGCGGCCCGGCGCACCATGGCCGCGAACTCGGCCGGGGAGTGCTGCCCGCGCAGCCGCCGGAACGTCTGATTGGGTGAGTGGGGGAACGCCGCCATGGACGTGGCCTCTCTGGCAAGGGACGCACCGCCGGTTCCGCGGGATGGAGCCGGGCCCGGCGCGCATGAACGTACCGCCAGCAGAGGGGGGCTCATGCGGTGTTTGCCTACAAAAGGGATATCTCACCCGCGATCCGCCATGAACTGCCATCCTTTGCAGCGTCTTGCCGCCGCACCCGTTGACGTTTCCGCGCGTTGAGCCCACGCAGGGGTGTGAGGTGACTCCCGCCCCGCTCGTACGCGGATCGAGGAGGGGTTCCCTTGATGGAGGGCGGCATGGAGAGCACTGGAATGAACACCGCGCCCGCGTCTTCGGGGGCGACCCCCGTCCCGGGCGTCGTGGCCGTCGCGGTCGCCCCGGCCGAGGCGCCGGACCTGGTGACCGTGCCCGCCCGGCAGGGTCTGGAGGCCGTGGACATCATCCGCCGCGCCGCCAGCGTGGCCGGCGGGGTCGGCCCGGTGCTGCACGACGGGTCCGGCGACACCCTCGGCTTCCTCGTCCCGCCCGGCACCGCCGACGCCTGGGACCTGCCGGGCAGCGCGTGCACGCAGACCAACGGGCGCGGCATGCGCTTCGGCGACGTGTCCCCGACCGCGGGCGACACCGGCTGGCTGCTCCCCCCGGAAGCCGTCGGGCCGGTCACCGACCCGGCGGTGCTGCGCGCCGCACTCGGCGAGGCGGCCCGCCTGATCGAGGCGGCGGACAACTGCCGCTGACCGGTCACAATGGGGTGGTGGCAGGCAAGGGCAAAGGCAGCAGGCAGCGCGGGCGCGGGACCTCCGAGGCGGTCGTCGGGCAGGTGGACGGCGGCACGGCGGAGCTCGCTCCCGACCGCGAGCGCGCGGACGCCTGGACCCTGCTCATCGACGGAGCCCCGCAGTCGCATGTGGACCTGGGCGATCCGGGGTACCTGGACTTCGCGTACCAGCGGCGGATCGGCCACCTGATCGACCTCGTCGCGCCCGCCCGGCAGCCCCTGAACGTGGTGCACCTGGGCGGCGGCGCCTTCACCCTCGCGCGCTACACGGCCGCCGCCCGTCCCCGCTCGACCCAGCAGGTCGTGGAGATCGACGCCGGGCTGGTGGCCTTCGTACGGGAACACCTGCCGCTGGACCCGCAGGCGCGGGTCCGGGTCCGGGCGGTGGACGCGCGGGCGGGCCTGGCCAAGGTCCCGGACGGCTGGGCGGACCTGGTGATCGCGGACGTGTTCAGCGGCGCGCGCACCCCGGCGCACCTGACCAGCGCCGAGTTCCTGGACGACGTACGCCGTGCCCTCGCGCCCGGCGGGTGGTACGTGGCCAACCTCGCGGACGGTCCGCCGCTCGTGCATCTGAAGGGCCAGATCGCGACCGCCGCGTCCCGCTTCGAGCACCTGGCGCTGGCCGCCGACCCGGTGGTGTGGCGGGGGAAACGATTCGGCAACGCGGTGCTGGTGGCCGCCGACCGGGAGCTGCCGGTCGCCGAGTTCACCCGCCGGGTGGCGAGCGACCCGCATCCCGGCCGGGTCGAGCACGGCCGGGCCCTCGCCGACTTCGCGGGGGGCGCGGCCCCGGTCGCCGACGCCTCCGCGGTGGCCTCGCCGGAGCCGCCGCCGTCGGTCTTCCGCTGAGGGGCCGCGACCTGCCGCGACGCGCCCTCGTTCGGATGACCTTGCGCTCCGATCGCCGCAGGAGCGGGTAGGTCTTCGACTCGAGCGCCCCGTCGGGGCGAGCGGTAGCGACAGCAGGGAGACAGCGGCATGGCTCAGGGCACCGTCAAGTGGTTCAACGCGGAGAAGGGATTCGGCTTCATCGCCCCGGAGGACGGCAGCGCGGACGTATTCGCCCACTACAGCGAGATCCAGGGCAACGGCTTCAAGGAGCTCCAGGAGAACCAGAAGGTCCAGTACGACCTCGGCCAGGGCGCGAAGGGCCCGCAGGCGACGAACATCCGCTCCCTGTCCTGACGGGCGCCGGCCTGATCCGAAGGACAGGCCCTCAGCCCTCGTACGTCTCCACCAGCGGCGGGTGGCCGTTCCAGGTGCAGAAGACCGACATCTCCCGGCCCGCCTTCGTGAAGGTGACCCGGATCCAGTACGGCTGCTTCCACACCTGCATCTGCCATCCGGCGTCCGGCGTCGCCGAGACCAGCTCGGCCGAGGACGCCCCGAGGTCGAAGACCACCCGGCCACCCGTGACCGGGTAGGCCTTCACCTTGCCCGGACCCCCGCCGTCACCCTGCTGCTCGTCCGGGCGCGGGCTCGGCGGGGCCGCCTTCTGCACGGGCTTGGCGGGGGAGGCGGTGGCGGAGGGCGACGCCGAGGAGGAGGGGGAAGGGGACGGCGAGTCCGGGGCCGGCTCGGGCGAGGGCGTCGCCGCGCGGTGCGTGGAGGAGGACAGCGGCCGCGTGGCCAGCGGCACCGCCAGCGGCGGATCGTAGGCCGTTCCGGACATGACCGTGTGCACGCCCCACCAGGACAGCGTCACCGCCGCCCCGGTCGCCAGCGTCCAGGCGAAAGCATGAACAAGTCCTCGGTGCATCAGGGCACATACTGCACCACCCGTCCCGGAGACGGCCCGACACCCCGCGTGGTCCCCCGAATGGACTACGGTGCCGCCCATGGCAAGTGTGCTCGTGGTCGAGGACGACCAGTTCGTACGTTCCGCCCTGATCCGGCACCTGACCGAGGCCTCGCACACCGTGCGGAGCGTCGGCACGGCCCTCGAGGCGCTGCGCGAAGTCGCCCACCACCGGTTCGACGTGGTCATCCTCGACCTCGGGCTGCCCGACCTCGACGGGGCGGAGGCGCTCAAGATGCTGCGCGGCATCACCGACGTACCGGTGATCATCGCCACCGCGCGCGACGACGAGGCCGAGATCGTCCGGCTCCTCAACGACGGCGCCGACGACTACCTGACCAAGCCCTTCTCCGTGGAGCACCTCTCCGCCCGGATGGCCGCCGTCCTGCGCCGCGCCCGCGTAGCCGCCGGGGCCGAGCCGCCCTCGCGGGTCCTGCGGGTGGGCGGGCTGGCCATCGACCCGCTGCGGCGGCAGGCCGAGCTGGACGGGGCGGTACTGGACCTGACCCGGCGGGAGTTCGACCTGCTGGCCTTCCTCGCCGGGCGGCCCGGCGTGGTCGTGGCCCGGCGCGAGCTGCTCGCCGAGGTCTGGCAGCAGTCGTACGGGGACGACCAGACCATCGACGTGCACCTGTCCTGGCTGCGCCGCAAATTGGGTGAAACGGCAGCCAGCCCCCGCTATCTGCACACGTTGCGGGGGGTCGGCGTCAAGCTGGAGCCGCCGCGGTGAGCGCGCGATGAGATGGGCGCTGGTCAAGGTGTGCCTCGCGGTCACGGCCATGGTGGTCGTGGCCTTCGCCGTGCCGCTCGGGCTGGTCGTCCAGGAGATGGCCAGCGACCGGGCCTTCTCCAACGCCGAGCGGCAGGCGGCGACCATCGGGCCGACCCTGTCCATCACCACCGACCCGGTGCAGCTGCGCAAGGCCGTGGAGTCCACACAGATGGGCGCGGCCCAGCGGATGGCGGTCCACGTGCCCGCGATCGGCGGCAGCGCGCCGGTGGAGATCGGCGCCGGCCGGGCCGGAGCGCACGCCCTGGAGGAGACCCGGCGGATGGGCCGGGCGATGACGGCCCCGCTGGCCGGCGGCGGTTCGGTGCTGCTCCAGCCGACCGCCCTCGGGTCGGGGGACATCGCCGTCGTGGAGATCTTCGTACCGGAGAGCGAGGTCAGCAACGGCGTCGCGACGGCCTGGGTGGTCCTCGCGGGCGTCGGCCTGGCGCTGATCGTGGGCTCGGTGGCGGTCGCCGACCGGCTCGGCGCCCGGCTGGTGCGGCCGGCCGAGCGGCTCGCGGACGCCGCGCACCAGCTGGGCGAGGGCCGGCTGGGGGCGCGGGTGCCGGAGGACGGGCCGAAGGAACTCCGCTCGGCGGCCGTCGCGTTCAACTCGATGGCGGACCAGGTGGTGGAACTCCTCGCCAACGAACGGGAGCTGGCCGCCGACCTCTCGCACCGGCTGCGGACGCCGCTGACGGTGCTGCGGCTCAACACGGCCTCGCTCGGCGACGGGCCGGCCGCGGAGCAGACCCGGGCGGCGGTGGAGCAGCTGGAACGGGAGGTCGACACGATCATCCGTACGGCCCGTGAACAGCGGGCACCCGCGACCGCCGCGGGCGGGGGCGGGGCGGGCTGCGACGCCTCGGAGGTGATCCGCGACCGGATGGCCTTCTGGTCGGCGCTGGCGGAGGACGAGGGCCGCGAGGTGCGGCTCGCGGGCGTGGACCGTACGGTGCGGCTCCCGGTCGCCCGGCCGGAGCTCGCGGCCGCCCTCGACGCCCTGCTCGGCAACGTGTTCCGGCACACCCCCGAGGGCACCCCGTTCGCGGTGGACGTCCACGACGCGGGGGACGCGGTCATCGTGCTCGTCTCGGACGCCGGCGCGGGCATCGCGGATCCGGACGCGGCCCTGCGCCGCGGCAACGACGGCGGCCGGGACGGCTCGACGGGCCTCGGCCTGGACATCGTGCGCCGGGTCGCGGAATCGACGGGCGGCGACGTGCGGATCGGCCGCTCGGTGCTCGGCGGGACCGAGGTCAGGCTGTGGATCGCCCTGGACGACCGGGCGCGGGGCGGCGCGGGCGGCGTACGGACGCGCCGCGGCCGCCGCAAGCGCCGCGGCGGCTGACACGGCGGCTGACACGGCGAAATCTTCCCGGACACCGGGATACCGGACCGGTGGCGGGGCCGGGCGGCATACCGTACGGGGTGGTTGGTTGTCCTTCCCCCGAACGGAATGGAACTGGTCATGCGCTACGCAGTCCTCGGCACCGGAATCGTCGGCCGTACGGTGGCCGGCCGCCTCGTCTCGCTCGGACACGAGGTGGTCATCGGCACCCGGGACCCCGGGGCCACCCTCGCCCGTACCGAGTACGCCGAATGGCAGGCGGCCCACCCGCAGGTCGGCCTCGCCTCCTTCCCCGATGCCGCCCGGCAGGGCGAGGCACTGGTCAACGCCACCGGCGGGCAGGTCAGCGTCGCCGCGCTGACGGAGGCGGACGCCGCGCACCTCGACGGCAAGGTGCTGATCGACATCGCCAACCCGCTGGACTTCTCCCACGGGTTCCCGCCCACCCTCGACCCGGTGGACGACGACAGCCTGGGCGAGCTGCTCCAGCGGACGTTCCCGCGGCTGCGGGTGGTCAAGACGCTGAACACGATGAACTGCCAGATCATGGTCGACCCGGCCCGTGTGCCGGGCGAGCACACCGTGTTCCTCTCGGGCGAGGACGCCGACGCCAAGAAGTCCGTACGCGAGCTGCTGTACTCCTTCGGCTGGCCGGAGGCGAGCGTCCTGGACCTCGGCGGCATCGAGACGGCCCGCGGCACCGAGATGCTCCTCCCCATTTGGCTCCGCCTGATGGGCACCCTCGGCCACACGGACTTCAACTTCCACATCCAGAGCGCGCGGCAGGCGCGCTAGACGGGCGGCCGTCCCGGATGGGCGCCGAGATGTTGCCGGTCCCCGTGGCCCGGCCGAGTGTGGGCCTGACGGAAGGAGTCAGGCATGAGAGTCATGCTCCGGGCCCACATCGACACACCGGCCGGCAACGAGTCCATCAAGAGCGGCGCCCTGCCCCAGGTCATGAAGAAGCTCATGGATTCCCTCAAGCCGGAGGCCGCCTACTTCGGGCTCTCCGAGGGCGTCCGGACCTGCTGGATCGTCTTCGACATGCAGGACAGCGCGAAGATGCCGCCGCTGCTCGAGGGCCTGTTCACGGAGCTCCACGCCGAGATCGAGGTCTCTCCGGTGATGGACGCCCAAGGGCTGGAGCAGGGGCTGAAGGAGATGGCGGCGGGCTGAGGCGCAGTCCCCGCCCGGCGGCCGCCCACGCGAGCATCGCGGAGGCGGCCGCTGCCGCGCAGGACACGGCGAAGGCCGCCCGGTGGCCGTACGCCTGCGCCAGCGGCCCCGCCGCCGCCGCGGCCAGCGCCTGGCCGGTGCGCCGGCGGGGCCGGGCGCGGTCGGGTGGACGGCGAACAGGGTCCCGAAGAGCAGGATCAGCCCGGCGGCGAGCACGAGCGCGGAGGCCGGGTGCACGGTCACGGCCAGGATTCCGGCGAGGGCGGGCCCGACCGCGAACCCGACCTCGTCGAGGGTGGTGTCGAAGGACAGGGCCGCGCCGACCAGGGCCTCGTCCTCGCCCGCCAGGTGCGCCCAGCGGGCCCTGGCCAGCGGGCCGACCTGCGGGACGGTGAGCCCGGCGGCGACGGCGAGGGCCATCTCGGCGGGCAGCGGCAGCCCGCCGAGGACGGCCGTGACGAGGGCGGCCAGGACGGCGGCGTTCGCGGCGCAGGCGGCGAGGAGCACGGGGCGGTGGCCGCGCCGGTCGGCGAGCCGGCCGATGACCGGGCCGCCGAGGGCCTGGCCGAGCCAGAGGGCGGCGGCGACGGTGCCGGCGTCGCCGATGCCGTCGCGTTCGTTGATGAGCAGGAGCGTCCCGATGGGGCACAGCGCGGCGGGCAGCCGCGCGAGGAACGCGTAGACGGGCAGGGCGCTGCCGCCGAGTGCGAACACTCCGCGGAAGCCGCCGGGGGCGGCGGCGGATCCGGACACGGACAACCTCCATCCGCACGCCGACCCTCCCGTGTCTCCGGCGCGCACTGTTGCCCGTTGGGCGGGACCGTAGCCGTGGAACGCCCGCTTCGGTAGGCCCTGTTCGCCCGGGGGAGGCCGGCGCCCGGAGACCGGCGCCCGGAAGCCGGCCGCCGGAGGTCAGCCGCCGGAGTTCAGGCGCTGGGCCTGGGACCGGCCGACCTCGGCGGCGCGGTGCAGGTAGTCGGCGATGACCGCGAGTTCGGAGTCGGAGTAGCCCTCCAAGACCGCGCCGAAGGCCCGGCCGGGGGTGTCCCAGGCCTCGCCGATCCGCCGGCGGGCCTCGGGGGCGAGGGAGACGAGGGAGCGGCGGCGGTCGTGGGGGTCGGCGTGCCGCTCGACGATCCCGGCCTTGACCAGCCGGTCGACGAGGCGGGTGGCCGAGCCGGAGGTCAGGCCGGTGAGGCGGGCGATGTCGCCGGTGCTGACGGGGCCGGGCTCCATGTCGAGGAGGGCGACGCACTGCATGTCGGTGGGGTGCAGGCCGACGTGGTCGGCCATGGCCTGGTTGAAGAGCGAGTAGTCGGCGTAGTGCCGCTGGCTCTCGGTGACGATGCGCGCGAGCAGCTCGGCGCGGCTCCACTCATCACGGGCGTCACTCGAACGAGGGGAATCGGTTGACATCGGCTTCTCCATGCCTGAAATTTATCTGTGTGACGCAGAATATTTGTTGTGCAGAATCTGTGCCACGTACTCATTCTAGCGTGAGCCACACGCCGGAACACGAACGAGAACAAGAAGAACAGGAAGTGGAACCCGCCATGTCGATCCTCGTCACCGGTGCCCGCGGCGCCGTCGCCCGCGGCCTCGTCTCCCTCCTCGCCGCCCACGGCATCCCCCACCGCCTCGCCTCCCGCGAGCCGGACACCCCGGGCGCCGTCCACTGCGACCTCACCGATCCCTCGACCTTCCCCGGCGCCCTGGCCGGTGTCCGGTCCGTCTTCCTCTACGCCGAGGCCGCCGCCATCGGCGCCTTCGTCGAGGAGGCCGTCACCGCCGGAGTCGAGCACGTCGTGCTCCTGTCCTCCTCCTCGGTGCTCGGCCCCGGCGCCGCCGACAGCCCGCTGTCCGCCTCCCATCTCGCCGTCGAGGAGGCCCTGCTGGCCTCCCCGCTGCACACCACCCTGCTGCGCCCCGGCTCCTTCGCGAGCAACTCCCTCGGCTGGGCCTGGTCGCTGAAGTCCGGCCGCGCGGTGCACCTGCCCTACCCGGGCGCCTACTGCGACCCGGTCCACGAGGCCGACATCGCCGAGGCCGCCTACGCCGTCCTCACCGACCCCGCCCTCGCAGGCCGCGCGTACCACCTGACCGGCCCGCATTCCCTGACTTTCGCGACCCAACTGGCGATACTCGGCGGGGTTCTCGGGACCCCGGTGCCCTTCGAGTCCGTCACCGCCGAGCAGTGGAAGTCCGAGGTCGACGGCTACATACCCGGCCCCTATGCCGACGCACTCCTCGACTACTGGGCCGCCGGTGACGGCCTGCCCGCCGAGATCACCGACGCCGTCGAACACCTCACCGGCCACCCGGCCCGCTCCTTCGAAACCTGGGCCGAGGACCACGCGGACGCCTTCCGCGCCTGACCGCCGAGATCCCCTGCGCAGGGTGTCGGAAGGTGTGGCACGGGGCTCGAGGGGATCGGCGCAGGCATTCGGAAACGGGCCGGTGCAGTGGTCGTCGAGTCGAGGTGGGGGAGACCGGGAGGAAGCCATGAACGGGCACGGGCGGGGCAGAGGACGGCCGACGCTCGAGGAGGTCGCGGTGCGCGCCGGCGTCGGGCGCGGCACGGTCTCCCGGGTGATCAACGGGTCCCCCAAGGTCAGCAAGCGCACCAGGGCCGCCGTCGAGGCCGCCGTCGCCGAGCTCGGGTACGTCCCCGACCGCGCCGCCCGGGCCCTGGCGATCCGCCGCTGACCAGGGTCCGCCAGCCGATCGAGGAGATGGGCCGGACCAGGGCGCGCTTGCTGCTGGCGCGGAGAGCGGGGGCGGCGCGAGGAGCCGGGGCGGCCGGGGAAGCGGCCGTGGTGCTGCCGACCGAGCTGGTGGTGCGGGAGTCCTCGTAAGCGTCTCGTATGTCCCGCGGGTCCCGCGGGTCCCGCGGGTCCCATAGACCCGGGAAACGCAGAGGGCCCCGGTCCGCTTTCGCGTACCGGGGCCCTCTCGCAGGGTGAGTGACGGGACTTGAACCCGCGGCCACCTGGACCACAACCAGGTGCTCTACCAACTGAGCTACACCCACCATGTCCGGTCGGAAAACCGACCGGCCGAAGAAAAGGTTACAGGGTCCGGGAGGGTGCTCGCGCCCCCCTTTTTCCCCGACCCGTCTCCGGAGGGTCCTGCCGGGTCCTATTCGGCGGACAGGGTGTACTTGGCGGCGATGGACCGGGCGGTGTCCGAGTCGGGCCCGGGCTGCGGCACGAAGACCGCCTCCCGGTAGTAGCGCAGCTCGGCGATGGAATCCTTGATGTCCGCGAGCGCCCGGTGGTTGCCGTTCTTCGGGGGACTGTTGAAGTAGGCCCGCGGGTACCAGCGGCGCGCCAGCTCCTTGACCGAGGACACGTCCACGATCCGGTAGTGCAGGTGGCTTTCCAGCGCGGGCATGTCGCGCAGCAGGAAGCCGCGGTCGGTGCCGACCGAGTTCCCGCAGAGCGGAGCCTTGCGGGGCTCCTTCACGTGTTCCCGTACGTACGCCAGGACCTGCGCCTCGGCATCCGCGAGGGTGATCCCGTCGGCCAGCTCGTCGAGCAGCCCGGAGGCGGTGTGCATCTCGCGCACCACGTCGGGCATGGTCTCCAGGGCCGCGTCCGGCGGGCGGATCACGAGGTCCACGCCTTCGCCGAGCACGTTGAGCTCCGAGTCGGTGACCAGTGCGGCCACCTCGATAAGTGCGTCGTCCGTCAACGAGAGCCCGGTCATCTCGCAGTCGATCCACACCATGCGATCGTTCATGCGGCCCAGCTTATGCGGATTATGCGGAAGGTCCCCCGCATCGGTGAAGACCGATGCGGGGGACCTTCGGGCAAGCAGGCCCCGCGAAGGGTTACGCGTGCTCGCGCAGGACCCGGTTCGGGGCGTACAGCTCCGTCACCGTCGAGCCGGCCGCGGCCAGGGCCGCCGCCGCCCGCTGGGGCTGCGGAGTGCGCTGGTGCGGTACCGGGGTGCCCTGGATCTCGGCGACCTGGGACACGTCGGCCTGCGGCCGGCGGGCCCGGTAGGCCGAGCGGTAGGCGGCCGGGGAGGACCCCAGCTGCCGCCGGAAGTGCCCGCGCAGGGCGACCGGCGAGCGGAACCCGCAGCGCCCGGCGACCTCGTCGACCGAGTAGTCGGAGGTCTCCAGTAGCCGCTGTGCCTGGAGCACCCGCTGGGTGATCAGCCACTGCAGCGGCGCGCTGCCGGTGAGCGAGCGGAAGCGCCGGTCGAACGTGCGCCTGCTCATGTACGCGCGGGCGGCGAGGGTCTCCACGTCGAACTGCTCGTGGAGGTGCTCCAGGGCCCAGGCGACGACCTCGGCCAGCGGGTCGGCGCCGATCTCCTCCGGCAGCGACCGGTCGAGATAGCGCTCCTGGCCGCCCGTGCGGCGCGGTGGGACGACGAGCCGGCGGGCCAGTGCCCCGGCCGCCTCGCTGCCGTGGTCCGTGCGCACGATGTGCAGGCACAGGTCGATTCCGGCCGCGGTGCCCGCGGACGTCAGCACGTCGCCGTCGTCGACGAACAGCTCGCGCGGATCGACATGGACGGACGGGTACCGCTTGGCCAGCGTCGGCGCGTACATCCAGTGCGTCGTCGCGGGCCGGCCGTCCAGCAGACCGGCGGCGGCGAGCACGAAGGCTCCCGTGCACAGTCCGACGATCCGGGCGCCCTCCTCGTGCGCCAGACGCAGTGCGTCGAGCGCCTCCGGAGGCGGCGGTGAAGTGATCGAGCGCCAGGCGGGCACGACGACCGTGCCTGCCCGGGCGATCGCCTCCAACCCGTACGGCGCGGTGAGCTCGAGTCCGCCGGTGGTCCGCAGCGGACCGTCCTCACCGGCGCATACGAGCAGTCGATAGCGTGGAACTCCCGCGTCCTGCCGGTCGATGCCGAACACGGAAAGTGGAATGGAGCTCTCGAAGATCGGCCCGCCGCTGAACAGCAGCACCGCGACGATCTCCCTGCGGCGACGCCCCGCGAGCTTCCTGCCGGCGTCCGCGACGACGGCGGTGGAATCCTGGCTCATGGCTAAGCCCCCCTTGGGTGTCGCGACTCCTTGGTCTGGTCGCACCTGCACGTTTCCCCTCGGCCTTGCACGTGGATCCCCCGCCGTAAAAACATGATCGAATCTACTGCGTCCCGTGGTGTCGGCGTGACAAGTTCAGCACGCAGCGCTATGTCGACTTGGCAACTTGGCGAAAAGCATTCGATCAGGAAGCGTTCCACTCCGCTACCGGAGTGGGAAGCTCGCCGTCCGGCCATGGCCAGTACCCGTAGGGTCTCGGAGCCCCCCTGGCGCCGTCGTCGCTGGTGGTAGGGGGATTGAGGGGGCATTCCGGCAAGACGGGCACTGTGCCGGGAAGTTGGCTGAAAACATGCGGGTGTGGGTGTGCGAATCAGTCAGTCCTCAGGGGAGATTCCACCGGACGTGTAGCAGCCGCGGCGCGCGTGGCTCCCGGAGCCGGCTCCGGACGCGGCCCCGGCGTGCGAACGCCGGCGGCGCCTGCCCGGCGGCTGCCGGTTCTCCGCGAGGACCAGGGCGGCCCGCTCGGCCTTCTCCGAGTAGCGCAGCATCGCCCGGCACGCGGCCGTGACGGCGGCCAGCCCGAGGGTCGCGACGGCGGCCCCGCCGAAGGAGGTCCCGTACACGACGAGCACCACGGGGACGAGCAGGCAGCTGAAGGCCGCCCAGCGCACCACGTCACCCGCGGGGTCGCCATGGGAGCGTCTGCCGGGGTGCACGGACGGGTGAACGGACGGGTGAACGGCGGCCGGGGTGAAATGCGGGGTCGTGTCGGTGTGCCGCGCGGTCCGGACGGAGCGGACGGAACGGACGGACTGGGTCGGCTGAGCGGGCTGGACGGGGTGAACCGGTTGGCCGGGCACGGCGTGCTCCCTGCGGGCTCTTCCTGGGCGGTCGGACGCCTGTCCAACGGTGCGCGGCGGGGCTCGGTCACTGCGCGCACGGGTGGCACGCACCGCCGCTCGTCACTGGCTGTAGGGGGCAGCGGCCATTGCCAAGGAGCCCTCGCTCCGGCATGCTCCCTGGGACGCTCTCCAAGGGCGGCATGCCCTGTGCAGGACAGGGGTGTCGCCGTACCCTGGTGGGTATGGGCTTGGGAAGATGCTTCCCGGACAGAGCTCCGTCACCCTGAGTCGTCGTTTTCGCCCAATGTCGCCCCGTCGCCTTGTCCCTTCCCCCGAGGACCCCTTCGCCGAGACATCCATGGCCGGTCACGAATCCCCCGAACCCGCGGACCGCAAGCGCAAACCCCTCGCCGACCCCGCGTCGAGCGACCTGCGCGCGGCGGAACAGGCACGTCATCCCTGCGACCCGGCCTTCCGGCACGGGGTCGTGGTGGGGTTCGACGGCTCCACGTCCAGTGAGCGCGCCCTGGCGTACGCGATCGGGATGGCCCGCCGGTCCGGATCCGGCCTGATCATCGTGCACGTGGCCAACCGGCTGCCCACCACCGTGTGGGCCGGCTGCGAGCCGCCCGTCTTCGTGGACGTACCGGACCACCGCACCGAGGTGCTGGGGCTGGAGCTCGCCTGCGCGGACTATCTGGCCGAGGTGCCGTGGATCCTGGTCGAACGGGGCGGGGACATCTGCCACGAGCTGGAGGAGGTCGGCCGCGAGTACTCGGCGGACGCCATCGTGGTCGGCTCCACGCACGGGATCGTGGGCCGGATCTTCGGGTCCGTTGCGGGCCGGCTGGCCAAGCGCGCACAGCGACCCGTTGTTGTCATTCCGTAACCCGCTGTACGTCGGTTGTGCGGTTGTGAACCCCCGTGTAAAGGGTAGATAAATGCTGCTGGGACGCAGCAAACAACTGCAGATCGAAGGGAGCCCGCCGTGGACAATGGTGTCTCTGCGGGAAGCACGGCCTCGACTTCGACCCTCGGGAACATAGCCCTGGGTCTCACCCTTCTCGCATTCGGTATCGGCCACACGGGCATCGTCAGCGGCGTGTCCGCGGCCAACTCCGTGTCACTCGCGACCTACGTCGGCGGTCTCGCCCTGTTCGTCCTCGGAGTCCTCGAATTCCGCGGCGGCAACGGCTTCAACGGCACGGCGTTCGCGGGCCTCGGCGCCTTCTGGTTCACCTGGGCCTCGGGGGCGGACGGAAAGGTTTCGGCACACGCGGCCGGACTGTTCCTGGTCCTCTTCGCCCTGCTCGCGCTGACCCTCGCGGTGAGCGCCTCGAGCGGAGTGTTCGGTCAGGGCACGTACGCCCTGCTCACCCTCTCCCTGCTGCTCCTCGCGGTCGGCTCCTTCGCCGACAGCGGCGGGCTCGCCAAGGCCGCCGGCTGGGTGGCCGCCGTCTCCGGGCTGCTGTTCTGGTACGGCGCCACGGCGGCGCTGGCCCACTGGCCCACCGCACTGGACAAGGCCTCCGGCAGCGGCGCGGTCGCCGCGGGCTGAGCGCCGAGGGCGCCGAGGGCGCCGCGGTCGACGTACGCGGGCGGAACGCGGGAACGGCCCCCGGGAATCCCCGGGGGCCGTTCTGCGCGATCGGTGCGACTACTCGACGGTGACCGACTTCGCCAGGTTGCGCGGCTTGTCGATGTCCCGGCCCAGGGCCAGGGCGGTGTGGTACGCCAGCAGCTGGAGCGGGATGCCCATCAGGATCGGGTCCAGCTCGTCCTCGTTCTTGGGCACGAGGATGGTGTGGTCGGCCTTCTCCTGCTCGCGGTGGGCGACCGCCAGGATCCGGCCGCTGCGGGCCTTGATCTCCTCCAGCGCCGCGCGGTTCTTCTCCAGCAGGTCGTCGTCCGGGACGATCGCGACCGTCGGCATCGCCGGCTCGATGAGCGCGAGCGGGCCGTGCTTGAGCTCGGAGGCCGGGTAGGCCTCGGCGTGGATGTAGGAGATCTCCTTCAGCTTGAGGGAGGCCTCCAGGGCCACCGGGTAGCCGCGGACCCGGCCGATGAACATCATCGACTTGGCCTCGGCGTACTCGGCCGCCAGCTTCTTGATGTCCTCTTCGCTCTCGAGGATCTCCTGGATCTGCGCGGGCAGCTTGCGCAGGCCCTCGATGATCCGCTTGCCGTCGGTGACCGACAGGTCCCGGATCCGGCCCAGGTGCACGGCGAGCAGCGCGAAGGCCACGACCGTGTTGGTGAAGCACTTGGTGGAGACGACGCACACCTCGGGGCCGGCGTGCACGTACACGCCGCCGTCGGCCGCGCGGGCGATCGCGGAGCCCACCACGTTGACCACGCCGAGGACGCGGGCGCCCTTGCGCTTGAGCTCCTGCACGGCGGCCAGCACGTCGTACGTCTCACCGGACTGGGAGACGGCGATGTAGAGGGTGTCGGGGTCCACGACCGGGTTGCGGTAGCGGAACTCGGAGGCCGGCTCGGCGTCCGCGGGGATGCGGGCCATGCTCTCGATGAGGCCGGCGCCGATCATGCCTGCGTGGTACGAGGTGCCGCAGCCCAGGATCTTGACCCGGCGGATGCCGCGCGCCTCGCGCGGGTCCAGGTTCAGGCCGCCCAGGTGCACGGTGCTGAAGCGGTCGTCGATCCGGCCGCGCAGCACGCGGTCGACCGCGTCGGGCTGCTCGGAGATCTCCTTGTGCATGTAGGTCTCGTGGCCGCCCATGTCGTACGAGGCGGCCTCCCACTCCACGGTCTCCGGCGTGGCGGTGGTGGTGGCACCGCTGGTGGTGTAGGTGCGGAAGTCGTCGGCCTTCAGGGTGGCCATCTCGCCGTCGTCGAGGGTGACGACCTGGCGGGTGTGGGCGATGAGCGCGGCGACGTCCGAGGCGACGAACATCTCCTTCTCGCCGATGCCGAGGACGACCGGCGAGCCGTTGCGGGCCACGACGATGCGGTCGGCGAAGTCGGCGTGCATGACGGCGATGCCGTAGGTGCCCTCGATGGCCTTGACGGCCTCGCGGACCTTCTCCTCGAGAGTGTCGGCCTGGGAGCGGGCGACCAGGTGGACGATGACCTCGGTGTCGGTCTCCGAGATGAAGACGACCCCCTCGGACTGCAGCTTGGCGCGGAGCTCGTCGGCGTTGTCGACGATGCCGTTGTGGACGACCGCGACCTTGCTGTCGGCGTCGAGGTGCGGGTGGGAGTTGATGTCGCTCGGCGCGCCGTGGGTGGCCCAGCGGGTGTGGGCGATGCCGGTGGTGCCGGTGAAGCGCTTGGGCACCCGGGACTCCAGCTCGCGGACGCGACCCTTGGCCTTGACCACCTTCAGCGCAGGGGACTTCGGGCTGTTGACGACGATGCCCGCGGAGTCGTATCCGCGGTATTCCAGTCGCTGCAGGCCTTCCAGCAACAGCGGTGCCACGTCACGCTTGCCGATGTAACCCACGATTCCGCACATAAAGTCTTGCCCCTCCTGAAGTTCGGTTGCCCTTGCCGCTGTTGTCGCCGCGCCTTGCCGGCGGCCCTGTCGCTCAGCCGTAGACGATGCGGCGCAGCTGCCGGAGTGACAGCTCCGGCGGCGCCACGGCGCGGTGCGGCAGCTCGGCCGCGATCCGCTCGAAGATGTCCGCGTTGACCGCGCCTCCGGACTGGAGCTCGCGGTGGCGGCGGCGCACGAATTCCTCGGTCGTCTCGTCGAAGTACGCGAGTACGTCGAGCACCACCCGGGCGGCCTCGCCGCGCTGCAGCGCGGTGCTGCGCACCAGGTGGTCGACAAGATCGTCATGAGACGGGCGGCGGTCGAGCACCCGTAGATACTGACGGGCCGCGGCCAGGAACGCAAAGATCCTGCCCGAAATCGGGCAGGATCCATCTGGTCCAGACCAGCGGAATGCGTAAATCCGCTCACTAAAGGGCTAAAAGCGGCGCAAAATGGCCTGCTTGGCTGCGGCGAACTCCTCGGCCGTGAGGATGCCCCCCTGATGCAGCTGGCCGAGTTCGCGCAGCCGGCGCAGCAGGGCGTCGTGGTCCTCGGGAGCCGTCGGCTCGGCTGCCGAGGCCGCGAGCTCCGGCACCGGCGCCGCGGACAGGGCCGGGGCGGCCTCGGCCGGCGCCGAGTCACCACGGGGATGGGGCATCCGCACCGCCACGGCCGCCGCGACCAGCGCCATCAGCGGGTCCTTCTTGAAGCCGAACAGCTCCACCGTGTACGGGTCGTACTTGGGCGCGGGAGCCGCCGGGGCGCCCGCCAGCGTGAACCGGATCCACCCGTTGTCCAGGCCCTTAGAGGGGGACCACTCCACCGCTCGCAGGTCCGCGACCCGGAATTCGCGCGGCCCGCCGGAGCGCTTGGCCTCCTCCGTCGTCCAGTTCCAGTCCAGCGCCAACCGGTCCCCGTCGAAGGCCACCGTCCCGTCCCCCGCGGCCACCGTGAGCGGGACGGTCGGCCCCGGCAGCAGATAGGCGTCCGCCGGGCCGGGGTCCACCTGGTCCAGCAGCAGCGCATTGCGGACCTCGTCCACGAAGTACTCCGCCACCCCGGTCCGGTCCGCATCCACGGTCAGCCGGTACGGATCGGAGGCCTCCGGCAGCCGCCCGCCCGTCACCTGGAGCAGCGGATCGGTGCCGTCACGCAGCTTCAGCCTCAACCGGCCCGCCTTGCGGCCCGGTTCGTGACTGACCCCGGCGAGCGCGCGCAGCGGTACGACCACCTCGCCCAGCGTCTGGCGCAACAGCCCCACCCCCTTGTCGCGGCCGGGCACGATACGCACCGCGTCCCCGTCGAAGGTCCATGTGCCGTCCTTCTGGATGATTTCCGCCATCCTTCGATTCTCGCACCGGCCCCAGCAGGCCAGTTGGCCTATACCTGCCCTATGAAAGTCCTGCGACGTGTGCTCGCCGCCCTCCTCGTCCTCGGCGCGGCCGTCTCCTGCGCCGCGTCCCCCGGCGCCGGCGCCGGACCCGGGGACGAGCGCCCCGCCGTCCTCGCCCCCTACGAACAGCTCCTGCCGGCGCCGGCCTCGGCACGCGCCGAAGGCCCCGGGTACGCCGTCGGGGAGGGCACGGTCATCCGTACCGGCCCGACCGGCGAGAAGGAGGTCCGCCGGGTCGGCGAGCTCCTCGCGCAGCAGCTCGGGGGCCCCGCCGGGCTCCCGCTGCCGGTGGTCGACGGGGCCGACGGCGACGGGATCCGGCTGCGGCTCGACGAGGCGGCCGAGGGGGTCGGCGCCGAGGGGTACCGGCTGGAGTCCGGCCCGAGGGGGGTCACGCTGACCGCCCGGACCCCGGCGGGGCTCTTCCATGCGGGCCAGACGCTGCGCCAGCTGCTGCCGGTGGCCGGCCCGGGCACGGTGCCCGGCGGCGAGATCACCGACGCGCCGCGCTTCGCGTACCGGGGCGCCATGCTCGACATCGCCCGCCACTCCTTCACGGCGGAGCAGGTCAAGCGGTACGTCGACCAGCTTTCCCAGTACAAGGTCAACACGCTGCACCTGCACCTGACCGACGACCAGGGCTGGCGGATCGCGATCGACTCCTGGCCGCGGCTGGCGGAGTACGGGGGCGGCAGCGAGGTCGGCGGCGGGCCGGGCGGGTACTGGACGAAGGACCAGTACCGGGACCTGGTCGCGTACGCGGGGGAGCGGTACGTGGACGTGGTCCCGGAGATCGACATGCCGGGGCACGTGAACGCGGCCCTGGCCTCCTACGCGGAGCTGAACTGCGACGGGAAGGCCCGCGAGCGCTACACCGGGATCAAGGTCGGCTTCAGCTCGCTGTGCGTCGGCAAGGAGCGGACGTACGAGTTCATCGACGAGGTGCTCGGCGAGCTGGCCGAGCTGACGCCGGGCCGCTACCTCCACATCGGCGGCGACGAGGCGCACTCGACGCCGGCGGCGGACTACGCGGCGTTCATGGACCGGGCCCAGCAGGTGGTGGGGCGCCACGGCAAGACGGTGGTGGCCTGGCACCAGCTGGCGACGGCCCGCCCGGCGCCGGGCGCGGTGCTCCAGTACTGGGGCCACGACAAGACCCCGGCCGCCGAGAAGGCGGCGGTGGCCGCGGCGGCGAAGGCGGGTCACCCGCTGATCCTGTCGCCGGCGGACCGGCTGTACCTGGACATGAAGTACGACCCGGCGACGAAGCCGGGACTGGCGTGGGCGGGCTTCGTCCCGGTGCGCAGGGCCTACGACTGGAACCCGGGGTCCTACCTGGCCGGGTCCGCAGTCCCGGAGTCCGCGGTCCTGGGCGTCGAGGCGCCGCTGTGGACGGAGACGATCGCGACGCGCTCGGACCTGGAGTTCATGGCCTTCCCGCGGGTCCTGGGCCTCGCGGAACTGGGCTGGAGCCCGGGCCCGCAGAACTGGTCTTCGTACCGCCGGCGCCTGGCCGCCCAGGCCCCCAGGCTGGACGCCCGGAGCACCGCCTACTACCGGGCCCCGGACGTCCCCTGGGGATGACGGGGCGGGGCGGGCGCGGCGGCGAGGGACCGTATCGGCGCCGCGCCCGCCCCCTGATCACCGCCGCGCGGCGAAGGGCGCGACGGGGTTCTTGAGGGTGCCGATCAGCTGGAGGGCGGCCGCCGGGTCGGCGAGGTCGACCATCTGCTTGTTGTTGCGCAGCTGGAGCCGGTTCAGGCAGGACAGCTGGAACTCCTCGGCGAACAGGTCGTACCGCTCGAAGCGCTCAGCCAGCTGCGGCATCGAGTCCTGGTAGGCGTGGGCGCAGTCCGCGACCGCCCGCCAGAAGGTGTCCTCCTCGCAGATGCCCTCCGTGGCGAGGATCGAGCCCAGGAAGCGGAAGAAGCAGTCGAACACGTCCGTGAAGACGGACAGCAGCTTCATGTCCTGCGGGATGTCCGCGCGGACCCGCTCGACCGCGGGCGGCAGGACCGCGTCCGGGTCCATGACCACGATCTCCTCGGCGATGTCCTTGAAGATCGCCCGCTTCACCACGCCGTTCTCGATGACGAGGATGGTGTTCTCGCCGTGCGGCATGTACGCCAGGTCGTACTGGTAGAAGCAGTGCAGCAGCGGGACGAGGTAGGCCCGGAGGTAGTGGCGCAGCCACTCGGCCGGGGTCAGGCCCGATTCCTCGATCAGGGCGCCGACGAAGGACTTCCCGTCCGCGTCGACGTGGAGCAGCGAGGCCATCGTCGCGAGCCGCTCGCCCTCCTGGAGCGATCCCACCGGGGACTCGCGCCACAGGGCGGCCAGCATCTTGCGGTACGGGGAGTGGCGGTCGGTGGCGCGCTCGTACTGGCGGTGGTGGTAGCCGATGGCCGCGCGCTCGCGGATGATCGAGAAGTCCACCGACTGCAGGACCTCGTCGCCCTCGATCAGCCGGTGCAGCCAGTCGTTGATCGCCGGGGTGGCCTCCATGTAGGCGGCCGACAGCCCGCGCATGAAGCCCATGTTGAGCACCGAGATCGCCGTCTTGACGTAGTGCTTCTCAGGGGCGGTCGTGTTGAAGAACGTGCGGATCGACTGCTGGGCGAGATAGGCGTCCGGGCCTTCGCCCAGCAGGACCAGGCGGCGGTTCGCGATCTCGGCCGCGAAGGTGACCGTGGTCTTGTTCCACCACTGCCAGGGGTGGACCGGCAGCAGGTGGTAGTCCGCCAGGTCCAGGTCCAGGGCCTTCAGCTGCGCCGCGAACGCCGCGAGCGTCTCCTCGCCCAGCTCGGCGCGCATGAACGCGTCGTGGTCCAGGCCCGCGCCCGCCGTGAAGGTGGAGACGTCCTTGCGGGCCGCCACCCACACCAGGTGGACGGGGCTCGCCGTCTCCGGGGCGTACGAGAGGTACTCGTGCACGCCGAAACCGAGCCGGCCGTTGTTGGCCACGAAGCAGGGGTGGCCCTCGGTCATGCCCGTCTCGATGTCCTGGAAGGAGGACGTCGCCAGGACGGCGGCCGGGACCTGCGGCTTCGTGTACTTGAATCCCGAGCCCGCCAGGGTGGAGGAGATCTCCTCCAGGTAGACCGGCAGCACCTCCGCGCTCAGGCCCAGGGACTCGCGCATCTCGATGTGGAAGTCGAGGGCGTCCGGCGGGAGTTCGGCGCCGTCCCGCCGGCGGGTGATCGAGGCCTCGTCGACCGCCCAGTGGTCCAGGGCGTGGAGGGTCGCGGTGAAGCGGTACTCGACCGAGGCGTCGTCACTCAGGACCGAGTACACCGAGTCGCCGAGCGGCTTCGGGGTCAGCAGGCGCTCGTGCGAGAACTCCGCCAGGGCCTTGCGGACCAGCGCGCGGTTCGCGCGGGCCCACGGTTCGGGGGAGAGGTGCGAGATCGCGTCGGCGAGGCTCATATCGAGGCTCCCGTCAGGCCGGTGGCCGCCTCGAACTGCGCGCGGGTGCAGAAGCTCAGCAGGGCCGTCTTCTCGGGTTTGCGGACCGGGCCGTCGGCGACGAAGCCGACCGCCCCGTTCAGGGCGTGCACCGCCGTGTTCTCCACGTCCGGCTCCACCACGACCCGCTGCGTCCTCGGGTCGGCGAACAGCGCGGCCATCACCGTGGTGATCACGGCGCGGGTGAACCCGTGCAGCGGCCGCTCGCCCGGCGCGACGAGGAAGTGCATGCCGACGTCGCCCGGCCGGGCCTCGTACAGGCCGACCAGCTCCAGCTTCGTCGGGTCGTACGTCTCCATCAGGAAGGCCGGGCGGCCCTCGTGGAGGCCGATGAAGGCGTCGTGGTGCTCGGCCGCCGCGATCTTCATGTACTCGCGCTCGACGTCCGGCAGCGAGGCGTCCTGCATCATCCAGAACGAGGCCTTGGGGTGCGTGACCCAGCCGTGGAGCAGCTCCGCGTCGGCGAAGGGGTCCAGCGGGCGGATCGCGAAGCTGCCGAGGACGGCGTCGTTCCGCGCGAACAGGGTTTCGGTGGTGGTGCTCATGCCTGCATGCCTTCCGGGGCCGCGAACTGCTGGAACGCGATGGACTTCTCGACCTTGTAGAACTCGCGGCCGAGGAGCTCTCCGACGATGTACGCGTTGCGGTACGCGGCCATGCCCAGGTCGGGCGAGGTGATGGAGTGGTTGTGGACCGTGCCGTTCTGGAGGAAGATCCCGCGGCCGGTCACGTCGATGCTGTAGTTGCGGGCCGCGTCGGGGCGGCCGTGGCCGTCGAAGGAGAGGCGGTCGCGGACGGGGTTCAGGAACTCCGGGAGCGTGTACTTGTAGCCCGTCGCGAGGATCAGGCCCTCGGTGGCGAGGGAGAAGTCGCGCTCCTGCTCCTCCTGGCGCAGCCCCAGGGTGTAGGTGCCCGTGGTGGTGTCGTACGCAGCCGAGTTGAGCGAGGTGTTGGTCAGCAGGGTGGTCGGGACCGGGCCCGGCGAGGTGACCTTCTTCTGGTAGAGCAGGTCGAAGATGGCGTTGATGAGCTCGCCGTCGATGCCCTTGAAGAGGTTCTTCTGCTGGTTCTCGAGCCGGTAGCGGGTCTCCTCGGGGAGCGCGTGGAAGTAGTCCACGTACTCCGGGGAGGTCATCTCCAGCGTCAGCTTCGTGTACTCCAGCGGGAAGAACCGCGGGGAGCGGGTCACCCAGTTGAGCCGGTAGCCGTACACGTCGATCTCGGACAGCAGGTCGTGGTAGATCTCCGCCGCGCTCTGGCCGGAGCCGACGAGCGTGATCGACTTCTTCTGCTGGAGCTCCGCCTTGTTCTGCACGTACGCGCAGTTGTGCGTGAAGTCGCCGCCCAGTCCGGCGCAGGCCTGCGGGACGAACGGCGGGGTGCCGGTGCCCAGGACCAGGCGGCGGGCCAGGTGGGTCTCGCCGCGGTCGGTGTGGACCTCGTACAGGCCGGCCTGCTCGTCGTACGTGACCTGTGTGACGGAGGTGGAGTACTGCACGTTGTCGAGGCGGTCGGCGGCCCAGCGGCAGTAGTCGTTGTACTCGGTCCGCAGCGGGTAGAAGTTCTCCCGGATGTAGAAGGAGTACAGCCGGTCCTTGTCCTTCAGGTAGTTCAGGAAGGAGAAGGGCGAGGTCGGGTCGGCGAGGGTGACCAGGTCCGACAGGAACGGCGTCTGCAGGTGCGCGCCGTCCAGGAACATCCCGGCGTGCCACTCGAAGTGCGGCTTCGTCTCGATGAAGAGGCCGTCGAGCTCGTCGATCGGTGCGGTCAGGCAGGCGAGTCCCAGGTTGAAGGGACCGAGGCCGATACCGATGAAGTCGTGGGGCCGGAGGGGGTCACGGGGCTCACGAGACGACTGCAAGGGATTCTCCCAGGTACTGCTCGGCGTGGGACGCGAGGAGGTCGAGGACGGCCGCGATGTCGGCCGTCGTGGTCTGCGGGTTGAGGAGGGTGAACTTCAGGTACTGGTTCCCGTCCACCTTGGTGCCGGCGACGACGGCCTCACCGGAGGCGAACAGTGCCTTGCGGGCGTGCAGGTTGGCCTCGTCGACGAGGTCCTTGCGGACGCCGCTTCCGGACGGGGTCACCTCCCGGCGGTAGCCGGGGGAGTAACGGAAGACCAGGGTGGAGATCTGGGGCTTGACGACCACCTCGAAGCGCGGGTCGGCGTCGATGATGTCCCAGCCCGCGGCGGCCAGGTCGATGACCTCGTCGAAGAGCGAGCCGAGGCCGTCGGCGCCCATGGTGCGCAAGGTCATCCAGAGCTTGAGCGCGTCGAAGCGGCGCGTGGTCTGGATCGACTTGTCGACCTGGTTCGGGATCCGCTCCTCGGCCATGCGGCGGGGGTTGAGGTAGTCCGCGTGGTACGTGGCGTGGCCCAGGGTGTCGCGGTCGCGGACCAGCATCGCGCTGGAACTGACCGGCTGGAAGAACGACTTGTGGTAGTCGACCGTGACCGAGTCGGCCAGTTCGATGCCGTCGAGCAGGTGCCGGCGGGTGGGGGAGACCAGCAGTCCGCAGCCGTACGCGGCGTCCACGTGCATCCACACGGAGTGCTCGGCGGCCAGGCGGGCGATCTCGGGGAGGGGGTCGACGGACCCGAAGTCGGTGGTGCCGGCGGTGGCGACGACGGCCATCGGGAACAGGCCCTCGCGGGCGCAGCTCTCCAGCTCCAGGGCGAGCACGGAGGTGTCCATACGGCGGTTGCGGTCGACCGGGACGGCGATGACGGCCTCGTAGCCGAGCCCGAGCATGGCGGCCGACTTCTTGACGCTGAAGTGGCCTGCCTCGGAGGTGAAGATGCGCAGCTTGGGCAGGACTTCGGACTTGGTCAGCGGCCGCTCGCTGCTCTGCATGACCGTGCGGCAGGCCTCGTCGCGGGCCAGCAGCAGCGCGTGGAAGTTGGACTGGCTGCCGCCGGAGGTGAAGATGCCGTCCGCGTCCGGGCCGAGGCCGATGCGTTGCGCGGTCCAGTCGATCAGGCGGCGCTCGATGAGCGTGCCGCCGATGGACTGGTCCCAGGTGTCCAGGGAGGAGTTGACGGCCGAGAGGACGGCTTCGCCGAGGACGGCGGGGATGACGACCGGGCAGTTGAGGTGGCCCAGGTAGCGCGGGTGGTGGAAGTACACCGCGTCGCGCAGGTAGACCTCTTCCAGCTCGTCGAGGACGGCGGCCGGGTCTTCGAGCGGCCGGTCCAGGTCGATCCCGTTGATGACCGGGGCGAGTTCGTCGACGGATATGCCGCTGTGGGGCCGCTCGGTGGTCGCGATTTTGGCGGCGACGCGCTCGACGCCTTCGGTGACGGAACGCCGGTAGAGGTCCGCGGTCGTCTCATTCAGCAGATGCGAGCGCATCAACGTTCCTCCGGGCAGGTGGGGTTACCACCCAGCGGTAGCTGGGGGAGAGAGGGGGTGGCGGGGAAGGTGATTCTGAGGTTAGCCTAACCTAACTTCCACGCCAAATGGCGATGGGCCCCGGCCGAAAGCCGGGGCCCATCGCTGAAAGGGGGTGAGGGGAGCGGGAGTTGCTACAGCTCTGACGCGGAGTCCTCGTCGGCCGCCTTGCCCGCGTACGCCTCGGCGAGGAGTTCCTCCTCGCTCGCGCCGAGACGCCAGTAGCCGGTGAAGCGCACCGCGCGCCGGTCGATGGAACATTCCTGCACGACGTGCCGGCGGACCGCCCGAACGGTGCCGGCCTCGCCCGCGAGCCAGACGTACGGAGCTTCGGCGTCCGGCGGTCCGGCCGCCCGGAGCGACTCCAGCACGCGCTCGGCGCGCTCCTTGCCCGCGCCCCTCTCCCGCACGATCCAGGTGATGTCCGCGTCGGCGAGCGTCGGCAGGACGAGCCGGTCGTCGGCGTGCGGGACCTCGAACCACGCGGCGACCCGCATGCCGGCGGGGAGCCGGTCCAGGATCGCGGCGGCCGCCGGGAGCGCGGTCTCGTCCGCGTACATCAGCAGCGCGTCGGTGCCGGCCGGCGGCTGGAACCGTACGGACTTGTTCTCCGCGACCGCCGGGCCGATCGCCATGATCCGGCGGCCGGTGACGGCCCGCCCGGCCCAGCGGGACGCGGGGGCTGCGGCATCGGCCGCTGCCGCGGCGGGGTCCCCGTGGAGGACGAAGTCGATGTCGACCTCGTCGACGCCGTCGGGCGTACGGCGCTGCTCGCGCACGGTGTACGAGCGCATCACCGGTCGGTCGGCGTCGGGCATCGCGCGCCAGGCGCCGAACCAGGTGTCCTCGTCGGTGGACGGGAGCACGGTGCGCTCCTCGTGCGCGGGCGGCAGGAAGAGCGAGAGGCTCTGGTCGTAGCCGCCCGAACGGAAGTCCGCGAGGGACTCTCCGCCGAACGTGACCCGCAGGAACGAATGCCCGAGCCGGCGGGTGCGGAGCACTTCGAGTGCGAAGAACCGGAAGTGGGCGACGGCCGGGGCGGCGTCGGATGCGGTGGCGGTCATGCGGAGGGTCCCCCCTGGGAGTGGAAGCGGCGCCTGGTCCGGGCGCCGAGGGTCAGCTGACCTTCTTGGCGTTCTGGATGGACTTCGCGAGGTCCTCGAGGATCTGGGCGCACTTGTCGTACGAGTAGATCGGCTCGGTCACGCGCGGGGCGACCTGGCCGGCCTTGACGGCGGGCAGCTCCGCCCAGGTCGGCTTGGCCTTCAGCTCCTCCGGCTGCAGCGTGCCGGTGCGGTTGTCGAGCAGGACCAGGTCGGCCTTGTACTTGCCGGCGTTCTCCCAGCTGAGGCTCTCGAAGAAGCCGCCCTGGTCGAGCTTGTCCTTCTCCGGGGTGACGAACTCGACGCCGAGGGTCTCGAAGTACTTCAGGTCGGCCGAGGTCTTCGGGGTGGAGACGTAGAACAGGTCGGCGGAGCCGGAGCCGACGAGCACCTTGACGCCCGGGTTGGCCTTGGTGGCCTCGCGGACCTTGGCGGCGGCCGACTCGAAGCGGGCCTTGGCGTCGGCGGACCGCTTGGTGTTCAGGTCGGCGCCCAGGGACTTGGCGAGGTCGGCCGTGCGCTCCAGGGCCTTGTCGAGGGAGACGTCGCCGCCCACGCCGATCGCGGCGGCCGGGGCCAGCTTCAGGATCTTGTCCTTGGAGGCCTCCGGGACGAACCAGTAGCTGCCGTCCCAGGTGTTGGTGACCAGCAGGTCGGGCTGGAGGGCCGCGTACTTCTCGATGTTGAACTCGTCGTAGACGTTGCCGAGGACCTCGACCTTGGAGACGTCCATCGAGCCGGCCATCTTGTCGGCCTTGCCGTTGGCGGTCTTGGTCGGGCCGAAAACGCCCTTGACCTGGATGCCGTAGTCGTAGAGCGCGGCGGCGGTGCCGGTGTAGGCCACGATGTTCTTCGGCCTGGCCTTGAGGCTGATGTCCTTGCCGAGGTCGTCCTTGAAGGCCCAGGCGCCCGAGGCCGCAGCGCCCTTGTCCTTGTCGCCCGTCCCGCCCTTCGCCGAGTCGGAGCCGCCGCATGCGGTGAGGGCCGCGACGAGGCCGAGGGCGCCGCCGGCGGCGATGAGGCCGCGGCGGGAGAGGCGGGAGGTACGGGACTTGGGCATGTCTGTGTCCGCTTTCGTGCGTGCCGGGCGGCCACTGGGCCGTTCGAAGGGAAGGTTAGCCTAACCTTGGCTGGGAGCGGTAAGGGGGCCCTAAGTTTCTGGGCCCCTCGGCGTTGCGCGGCAGCGGGGCCGGCCGGCCGGACCGGCCAGAGCGGTGGCCATCCCGCCGAACGGGCGGCGCCCGGCGGCATGCGTTGGCATCATGGTCGCGCCGGGGAGGTCCTGACGGGGTGGGGTGGCGGCGCTGTGGTCGGTACGGGGGAGCACGAGCAGGAACTGCGGCAGGGTGAACTCGCCGAACAGGTGGCGCTGCTCGCGGACCGGGCCGGAGCGGACTCCGCCGCCTCTCTGATCCGCCGCACGGCCCGCCGCGCCGAATCCCCGCGGGCCCGGATCTGTGTCATCGGCGGTAGCAACGTCGGCAAGTCCCGCCTCGTCAACGAGCTGATCGGCACGGCCTGTCTGCCGGTGTCCGTGCACCCCACGGACGGACCGCCCGTCGTCGTACGCCCGTTCATCGCCGAGCCCGCCGGGGCCGCCGGGGCCGCAGGATCCGCCGAGTCCGCCGGATACGGGGCTCCCACGGCTCCCGAGGAGGCCGGTCCCGGGGATTCAGGACCGGTCGGCCTGCGTACCGTACGCGTCGAGGTGCCGTCCGGGTCCTGGCCGGCCCGTGCCGGAGTGGAACTCGTCGACACCCCCGGCTGGGAGGGCTGGTCCGGAGTGCGGCAGCCCGACACCGCCGCCCTCGCCAGGATCGTCGGCGACTGCGACGTGGTGGTCGTCGTCACCGAGGCGCGCCGCGCGATGCTCGCCACCGAACAGGCCCGGATCAAGGCACTCGCCGCCGCTCCGCACAGCCCTCCGCTCGCCGTCGTCGTCACCAAGCTCGCCGAGGTCGAAGACGAGGCGCCCGACATCCTGCGACGCGTCAACCACCTCGTCGCAGCACTGGCCCCCGAGGCGCTGGTGCTGCCCGGACCGGTCCCCGCGCCCGCAACGGCGCCGGGGGCCGGGGAACCCGACGGCATCGACCCGCTCCGGGCGGTCCTGGGCCAGCTGGCCGGTATCCGGCTGCGCCGCGCGCTGCGGACCGTCCGCAGGCTGCACCTCCTCGCGGCCACCTGCGGCCTGGTGGAGGAGGCTGCCGGGCGGGCGCTCACGGACGTGCACCGGACCGACCCCGTCAGAGCGCGGGCCGCACAGATCTGGCACACGGCCCACGAGAGCGCCCGCTTCCACTGGATCGTGCTCAGCGCCGACGCGGGGGAGTGGCGCGCCTCGCTCGTCCAGACGATCGCCGCCGAGGCGCGCAGGCGACGGGCCGCCGCGGCGCGCGAACTCGCATCGCGCTTCTCCCGGATGCTGGATACGCCGGAGGAACAGCACTTCATCCGCCTCCACGCGATCCCGTACACCGCCGAGGCCCTCCAGCAATTCGAATCGTGGATCACCGGGACCGTCGACCGGGCGCTGGAGGAGGACACCCGCCGGCTGCGCGGCATCCTGCTCCGCAACAGACCCGGCGGGGAACTGTTCCACGGGCTGGCCGCCCCCCGTGCCGGGCGGGTCGTGCCGGCCGCGGCACTGCCGGCCGCCGCCGGCGCGGCCGCCGCCGCCGAGTCGCAGAACGCCACCGGCTGGGACACCTCCTGGCTGCCCGAATTCGTCGGCACCGCCATCGAGAGCGTACTGACGCCCGTCTCCACCGAGGTCGTGGCGCAGATCGCGGGAGCGGCCGGTACGGCGCTGGTGACGGAGGCGCTCGAACACGGCCAGGCGGAGCGCCGTGAACGCGCCATCGACGACCTGGAACGGATCGTCGAGGCGGCCTTCACGGAGCAGGTGGCGCGCACCGAGGCGCGTATCGGCCAGGTGTACGACCGCCTGCTGAGCCAGGCGCGGGACCGCGACGAGCAGTGGTGGCGGCTGCACACGACGGCCGTCGCCGCGCAGCCGGAGTCCCTCGACCACTGGCGTTCACTGCAGAGCACGGCGCGGTCGCTGAGCCGTTTCGTGCACGCCCACCTCTCTCCCCTGGAAGGGGCCTGATGGCGCACGAGAACCGGCAGTTACCGGCCGGCCAGGAATCACCGGCCGTGCAGTTCCGCGGCTGGAGCGACAACATCGGAACGCTGCGCTCGTACTACCAGCGCCTGCAGCAGGTGGCCGGCGAGGCCGCGGCGGTCATCGCCCCGCCCGGAGGCCCGGGCGGGGCACTGGACCTCGGGATCAACGGGGCGGTCTTCGAGCGCGAGACCTTCCGCATCATGGTGCTCGGCGAGTTCAGCAGCGGGAAGAGCACCTTGATCAACGCCTTGCTGGGGAAGCGGCTGCTGCCCACCAAGGCCAATCCGGCCACCGCCTTCACCACGGTCCTGCGCTGGGGTGAGACCGAGCGGGCCTGGCTGTACCGGGACGCGGACCGGCGGGGCGGCGAGACGGCCGTCACGACGGAGGAGTTCAAGCGAGAGGTCTCCCTCCAGATCGACGCGCACGGCGCGCCCCGCACCCCCTCGTTCGCGCTGGCCGTCGTCGAGCAGCCGCTGGAGCTGCTGCGCCGATCCGTCGAGATCGTGGACTCGGCCGGGATCAACGAGAGTTCCGACCGCGAGCTGGTCACCCTGCGGTACCTGGAGGAGGTGGACGCCGTCGTCTTCGTCACCGACGCGGGCCGACCGTTCACCCTGCACGAGACCGAGAACTACCTCACCCGTGTCAAGAGGCTCGGGCACCGCGACATCTTCTTCGTGGTGAACCAGTTCGACCGGATCGAGGAGGAGGAACGGGCGGAGGTGATGAGCCGCTGCCGCAACGCGGTCGCCGAGCTCAGCGGGGAATCCGGTTCCACCGCCGCCGCCAACGTCTTCTTCATCAGCGCCCTCCAGGCCCTGCGGTCGCGGACCGACGGCAACGAGGAGGGCCTGAAGGCCTCGGGGATCGGGGCGCTGGAGTCCGCCCTGGAGCTCTTCTGCATGCGCGACGCGGCCCGGGTGAAGTTCGTCCGGCTCGCCGAGTTCCTGCGCCACAACGCCGTCAACCTGCGCGTGCGGCTGCACGACGAGGGCGCGATCCTGATGAAGTCGACGGCGGAGCTGCGCGAGCTCCTCGACCGCAGCCAGTCCACCCAGGACCAACTGCGCGCCAGCGCCGACGCGATCCGCGACATCGTCAGCGGCAAGATCCTCGACATCGAGAACGAACTGCAGCTGAGGTTCAGCGCGTTCCTGATCGACATCAGCCGCGAGATCGCCGACTGGCACGTCACGAGCGGCCCGGGGCGCCTGAGCCGGGCCGTCCGGTCCTTCACCAAGGGCGGCCGCATCGCCGCCCAGCACGAACTGATGGACGCCTACACGGTCCAGCTCCAGGAACGTATGCAGGTCTTCTGCACCCAGAGTCTCGACCGGCTCATCGAGCAGCGGCAGGCCGATCTGGTGCGCCAGCTCGAACCGCTGATCAGGGCCCACGCGAACCTCCTCGACAAGCTCCGCACGGAACTCACCGGCACGCAGTCGGTCCGGGACCAGAACCACCTGCTCTACACGCTGGCCGTCGCGGCGGGGAAGGGCAACGGGCGCGACGGGCGCCGCCACCGCGACGACGTGCCGCTGCTGTTCCGCCCCAGCTCGCTCATGGCGATCGGCGCGGGCACCGGCGCGGCGGTCGCCGGCGGGACGGCCGCCGCCGCAGCGGCGGGCCTGATCAGCCTGGGCCTGGCCGTTCCACCGGTCGGCGTAGCGGTGGCCATCGGCGCGGCCGTCGGACCGCTGCTGGCCTCAGGGGCGGTCATCTTCGCCGACGGCAAACTCCAGTCGCGCGCGGCGCAGGAATTCTCGGACCACGTGAAGGACTCGGCAGGCCTGACCGCCCGCCAGTACGCGGACAGCCGCGCCGCCGACCTGCGCGCCGTATGGGGCGGAATCAGCGAGACGCTCCACATCCAGCTCCAGGACCTCATCGGCATCGTCCAGCGCAACATCGAGGAGTCCCGGCTGGACGAGCAGGCCAAGGCGGGCCTGCGGGACCAGCTCTACGCGTACGAGCAGCGGATCACCGATGTGGAACAGCACATCGCGACCTTCCTGCAGCCCTTCGTCTCCGAGGCGGAGCGCGAGCAGGCGTAGGCGGGACGGGGACCCCGTGCAATCGCCGGCGATGTGGCCGCCCGGCGAGGACCGGTCCGGCCGTCGACCGCCAGGCCGGTCCCGGCCTGGCGGTCCGCCTCCGAACCAGGTGACTACCCGGCGAAGCCCAGCTCGCGGGCGATGAGCATGCGCTGCACCTCGCTGGTGCCCTCGCCGATCTCCAGGATCTTGGAGTCCCGCCACATGCGCGCCACGGGGTACTCGTTCATGAACCCGTAGCCGCCGTGGATCTGGGTGGCCTCGCGCGCGTTGTCGACGGCGACCGTGGAGGAGTACAGCTTCGCGATCGCCGCCTCCTTCTTGAACGGCTCCCCGGCCACGAGGCGGGAGGCCGCGTCACGCCAGCCGATCCGCGCCATGTGGGCGCGCATCTCCATGTCCGCCAGCTTGAACTGGATGGCCTGGTTGTCGCCGATGGGCCGGCCGAAGGCCTTGCGCTCCTTCGCGTACTTCACCGACTCGTCCACGCAGCCCTGCGCGAGACCGGTGGCGAGCGCCGAGATCGCGATGCGGCCTTCGTCGAGGATGCGCAGGAACTGGGCGTAGCCGCGGCCCTCCTGGCCGACCAGGTTGGCCAGGGGCACCCGTACGTTGTCGAAGGCCAGCTCACGGGTGTCCGAGGAGTTCCAGCCGACCTTGGAGTACGGCGCGGCCACCGTGAAGCCGGGGGTGCCGGACGGGACGATGATCGAGGAGATCTCGGGGCGGCCGTCGGCCTTGCGGCCGGTGACGGCCGTGACGGTGACCAGACCGGTGATGTCCGTACCGGAGTTGGTGATGAAGCACTTCGAGCCGTTGATCACCCACTCGTCGCCGTCCTTGACGGCCGTGGTGCGGGTGCCGCCGGCGTCGGAGCCGCCGTCCGGTTCGGTCAGGCCGAAGGCGCCGAGCACCTCGCCGGAGCACATCTTCGGCAGCCACTGCTGCTTCTGCTCCTCGGTGCCGAAGAGGTAGAGGGGCATGGCGCCGAGCGAGACGCCCGCCTCCAGGGTGATCGCGACCGAGGAGTCGACGCGGGCCAGCTCCTCCAGGGCGATGCCGAGGGCGAGGTAGTCGCCGCCCATGCCGCCGTACTCCTCCGGGAAGGGCAGGCCGAACAGGCCCATGCGGCCCATCTCGCGGACGATCTCGTACGGGAACTCGTGCCGCTCGTACAGGTCGCCGATCTTGGGGGCGATCACGTCGTGCGCGAACGCCTCGACGGTACGGCGGAGTTCCTCGTGCTCGGGGGTGAGCCGGTGGTCGAGGGCCATGGTCTTCTTTACTCCTTGTGGGAGAGGGCGCGGACGGTACGGGAGGGGCTGGGGCGTCCCAGCTGTTCGGCCATCCACACGCTCGTGGCGGTGAGGGAGGTCAGGTCGACGCCGGTCTCGATGCCGAGGCCGTCGAGCATCCACACCAGGTCCTCGGTGGCGAGGTTGCCGGTGGCGCTCTTCGCGTACGGGCAGCCGCCGAGGCCGCCTGCGGAGGCGTCCACGGTGGTCACTCCGTGCTGGAGCGCGGCGAGGGTGTTGGACAGGGCCTGGCCGTAGGTGTCGTGGAAGTGCACGCCGATCCGGTCGGTCGTGACGCCCTCCTCGCCCAGCTCGTCGAGGAGGGTCCGGACATGACCCGGGGTGGCGACGCCGATGGTGTCGCCGAGGCTGAGCTCGTCGCAGCCGAGGTCGAGCAGGGCCTTGGCCACGCGGACCACCTGGTGGACCGGGACCGGGCCCTCCCAGGGGTCGCCGAAGCACATGGAGAGATAGCCGCGGACGTGCGCCTTGCCCTCCTTGGCACGGGCCACGACGGGCTCGAACATGGCGAGGGACTCGGCGACGGTCCGGTTGAGGTTGCGGGAGGCGAAGGTCTCGGTCGCCGATCCGAAGACGGCGATGCGGTCGGCGCCGAGGGCCAGGGCGCGGTCGAGTCCGCGCTCGTTGGGGACGAGGACGGGGAGGTGCACCCCGGCCAGGTCCTGGAGCTGCGGGAACAGCTCCTCCGCATCCGCCAGTTGGGGCACCCACTTGGGGTGCACGAAGCTGGTCGCCTCGACGGTGGTCAGCCCGGCCGCGGCCAGCCGGTGGATGAACTCCGCCTTGACGTGGGTGGGTACGGCCGTCTTCTCGTTCTGCAGCCCGTCGCGGGCGCCGACCTCGTGGATGCGGACGCGGGCCGGCAGCTCGGGGGCCGGGACGGTCATGGGCAGCCCGTTCACTTCGCCTCCCCTTCCTCTTCCTCGTCCGGGGTGACGACGGCCAGGACCTGGTCCATGGCGACGGTGGTACCGGGGGAGACGTCGAGCTCGGTGACCGTGCCGGAGTGCGGGGCGGAGATGACGTGCTCCATCTTCATCGCCTCGACGACGAGCAGGCTCTGCCCGGCCGTGACGCGGTCGCCGACGGCGACCTTGACGACGGTGACGGTGCCGGGCATGGGGGCGGCGAGGGTGTCCGCGCCTGCGTGGCCGGCGCCGGTGAGCGCGGCGGTGACGGGGTCGTGGTCCTGCACGTGCCAGGAGTCGCCGTCACGGCCGAGCCAGGTCCCCTCCGGGGAGGTGGCGTGGCTGAACCGGTGTGTGACCCCGTCGAGTTCGACCGTCAGGTACTCCGGGGTCCGGGCCACGATCCGGCCGCGGGCCGGTGTGCCGGGGCTCTGCGCCAGACCCCGCCCCTCAATCGCCGGCGGGGCTGGATTTTGGCCGACGTCGCCGTCGGCTGCGGGTGCGAGCAGCAGCTCCGTGTCGGAACCGTGCGGGCGGGTGCGGACGGCGACGGGCTCCTGGCCGGGGAGGCGGAAGTGGTGGACCGTCCAGGCGGGGGTGCCGCCCAGGCGCCAGCCGTCGGCTGCCCCGAACGGGTCGACCCAGGCATCCAGCCCCGCCGGCGTTTGAGGCGCGGGTCCGGGCAGAGCCCGGTTTCGGGAAGGGGCGGGGTGGGGGACGGACAGCAGGGCCGCAGCCGCGTACACCTCGGGGGGCACGCCCTCCGGCAAGAGGGACCCCAGGTCCCGCTCGACCAGACCGGTGTCCAGGTCGCCCGACACCACATCCGGGTGCGCCAACAGCCTCCGCAGGAAGCCGGCGTTGGTCTGGACGCCCAGGATCACCGTGTCGGCGAGGGCGCCCCGCAGCACCCGCAGGGCCGCGGCCCGGTCCGGGCCGTACGCGATCACCTTCGACAGCATCGGGTCGTAGGTCGACCCCGTGTCGACCCCCGCCACGAGCCCGGAGTCCGTGCGTACCGACCCGCCCGAGGGCTCGGACAGCGCCAGGACCGTCCCCCCGGAGGGCAGGAACCCGCGCGCCGGGTCTTCCGCGCAGACGCGGGCCTCGATCGCATGCCCGGTCAGCCGGATCCCGGACTGGTCGAAGGCCAGCTCGGCGCCGGAGGCGACCCGCAGCTGCTGCTCCACCAGGTCCAGCCCCGTGATCAGCTCCGTCACCGGGTGCTCCACCTGGAGCCGGGTGTTCATCTCCATGAAGTAGTACGAGGACGGGTCCCCGCCCGGGACGATGAACTCCACCGTGCCCGCGCCGACGTACCCGCACGAGCGCGCGGCCTCCACCGCCGCCGCGCCCATCGAGGCCCGCAGCTCCGGCGTGAGCAGGACCGAGGGGGCCTCCTCGATCACCTTCTGGTGGCGCCGCTGCAGCGAGCACTCGCGCTCGCCCAGGTGCACCACGTTCCCGTGCGCGTCCGCCAGCACCTGGATCTCGATGTGCCGGGGGCGGTCCACCCACCGCTCCACGAGCAGGGTGTCGTCGCCGAAGGACGACCGCGCCTCGCGGCGCGCCGCCGCGATCTCCTCCGCCAGCAGCCCGGCGTCCCGTACCAGCCGCATGCCCTTGCCGCCGCCGCCCGCCGAGGGCTTCAGCAGCACCGGCATGCCGATCTCCTCGGCGGCCGCGACCAGTTCGGCGTCGGACAGGCCGCTCCCCGAGGACCCGGGCACGACCGGGACCCCGGCCGCCTTCACGGTCTCCTTGGCGCGGATCTTGTCGCCCATCAGGGAGATCGCCGAGGCGGGCGGCCCGATGAAGGCCAGGCCCGCCTCCGCGCAGGCGGCCGCGAAGGCCGCGTTCTCCGCGAGGAAGCCATAGCCCGGGTGGACGGCCTCGGCGCCGGTGCGGCGGGCCGCGTCGAGCAGCCGCTCCACCGACAGGTAGCTCTCGGCGGCGGCCGCCGGGCCGATCCGGACGGCCGTGTCGGCCTCCCGTACGTGCCGTGCGTCCGCGTCCGCGTCGCTGAAGACGGCCACGGACCGCACTCCGAGCTCCCGCAGCGTGCGGATGACCCGGACCGCGATCTCGCCGCGGTTGGCGACCAGAACAGTGCTGAACATCAGTGAGGTCCTCACGTCACACGTCACATACGGAAGATGCCGAAGCCGCGATCGCCCAGCGGGGCGTTCGCGCACGCGGTCAGGGCCAGTCCCAGCACCTGCCGGGTCTCCATCGGGTCGATGACCCCGTCGTCCCACAGCCGCGCCGTGGCGTAGTAGGCGTTGCCCTGTTCCTCGTACTGCGCGCGGACCGGGGCCTTGAAGGCCTCCTCGTCGTCGAGCGGCCACTCCTGGCCGGCGCCCTCGATCTGGTCGCGCTTGACCGTGGCGAGCACGGACGCGGCCTGTTCGCCGCCCATCACCGAGATCTTGGCGTTGGGCCACATCCACAGGAACCGCGGCGAGTACGCCCGCCCGCACATCGAGTAGTTGCCCGCGCCGTACGAGCCGCCGACGACCACGGTCAGCTTCGGGACCCGGGTGCAGGCCACGGCCGTGACCATCTTGGCGCCGTGCTTGGCGATGCCGCCGGCCTCGTAGTCGCGGCCGACCATGAAGCCCGAGATGTTCTGGAGGAAGAGCAGCGGGATCCCGCGCTGGTCGCACAGCTCGATGAAGTGCGCGCCCTTCTGGGCGGATTCGGAGAACAGGATGCCGTTGTTGGCGACGATCCCGACCGGGTGTCCGTGGATCCGGGCGAAGCCGGTGACCAGGGTCTGCCCGAACTCCGACTTGAACTCCTGAAAGCGGGACCCGTCCACGATCCGGGCGATGACCTCGCGGGCGTCGTACGGGGTGCGCGAGTCGACCGGGACCGCGCCGTACAGCCCGTACGGGTCCACCTTCGGCTCTTCCGGCGCCTCGACCGACCAGGGCAGGGCCCCGCGCTCGGGCAGGGTCGCCACGATGTTCCGTACGATCCGCAGCGCGTGCGCGTCGTCCTGCGCGAGGTGGTCGGTGACGCCCGAGATCCGGGAGTGGACCTCGCCGCCGCCGAGCTCCTCGGCCGTGACCACCTCGCCGGTGGCGGCCTTCACCAGCGGCGGGCCGCCGAGGAAGATCGTGCCCTGGCCGCGGACGATGACGGCCTCGTCGCTCATTGCCGGGACGTACGCGCCGCCCGCCGTGCAGGAGCCGAGGACGGCCGCGATCTGCGGGATGCCGGCGCCGGACATGCGTGCCTGGTTGTAGAAGATGCGGCCGAAGTGCTCCCGGTCGGGGAAGACCTCGTCCTGCATGGGGAGGAAGGCGCCGCCCGAGTCGACCAGGTAGAGGCAGGGGAGACGATTCTCCAGCGCCACCTCCTGGGCGCGGAGGTGCTTCTTCACCGTCATCGGGTAGTACGTGCCGCCCTTGACGGTGGCGTCGTTCGCGACGATCACGCACTCGCGGCCGCTGACCCGGCCGATGCCCGCGATGACCCCGGCGGCCGGAGCCGCGCCCCCGTACATGCCCTCGGCGGCCAGCGGGGCCAGCTCCAGGAAGGGGGATCCGGGGTCCAGGAGGGTGTCCACGCGGTCGCGGGGGAGCAGCTTCCCGCGGGCGGTGTGGCGGGCGCGGGCCTTCTCGCCGCCGCCGAGCCGGGCCGCGTCGAGCCGGGCCCGGAGCCCCTCGGCGAGCTCGCGGTGGGCGGCCTCGTTGGTCCGCCAGGCCTCGGACGCCGGGTCCGCGGCGCTCGTCAGCACTGGTGCCTGCTGCATCGGTCGAGCTCCCTTGCTCGGTGCACGCTGTTAATGAGCGTTAACGCATGTACCGCCTAGGTTAACGACCGCTAACGGCCCTGTCTAGAATGGATTCCCATGAGCACCAGAGCGGCCGCCCCGACCCGTCGCGAGCAGATCCTCAGTGAGGCCGCCCGCCTCTTCGCCGAGCGTGGATTCCACGGCGTCGGCGTGGACGAGATAGGGGCCGCCGTGGGTATCAGCGGCCCCGGCCTGTACCGCCACTTCGCGGGCAAGGACGCCATGCTCGCCGAGCTGCTGGTCGGGATCAGTCAGCGGCTGCTGACGGGCGGCCGCCACCGGGTGGCCGAGGCCGCGGGCGACCCGCACGGCGTCCTGGCCTCCCTCATCGACGGCCACATCGACTTCGCCCTCGACGACCGGGCGCTGATCACCCTGCACGACCGGGAGCTGGACCGGCTGCGGGAGGCCGACCGCAAGCTCGTACGGCAGCTCCAGCGGCAGTACGTGGAGCTGTGGGTGGAGGTCGTACGGGAACTGCACCCGGAGGTCGGCGAGGCGGAGGTGCGGGTGTCCGTCCATGCCGTCTTCGGCCTGCTCAACTCCACCCCGCACCTGGCGGCGCTCGGCCGGGAGGCGACGGAGTCGCTGCTGCGGCGGTTGGTGCACGGGGCGTTCGGGGCGCTGTCGGGGTGAAGCGACGCGTCCGCTGGTCGGGATGGAACCGGCGACTCCGCCCTGGCGGCGGCAGAATGGGCCGCATGCCGAAGCCGATAGAGACGTTCGCCCAGTCTGTTGTACCGCCGAGCCGCGCCGAACTCGTCGATCACCTGGTCCGCACCCGGATCTCGGGTCAGGTCGCGACGCCCCGCGAGAACAACCTGTCGCACTACCGCAAGCTCGCCAACGGCGACCGGCACTACTGGCTGGGCCTCGAGCTGGGCGACCGCTGGGCGGACGAGCAGGACGTGCTCGCCGTGATGGCGGAGCGGTGCGGGGTCGTCGACGACGCCGCGTACCGGTTCGGCCAGGACACGATCGACCCGGAGCTGACGGTGTCCGGCCTGGACCGGATGGCGGCGCGGCTGCGGAAGGCGGCCCTGGACCGGCAGAGCGTGCTGCTGGCCACCGGGCACCCGGGCGGCCTGCTGGACGTCCACCGGGCGACGGCGGCCGCGCTGCGCGCGGCGGGCTGCGAGATCGTGGTGATCCCTTCGGGCCTGGTCGCGGACGAGGGCTCGGTGTGGCAGTTCGCGGACGTCGCCGTGCTGGAGCGGGGGGCCACGCTGTGGCACACGCACTCGCCGGAGCCGATGGCCGCGATCCTGGACGGCCTGACGGCGGAGAACCGCCCCCAGCCGGACCTGGTCGTCGCCGACCACGGCTGGGCGGGGTGCGCGGCGCAGCGCGGGCTGGACGCGGTGGGGTACGCGGACTGCAACGACCCCGCGCTGTTCATCGGGGAGGCGGAGGGCACCCTCCAGGTGGCGGTCCCCCTGGACGACCACGTCCGCGACCCGCGCTTCTACGACCCGATGGTCGCGTACCTGCTGGCGGCCGCAGACCTCCTCTGACCCGGCGGGCCGGGCGGCGCGCGGAGCGCCGTTTCGGCCCCGCCGACACCCCCTAACGCAGCCAGTCGGTCATCGCGGCCTGGACGGCCGAGCCGTCGAGGTCCGTGAGCTTGCCGGCCACGAAGTCACGGGCCCAGTCGGAGGTCTGGATCCGGAACGGCATGGTCTCGGCGGTCAGCGCCTCGATGACCGGCGCCGCCGCCTGCTCCGAGGTCTGGGCGTTGCCGCTGCCGAAGGCCTCCATGGCGTGGTTGATGTAGCCCTGGAGCGCCGGGGCGTACGGGCCGGCCTCGGCGAGCAGGGCCGGCACGTCGAGCCGTACGTTGTTCACGAACTCGCTGGCGACGGCGCCCGGTTCGACGACGGCCACCTGGACACCGGTGGACGCGGCCACCGGTGCGAGGGCCTCCATGAACCCCTCGACGGCGAACTTGGCCGCGCAGTAGGCCTCGTTGAACGGCTGGCCGATCACGCCGCCGACGCTCGTGACCGTGATGACCCGGCCGCCCGAGGCGCGCAGGTGGGGGAGTGCGAGTCGGGTGAGCTCGACGACGCCGAAGAAGTTGACCTCCATGACGGACCGGACCTGCTCCATCCCGTGCTGCTCGATGGTGCCCACGAACCCGGCGCCCGCGTTGTTCACGACCGCGTCGAGCCGGCCGTGCTCGGCGACGACCTCCGCCACGCAGGCGGCGGCCGAGGCCGCGTCGGTCACGTCCAGCCGCTTGACCTGCACCAGCTCGGCCACGCCCGCCTCGCTCGCGGCCTTGAGCAGGGCGTCGGCCCGGCCGGTGTCCCGCATGGTGGCGACGGTGTGCCAGCCCGCCCGGGCGGCGGCTACCGCGGCGGCCAGGCCGATGCCGGAGGAGGTGCCGGTGATGAGGACGGTCTTGGCGCTCATGAAGTCTCCCTATATTTGTGCGTGCACACACACATTAGCTTTGTGTGCGTGTGCACGCAACCGGTATCCTGTCCGTATGGCGCACAACGAGCTCACCATGGGCGGTCTCACCCCCCGCGATCACGCCTTCTACGGTCTGGTCTGGGCCGGTACCACCCTCACCGCGCGGGTGGACCAGGCCCTCACGCGCCACCACGACCTGCCGCTGTCCTGGTTCGAGGTCATGCTCTGGCTGCACGGACAGAAGGAGCCGGTCGCCCCCTCCGAGCTGGGCGCCAGGACCCTGCTCAGCCGCAGCCAGGTCTCCCGCGTCGCCGACTCGCTGCAGGCCCGCGGTCTGGTCGAGCGCATACCGTCGCCCACGGACGCGCGCTCGGTCCGCATCGCCCTCACCGACGCGGGCCGCCGCGCCTTCGCGGAGGCCGACGCCACCCGCCGCGAGGCCCTCGCCGAGGTCTTCGACGACCGGCTCGACGACGCCGACATCGCCGCCCTGGAAGCGATCTGGGCCAAGCTCAAGTCCCGCCCGAAGGGCGAAGGGCGGGCGTAGGCCCGGGTGTAGGTCTGGGTGTAGGCGCCGGGGCCGGGCCTACACCCCGGCGTCGGGGCCAGCGTGCGGATCCCGTCGTACACGGCGAACACGGCGCCGCCGGAGAACGTCGCGATCGACGCGAACGGCGCCGCGAACGTACAGACCGCGGCGGTAGCGGCGGTCGCGGCGGCCGCCACGACGGCCGGGTTCACCCGGCCGGGGATCGGCTGCCGCCCGCCCGGCCGGTTCCGGACTGTGGCCCAGCGCACGCGGCCGCCGGGGGTCAGGCGCGCGGGACGCGCACCACGCCCTCCTGGATCACGGTCACGGCGAGGCGTCCGTCCTGCGTCCAGATCCGGGCCTGCCCGAGGCCGCGCCCGGCGGCCGCCGACGGGGACTCCTGGTCGTACAGCAGCCACTCGTCGGCGCGGAACGGCCGGTGGAACCACATCGCGTGGTCCAGCGAGGCGCCCACCACGTCGCCGACCGCCCAGCCGCCCCGGCCGTGCGCGAGCAGTACCGAGTCGAGCAGGGTCATGTCCGAGACGTACGTGGCCAGGCAGGTGTGCAGGAGCGCGTCGTCGCTCTCCAGCTTGCCGGCCGTACGGAACCACACCTGCGAGCGCGGCTCGACCGGCTCGCCGATGCTGCCCCAGGGCGGGACCGTCGCGTACCGCAGGTCCACCGCGCCGCGCGCCTCGATCAGCCGCTCCACCGTGCCCGGGTCGCGGAAGATCTCCCGGTAGAGCGGGAGCGACTCGGCGGCCGTCGGCAGGGTCTCCGGATCGGGTGCGTCCGGCATCGCGGTCTGGTGGTCGAGGCCCTCCTCGTACGTCTGGAAGGACGCGGAGAGGTGGAAGATCGGCTGGCCGTGCTGGACGGCGACGACCCGGCGGGTGGTGAAGGAGCGCCCGTCGCGGATCCGGTCGACCGCGTACACGATGGGCGCGCCCGGGTCCCCGGCGCGCAGGAAGTACGAGTGCAGCGAGTGCGCGGTGCGGTCCTCGGGCACGGTGCGGCCGGCCGCGACCAGGGCCTGGGCCGCGACCTGGCCGCCGAAGACGCGCGGTACCAGCGCCGAACGGCTGGTACCGCGGAAGATGTTCTCCTCGATCTGCTCGAGGTCGAGCAGATCGAGGAGCGTGGTCAGTGCCTCGTTCATGAGGGGAAGGGTAAGTCCCTTGTCCCGGCGGGCCCTTACAGGCCCATCGACTTGGCGATGATGGACTTCATGACCTCGCTGGTGCCGCCGTAGATGCGGTTGACGCGGTTGTCGGCGTACAGGCGGGCGATCGGGTACTCGTTCATGTAGCCGTAGCCGCCGTGCAGCTGGAGGCACTTGTCGATGACGCGGTGCGCGACCTCGGTGCAGAACAGCTTCGCGGACGCGGCCTCGGCGGCGGTCAGCTCACCGGCGTCGAGGGCCTCCAGGGCGCGGTCGGCGACGGCCTCGGCGGCGTCCACCTCGGCCTGGCAGGAGGCCAGCTCGAACTTGGTGTTCTGGAAGTGCGCCACCGGCTTGCCGAAGACGGTGCGCTCCTGCACGTACTGCTGGGCGAACCGGACGGCGGCCTTGGCCTGCGCGTAGGCGCCGAAGGCGATGCCCCAGCGCTCGGAGGGCAGGTTCTGGCCGAGGTAGTAGAAGCCCTTGTTCTCCTCGCCCATCAGGTCCTCGACGGGCACCTTCACGTCGACGAACGCCAGCTCGGCGGTGTCGGAGGTGCGCAGGCCGAGCTTGTCGAGCTTGCGGCCGATGGAGTAGCCCTCGGACTTGGTGTCCACGGCGAAGAGGGAGATGCCGAAGCGGCGGTCGTCCTCGCGCGGGGCGGAGGTGCGGGCGCAGACGATCACGCGGTCGGCGTGGACGCCACCGGTGATGAAGGTCTTGGAGCCGTTGAGGACGTAGTGCGTGCCGTCCTCGGAGAGCTTGGCGGTGGTCTTCATGCCCGCGACGTCGGAGCCGGTGCCCGGCTCGGTCATCGCGAGGGCCCACATCTCCTCGCCGGTGACGAACTTCGGCAGGTAGCGCTTCTTCTGCTCGTCGTCGGCCAGCATCTTGATGTAGGGGAGGGCGAGCAGCACGTGCACGCCGGAGCCGCCGAAGTTCACGCCCGCGCGCGAGGTCTCCTCGTAGAGGACGGCCTCGAACTTGTGGGTGTCCAGGCCCGCGCCGCCGAACTCCTCGGGGACGTTGATGCCGAAGACGCCCAGCTCGCCGAGCTTGTAGTAGAAGTCGCGCGGCGCCTGGCCGGCCGCGAACCACTCGTCGTAGACCGGGACGACCTCGGCCTCTATGAAGGCGCGGATGGTCTCGCGGAACGCCTCGTGGTCCTCGTTGAAAACGGTACGGCGCACGGCCGGTCTCCCTTCGGTCGCGGCGGTCCGCCGCCGTTGGCTAAGCGCTTGCTCATACTAAGTTACCGGCGAGTTGTCGATCCTGTCCAGAGCCGGACGGCCGGGGTCGCCCCGAGCCCGCCCCTCCAGCCGGAGACCGTACGCCGCCACCCGCGCCCGGGGGTGCCGTGAACCGCCGTGTCGCGTGCCGCCCCGGCCGCCGCCTGCGTCTCGGCCGAGCGGCCGGAGTCCGGCCCCGGCACCCGGCGGCACCACAACGACATCAACGGCCGCGGTCGCCGGCCCCGGTAGACCACCGCAGGGCGAACCACAGCTCCATCCGGGTGTCGGGGTCGTCGAGGTCGCGGCCGAGGAGGGCCGCGGCGCGGGCGATGCGCTGGCGGACGGTGTTGCGGTGCACCCCCAGGGCGGCTGCGCTGCGGTCCCAGCTGCCGTGGTGGGCCAGCCAGGCGCGCAGGGTGTCCCGCAGGGCGGGGGAGAGCGGGCCCAGCAGGGCCTCGGCGTGGGCCCGGGCCTCGGCTTCGCCGACGAGGCCCGCGAAGCCGGGGTCGGTGTGCCGGGCCAGCGGGGTGCGGGCCGCCTCGGCGCGGTCCAGGGCGCGGCGGGCCTGCGCATCGGCGGTGGCCAGGGTGTCGGGCGCGGCCGGGGCGCTGACCCCCAGCCGCCATCCGGGCTGCGGGGAGGGCTCCCGGTCGGTGAGGAGCCGTACGGCCGGCCCGGCCGGGTCCAGCAGTACGGTGCCCAGCGCGGCGGCGAGGGCCTGCGGGTCGGCGCCGCCGCGGGCGTGGACGGCGTACCAGGGCCCGGGCCCGCCCAGCGCCGCGGCGGGGGAGCCGCCCAGCAGCAGCCGGGCCAGCGCGGCGGCCTCGGCCCCGGCCGGCCGGTCGGCGGTGAGCAGGGCCAGCAGGACGGCGGCGACCGAGGCGACGGTGTGGTCGCCGGGGGTCCGCGCCGGGGTGGCCGTGCCGAGCGCGGCGTGGCGGCCGAGGGCGTAGGCGGCCAGGAGCCAGCCGCCGGCCTGGTCGGTGGCGGTCGCGGGACCCTCGGCGCGGCCGACGCGGGCCAGCAGTGCGTCGAGGGCCGCCGGTACGGCTCCGGCCTCCGGCGGCGGTGGGCTGCCCGCGGTCCGGCCGTCCGGCCACAGCCGTACGTGCCCGCCGAGGGTCGCCGCGAGGCGGGACAGCACCGCCGGGACCGGGTCGGGGCGGGCGGCCGCGGCCGCGAGGGCCTGCTGGGCTTCGGTGACCCGGCGCAGTTCGCGGGTCCGCGCCTCGGCCATGAGGCGCCAGACGGCGCGGGCGACGGCCGTGAACCGGGTGTGCGGCGGGACCTCCAGCAGCGGCAGCCCGTGCCGGGCACTCGCCCGGACGAGCTGCGGGGGCACCTCCGCGTGCAGGGGCGCCACCCCGAACCCGAGCGCGGCCACACCCGAGCCGACCAGTCGCCGTACATACGCGTCGGCCGCGTCGTCCGCGTCGGCCGGGCCGCCCTCCGGTTCCGGGCCGCCGGCCGCGGTCCCGTCGCGGCGCGGGCGGTGCGGCGGGTACGCCTCCGGCTCCGTCAGCCCCGCTCCCGCAGTGAGGAGCAGCTCACCGCCCAGGAGGTAGGGGGACGGGTCCGCCATCTCCGAGGCGTGCACCCCGTGCACCTCCGCCTGCTCCGGACCGGCGATCAGCCGCAGGTCCAGTGTCCGGTCGGCGAGCAGCGCACCGAGCCCGACGGCAGGCGTGGGAGGGCCGCCGGAGCCGGCCGCGGCACCGCCACCGGCGGTGGCAGGCTCGGGGCTGTCGGCCTTGGCAGGCTTCGGCATGGATGCTCCGTACAGTTCGATGTCACTCAGTGGATGAAACGTACACTTCGCGGCCCGGCGCCCGCCGCTTACGCTCGAAGGACCGCACTTGTAGGACCTTCAGAAGGGCACCCCCATGAGCACGCAGCCGCGCGGCCCCGTCGACTCCTCCCGCATCCCGCGCTACGCGGGCCCCGCGACCTTCGCCCGGCTGCCGCGCCTGGACGAGGTCGGCTCGGCGGACGTCGCCGTCGTCGGCGTGCCGTTCGACTCGGGTGTCTCCTACCGCCCCGGCGCCCGCTTCGGCGGCAACGCCATCCGCGAGGCCTCCCGCCTGCTGCGTCCGTACAACCCGGCGCAGGACGCCTCCCCGTTCGCGCTCGCCCAGGTGGCGGACGCCGGCGACATCGCGGTGAACCCCTTCAACATCAACGAGGCCGTCGAGACGGTCGAGGCGGCCGCCGACGAGCTCCTCGGCGCCGGCTCCCGCCTGATGACCCTGGGCGGCGACCACACCATCGCCCTCCCGCTGCTCCGCTCCGTCGCCAAGAAGCACGGCCCGGTCGCGCTGCTGCACTTCGACGCGCACCTGGACACCTGGGACACGTACTTCGGCGCCGAGTACACGCACGGCACGCCGTTCCGCCGCGCCGTGGAGGAGGGCATCCTCGACACCGAGGCGCTCTCCCACGTCGGCACGCGCGGCCCGCTGTACGGCAAGCAGGACCTCGACGACGACGCCAAGATGGGCTTCGGCATCGTGACCTCGGCCGACGTCTACCGGCGCGGCGCCGACGAGGTCGCGGACCAGCTGCGCCAGCGCATCGGCGACCGCCCGCTGTACATCTCGATCGACATCGACGTGCTGGACCCGGCGCACGCCCCGGGCACCGGCACCCCGGAGGCGGGCGGCATGACCTCCCGCGAGCTGCTGGAGATCATTCGGGGTCTGTCCTCCTGCAACCTGGTCTCGGCGGACGTCGTCGAGGTCGCCCCGGCGTACGATCACGCCGAGATCACCTCGGTCGCGGCCTCGCACACCGCGTACGAGCTGACGACGATCATGAGCCGCCAGATCGCCGCCGCCCGGCAGGGTCGCTGAGCACAGCGCTGCGGCGAAGCCTGCCGAGTGACGGCTCCGGCGAACCCGAAGGGTGAGTAAGCGCACGTGACGCACGACCACGACCTGGTACTCCGTCCCACCGAAGCCCAGACGGCGGCCGCTCTCGCGCCGCCGCCGGGGCGGACGGGCGGGGACCTGGTCGTGGAGACGCTGCGTTCGCTCGGCGCCACCACCGTGTTCGGGCTGCCGGGGCAGCACGCGCTCGGCATGTTCGACGCGGTGGGGCGCTCGGACCTGCGGCTGATCGGGCTGCGGACGGAGAACAACGCCGGGTTCGCGGCGGATGCGTACGGCCGCATCACGGGCGAGGCGGTCCCCCTCCTGCTCTCCACGGGCCCGGGCGCGCTGATGGCCCTGCCGGCCCTGGCCGAGGCGGCCGCCGCATCGGCTCCGGTACTCGCCATCGCCTCGCAGGTCCCGGTGGCGGGGCTGGGCGGCGGCCGGCGCGGGCACCTGCACGAGCTGCGGGACCAGTCGGCGTCGTTCCGGGACGTGGTCAAGTCGGTCCACACGGCCCGCACCCCGTCCCAGATCCCGTCCGTGATCGCGGAGGCCTGGGAATCGGCGCTGACGGCTCCGCACGGCCCGGTGTGGGTGGAGATCCCGGAGGACGTCCTCCGTGCGGAAACGATGATCCCCCAGGTCACGGGCGTGGACGCGACGCCGCACGAGCTCGCCCCGCGCCCCGAGCTCACCGCTCTCGCGGCGCACTGGCTGGGGAGGGCCTCCCGCCCGGTGATCATCGCTGGCGGCGGGGTGATCCGCTCGGACGCGGCGGGGAAGCTGCGCCGACTGGCGGAGCGGCTGAACGCCCCGGTGGTCACCACCTTCGGCGGCAAGGGCGCCTTCCCGTGGACCCACCCGCTGTCCCTCCAGTCCTGGCTGGAGGACCGCCACATGACGGACTTCCTGGAGGACGCGGACGTGCTCCTCGTGGTGGGCTCCGGCCTCGGCGAGCTGTCCTCGAACTACCACACCTTCTTCCCCGAGGGCCGGATCGTCCAGATCGAGGCGGACCTCGGCAAGCTGGAGTCCAACCACACGGCCCTCGGCATCCACGCGGACGCCCGCCTCGCCCTCCAGGCCCTGCTGGAAACGGTCCCGGAACGCGCGGACGCCTCGGCTCCCGAACGGGTGGCGAGGGTCCTCTCGGAGATCGAAACCCGCCTGTCCACCCAGGACACGGCCCTGGAGCGGCAGCTCCTCACCTCGATCCGCGCGGCCCTCCCCGCGCGCTCCCCGTCCTTCTGGGACATGACGATCCTGTCCTACTGGGCCTGGTCGGCGTTCGACGCGAAGCACCCCAACACGATGCACTCGGCGCAGGGCGCGGGCGGCCTCGGCTACGCCTTCCCGGCGGCCCTGGGCGCCTGCATCGCGGAACCGGGCACCCCGGTCCTGGCCGTCTCGGGCGACGGCGGCGCGATGTACTCGATCGCGGACCTGGCGACGGCGAAGCAGCACGACCTGGACGTGACCTGGCTGATCGTGGACGACGGCGGCTACGGCATCCTGCGCGAGTACATGACGGACTCCTTCGAGGGCCGCACGACGGGCACGGAACTCACCCGCCCGGACTTCGTCGCCCTGGCGGGATCCTTCGGCATCCCGGCGGCCACGACCACCCCGGAAACCCTCCACGAGGACCTGGCCAGGTCCCTCTCCACCCCGGGGCCGACGGTCCTGGTCCTCCCGGCCACCCTGAAGATGTTCGCCCCGACCCACCTCTAGACGCGTTGCCGTGGCGGGAGTCCCGGGCCATCCGGCGGCGCGGGATTCGGCGCTGCCCTCGTCGCCGGCAAGCCCGTCGCCGAGCCGGAATCCGGCCCCGGCGGGACCTGCGCCCGCCTCGACGGGCTCGGCCTCGCGCCGGCCCGCTTCCTCGAGGTACGAGTTCCACGCGGCGCAGGACCCGGTCGGGTGAAGGGCGGTCGCCGGGGGCGGACCCCGGTGCGATTGTTGCCAGGGGATGAAATCCACCGGTCGGGGCGTTGGGGGAGGCGGCAGGACAGGACGAAACGGGGAGGCACCACGTGGCGGCGGCACAGACGGCGGCGGGGGAGAAACAGGGCTGGGCCCGGCGGCTCGCCGCCTACACCTGGCGGTACAGGCTCAATGTGCTGCTCGCGCTCGGGTCCTCGCTGGGCGGCATGGCCGTCATGGCGCTCGTGCCGCTGGTCACCCGGGTCATCATCGACGACGTCATCGGCGACCACAGCAAGCCCATGGGCATCTGGGCCGGGCTGCTCATAGCCGCCGCGGTCCTCGTGTACGTGCTGACCTACATACGCAGGTACTACGGCGGGCGGCTCGCGCTCGACGTCCAGCACGACCTGCGCACCGACATGTACGACACCATCGCCCGCCTCGACGGGCGCCGGCAGGACGAACTGTCCACCGGACAGGTCGTCGGGCGGGCCACCAGCGACCTCCAGCTCATCCAGGGCCTGCTCTTCATGCTCCCGATGACCATCGGGAACTTCCTCCTCTTCGGGATATCCCTCGGCATCATGCTGTGGCTGTCCCCGCTGCTGACCCTCGTCGCGCTGCTCATGGCCCCGGCCCTGTGGTTCATCGCCAAGCGCAGCCGCAAGAAGCTCTTCCCCGCCACCTGGTGGGCCCAGGGCCAGGCCGCCGCCGTCGCCACCGTCGTCGACGGGGCCGTCACCGGCGTCCGCGTCGTCAAGGGCTTCGGCCAGGAGGAGCAGGAGACCGGCAAGCTGCGCGCCGCCGGCCGGCGGCTGTTCGCCGGGCGGATGCGGACCATCCGGCTCAACTCCCGTTACACCCCCGCCCTGCAGGCCGTACCGGCCCTCGGGCAGGTCGCCATGCTGGCCCTCGGCGGCTGGATGGCCACCAAGGGGCAGGTCACCCTGGGCACGTTCGTGGCCTTCTCCACCTACCTCGCCCAGCTCGTCGGCCCCGTCCGCATGCTCGCCATGGTCCTCACCGTCGGCCAGCAGGCCCGCGCCGGCGTGGAGCGGGTCTTCGAGCTCATCGACACCGAGCCCGTCATCGAAGAGGGCACGCACGAGCTGCCCGCCGACGCCCCCGCCACCGTCGAGTTCGACGACGTCGTCTTCGGGTACGACCCCGAGCGGCCCGTCCTCGACGGGTTCTCGCTCTCCATCGCCGAAGGCGAGACGATCGCCGTCGTCGGAGCGTCGGGCTCCGGCAAGTCCACCGTCTCCCTCCTCCTGCCCCGCTTCTACGACGCCGACCGCGGCACCGTCCGCGTCGGCGGGCACGACGTACGCGGGCTCACGTACGACTCCCTGCGCGCCGCCATCGGACTCGTGCCGGAGGACTCCTTCCTCTTCTCCGACACCATCCGCGCCAACATCGCCTACGGCCACCCCGACGCCACCGACGAGCAAGTCGAGGCCGCCGCCCGCGCCGCCCAGGCCGAAGGGTTCGTCCGGGCCCTGCCCGCCGGGTACGACACCAAGGTCGGCGAGCAGGGACTCACCCTCTCCGGCGGCCAGCGCCAGCGCATCGCGCTCGCCCGCGCCATCCTCACCGACCCCCGGCTGCTGCTCCTGGACGACGCCACCTCCGCCGTGGACGCCCGCGTCGAGCACGAGATCCACGAGGCGCTGCGCGCCGTCATGGCCGGCCGGACCACCCTCCTCATCGCCCACCGCCGCTCCACGCTCGCGCTGGCCGGCCGGATCGCCGTACTCGACCACGGGCGGCTCTCCGACATCGGCACGCACGAGGAACTGGAGCGCAGGTCGCCCCTCTACCGGCGCCTGCTCACCGACCCCGACGCGCTCGGCGCCGCCTCGCCGCGCACCCCCGACGCGCCCGCGATGGCCGAGTTCGAGCGAGACCTCGAAGGGGACATCGAACGGGACATCGAGCTCGAGGCCGAGATCGACTCCGAGCCGGTCAACGCCAAGCGGCGGGTCGTCGACGGGGTGACCCCCGAGCTGTGGCGCCGCCAGGACGAAGCGGAGACCACCGCGTCCCCCGCCGCCGGAGCCGGCGCACCCGGCGCCGGCCACTCCATGGCCGGCGCCGTCGCCGGCATGCCAGCCACCCCCGAGCTGCTCGCGCAGGTGGCCGCGCTGCCGCCCGCCGACGACGAGCCCGCCGTGGACGAGACCCGCGCCGCGGCCGCAGAGAAGAGCTACAACCTGCGCCGGCTGCTCCACGGCTTCTGGGCTCCCCTCGCCGTCAGCCTCGGCCTCGTCGCCGTCGACGCGGGCTCCGGGCTGCTGCTGCCCATCCTGATCCGGCACGGCATCGACAAGGGCGTCGAGCAGGCCGCCCTCGGCGCCGTCTGGGTGGCCGCCGGTCTCGCGCTCGCCGTCGTCGTCGCGCAGTGGGCCGCCCAGTTCGCCGAGACCCGGATGACCGGGCGCACCGGCGAGCGCGTGCTGTACGCCCTCCGCGTCAAGATCTTCGCCCAGCTCCAGCGCCTCGGCCTCGACTACTACGAGCGCGAGCTGACCGGCAAGATCATGACCCGGATGACCACCGACGTGGACGCCCTCTCCAGCTTCCTGCAGACCGGGCTCGTCACCGCCGTCGTCTCCGTCTTCACCTTCTTCGGCATCCTGATCGCCCTGCTCGTCCTCGACGTCGAGCTCGCGCTGATCGTCTTCGCCACCCTCCCCGTGCTGGTCCTCGGCACGATCGTGTTCCGCCGCAAGTCGGTCGCCGCGTACGAGCTCGCCCGCGACCGGGTCAGCCTGGTCAACGCCGATCTCCAGGAGTCCGTCTCCGGGCTGCGCATCGTCCAGGCCTTCCGCCGCCAGCGTGCCGGTGCCGCCCGGTTCGCCGGGCGGAGCGACTCGTACCGCGAGGCCCGGGTCCGGGGCCAGTGGCTGATATCCGTCTACTTCCCGTTCGTGCAGCTGCTGTCCTCCGGGGCCGCGGCCGCCGTGCTCATCGTCGGCGCGGGCCGGGTCGAGGCCGGGACCCTCACCACCGGCGCGCTGGTGGCGTACCTCCTGTACATCGACCTGTTCTTCGCCCCCGTCCAGCAGCTCTCCCAGGTCTTCGACGGCTACCAGCAGGCCACCGTCTCCCTCGGCCGGATCCAGGGGCTGCTGCGCGAACCCACCAGCACCCCCCGCCCGGCCGAGCCCCGCGAGGTCGCGGAGCTGCGCGGCGAGATCGCCTTCGAGGACGTGCGGTTCGCCTACGGCACCGCGGAGGAGCGCGGTGAGAAGGGTGACGCGCTGGCCGGAATCAGCCTGCGGATACCCGCCGGCCAGACCGTCGCCTTCGTCGGCGAGACCGGTGCGGGCAAGTCCACGCTGGTCAAGCTCGTGGCCCGGTTCTACGACCCGACCTCCGGCCGGGTCACCGCCGACGGGGCCGATCTGCGGGAGCTCGACCTGACGGCGTACCGCCAACGGCTCGGGGTCGTCCCCCAGGAGCCCTACCTCTTCCAGGGGACGGTCCGCGACGCCATCGCCTACGGGCGGCCCGAGGCGGGCGACGCCGAGGTGGAGGCGGCCGCCCGCGCGGTCGGCGCCCACGACATGATCGCCACCCTCGACGGCGGCTACCTGCACACCGTCGCCGAGCGCGGCCGCAACCTCTCGGCCGGCCAGCGCCAGCTGATCGCCCTGGCCCGCGCCGAACTCGTCGACCCGGACGTGCTGCTGCTCGACGAGGCCACCGCCGCGCTCGACCTGGCCACCGAGGCCCAGGTCAACCAGGCCACCGACCGGCTCGCCGGCAAGCGCACCACCCTCGTCGTGGCACACCGGCTGACGACGGCCGCGCGCGCCGACCGGGTCGTGGTCATGGACCGCGGCCGGGTCGTGGAGGACGGCACCCACGCCGAACTCGTGGCCCGCGGCGGCCGGTACGCCGAGCTGTGGCGGACCTTCGTCGGCGAGGACGAGCGCGCCGCCGCATAGGCCGCGCGCCGCCCGAGCCGCGGTACGCGCCGCCGACCTGCCCCGGCCCCCCCCGGATCTTGCTGTATGCAACCTTCCGGGGGGTCCGCGCGTCGTACGTGCGTACGTGTTGCGTACGACCGATCGGGGGGCAGGGTGGAACACGGGCGGAAGGGGCGCGGCCGGGGGGCCGCGTCGGCACGGGTGTTCACGGCGGGACTGATGCTCTGCGCCGGCGGCCTGTTCGCGGCGCCGTCGGCCCACGCGGCGACCGGTGGCTGCGGGGGCGCCCTGGTCAGGACGCTGCCTCTGCCGACGGGCGAGGTGCGCGTCTACAAGAGCCGTACGCAGGCCTGCGCGGTGACGGTGGCCCACGACCCGGGCCGGCGCCGGACGATGGCGGTGAGCGTCCAGCCGCGCGGCGGGGTCCCGGTGCGCGACGCGGGGCAATTCACCCGGTATGCCGGTCCTGTCGCCGTCGGTGCGATCAACCGCTGCGTGTATGTAAAGGGCAGCATTGAAGCCGGATCTGTCGATTCCGGCTGGATTCTGTGCTGAACGAGCGTCCCAACTAGGTCTGGTCAGCAGCGTGTTGACCCCGCTAGGTTCACGGGCGACCGAAGTGAACTCAGGGGAGGGTGAATGCGCAAGACGCTCGGCTGGCTGCTGTCGCTCGTGGTGCTGATCGGCACCATGGGCGCAGCCGGCTTCACGGCTCAGGCGGCCACCGCCGCAGGGCCGTCCGCCGCGACGGACATCAAGGACGAGATCCTCGCGATTCCGGGGATGAGTCTGATCGAGGAGAAGCCGTACCCCGGGTACCGCTTCTTCGTACTGAACTACGAACAGCCGGTCGACCACCGGAACCCGTCGAAGGGCACCTTCAAGCAGCGCCTCACCCTGCTGCACAAGGACGTCTCCCGGCCCACGGTGTTCTACACCTCCGGCTACAACGTCAACACCAACCCGCGCCGCAGCGAGCCGACGACCATCGTCGACGGCAACCAGGTGTCGTTGGAGTACCGATTCTTCACGCCCTCCCGGCCCGACCCGGCCAACTGGGCGAACCTGGACATCTGGCAGGCCGCCAGCGACCAGCACCGCATCTTCACCGCCCTGAAGAAGATCTACAACAAGAACTGGCTCGCCACGGGCGGCAGCAAGGGCGGTATGACGGCGACGTACTACGAGCGCTACTACCCGCGCGACATGGACGGTGTCGTCGCGTACGTCGCGCCCAACGACGTCGTCAACAAGGAGGACTCGGCGTACGACCGGTTCTTCACCAAGGTCGGCACCAAGGAGTGCCGCGACAAGCTGAACGCGGTGCAGCGCGAGGCGCTCGTACGCCGTGAGCCGCTGGAGGCCAAGTACACGGCCGCCGCCGCCCAGAACGGCTGGACCTTCACCACCGTCGGCAACCTCGACAAGGCCTACGAGGCCGTCGTGCTCGACTACGTGTGGGCCTTCTGGCAGTACAGCCTGCTCGCCGACTGCGCCTCCATCCCGGCCGCCGCGACCGCGAGCGACCAGGAGATCTGGAACTCGATCGACACGATCTCCGGCTTCTCGGCCTACGCCGACCAGGGCCTCGAGATGTACACGCCGTACTACTACCAGGCGGGTACGCAGCTCGGTTCCCCCGACATCAAGCAGCCGCACCTGGCGGGCCTGAGCCGCTACGGCTACCAGCCGCCGCGCAGCTTCGTGCCCCGTGACATCCCGATGACCTTCCAGCCGGGAGTCATGGCGAACGTGGACAACTGGGTGAAGCACAACGCCAACCAGATGCTGTTCGTGTACGGGCAGAACGACCCGTGGGGTGCCGAACCGTTCCACCTCGGCTACGGGGTCCGCGACAGCTACGTGATGATCGCGCCCGGCGCCAACCACGGGGCCAACGTCGCCAAGCTCCAGGAGGGCGAGAAGGCGCTGGCCACCCAGAAGATCCTGCAGTGGGCCGGGGTCGCCCCCGCCGCCGCGCTCGCCGACGCGGGCCGGGCGACGCCGCTGGCGAAGCCCGACGCGACGCTCGACCAGAAGGACCAGGAGCGCGAGCCGCAGCTGCGGCCGTAGTTCCCGGCCGTCGTTGTCGGCCGTCCCTCCCGGGTTTCCCGGGTATCCCGGTACCCGGGAGGGACCCGGGGCCGCGGGCCGGCGTACACGCGCTAGTCGTACGCCAGCCCGTGGCCCAGCGGGTAGCGGCCCGGCACCGGGACCGGGAGGCGGCCCGAGGGCCGTACCGTCCCGGTGACCACCCGGGCCGCCGCCCGCATCTCCACATCCGTCCACGTGTACGTCGCCAGCTCCGCCGCACAGGCGGGCAGCCGGGCCGGGTCGTACGGATTGCGGATCGCCACCACGGCCACCGGCACCCCGGTGGCCAGGAGCTCCGTGACCAGCGTGCGCTGCGGACCGTCCCCCTCCGGGACGTTGTACGTGCACACCAGCACGGCCGCGTTGCCGGGAGCCGCGGCCACCGCCCGGGCGGGCGGTACGGCCGTCGCGCGGCAGCCCAGGGCGGTCAGCTCCCGGGCCAGTACCGCCGTAGGGGGCCCTGTCGTACCGCTGGGGGAGGCCGGGTCGGCCCCGGTGACCAGCACCAGGGGCGCGGCTGCCGGATCCAGCGGCAGCAGTTTCACGGGATTGGCCAGCAGGGTCGTCGTACCCGCCGCGATCTCGTCGGCGGCGGTCAGATGCGCCGGGATCCCCACCATCGCGCCCGTCTGCCCGGCGGCGGTGTGCGCCGCGTCGAACAGGCCCCGGCGGGCCTTCAGTTCCAGGATCCGCAGCACCGACTCCTCGATCCGGTCCTGCGTCAGCTCGCCCGCCTCGACGGCCGCGAGCACGCTGCGGTGCGCGAGCCTCAGGTCCGGCGGGTTCAGCAGCTGGTCGCAGCCCGCCTTCAGGGCCAGCACCGGGACCCGGTCGTCCCCGTACTTCTGGCGGACCCCGGCCATGTCGAGGGCGTCGGTGACCACCACCCCCCTGAAGCCCAGGCGTTCGCGCAGGATGCCGGTCACGATCGGCCTGGAGAGGGTCGCCGGGTCCCCCGAGGGATCGAGCGCGGGGAAGACGATGTGCGCCGTCATGACGGCGTCCACGCCCGCCTCCACCGCCGCCCGGAACGGCGGCTCGTCCAGCTCCTCCCACTGGGCCCGGCTGTGCCGCATCACCGGCAGCCCGACGTGACTGTCGGTCTCGGTGTCCCCGTGGCCGGGGAAGTGCTTGGCGGTGGCGGCCACCCCGGCGCCCTGGTAGCCGCGGACCTGGGCGGCGACCAGGGCCGCCACCGCCTGCGGGTCGGCGCCGAAGGACCGCACGCCGATCACCGGATTGGCGGGGTTCACGTTCACGTCGGCCACCGGCGCGTAGTCCTGCCGGATGCCCATCGCGGCCAGCTCGGCACCCGCGATGCGCGCGGCGCGGCGGGCCTCGGCGGCGGCTGCGGAGTCGGCGCCGCTGCCGGTGCCCGCTCTGCCGGTGCCCGCGCTGCCGACGCCGTTTTCGGAGCCGCTCGTGGTGCCGCCCGCGCTGTGCCGCGCACCCAGGGCCATCGCCCCGGGCAGCAGCGTCGCGGGCTTGCCGATGCGTGCCACGGCGCCGTGTTCCTGGTCGGTGGAGAGCAGCAGGGGGACCCCGGAGCCGACGGCGGCGGCGGCCCGCTGGAGGGCGGCCGACAGCTCGGCGATCTGCTGCGGGCCGCGGGTGTTGTGGGCCGAGGAGAAGTAGATGATCCCGCCGAGGTGGTAGCGGGAGACCAGCTCCGCGGCCGTGCGCACCCCGAACAGCTTCAGATTCTGCTCGGCGTCGGCCGGATCGGGGTCGGTCGCCGAGTGGCCGTACGCGCGGGACACGAAGAGCTGCCCGACCTTCTCGGCCAGGCTCATCCCGGCCACCAGGCGGCGCAGCGCCGCCCGGTCGGGTGCCCGGCCGGGCGGGCGGTCGCCGGGGCGCGGGTCGTCGGCGCGCGGTTCGCCGTCCCCGCCGCCCTGGGCACCGCCCACGGCGTACGAGGTCACCCCGGCGGCCGTGACGGCGGCCATGGCCGCCGCGGTGAGCAGGGACCTGCGGGAAGCGTGGTACGGCACGCGCCGGACCCTACTGCCGGGGTGCGCCCCCGGAGCCGCTGACACTCGGGAGGTCCCCCGGAAGGGGTGCCGCGTACGCCCAGTGCTCCTGCAGGGTCCGCACGGCCTCGGTGATCGCCGGCCGGCGGGCCGCCCCCGTCCGCCACAAGGCGTACAGCCTGCGGACGGGGCCGGGTTCCAGCGGCACGGCCACCGCGCCCGGCGGCAGCGCGCCGGTGCCCAGCCGGGGTACGACGGCCACCCCGAGCCCGGCCGCGACCAGCGCGACGATGGTGTGGTTCTCCTCGGCCACGTGCGCGATGTCGGGCTCGAACCCGGCCGTGCGCAAGGTCCGCATCAGCCAGTCGTGGCAGACCCGGCCGGGCGGCTGGCAGACCCAGCGCTGACCGCCGAGGTCCGCCCTGCGGATGACCGCCCGCGCCGTGAACGGGTGGCCCTGCGGCACCACCAGGTCACACGGGTCGTCGCCGATGACCGCCTGCTCGACGCCCTCCGGGGCGGGCAGGGGGGCGATGTCCCAGTCGTGGGCCACCGCCAGATCGGTGACCCCCCGGGCCACCAGGTCCACCGACAGGTGGGGGTCGACCTCCGTGAGGCGCACGTCCAGCGCGTGATGCCGGCGCGCGAGATCGGCGAGCACCCCCGGCAGCAGGCCGCGCGCCGCCGAGGCGAACGCGGCCACCGTCAGCAGCCCGCTCGGCTGTCCGCGCCGCTCCTCCAGAGTGGTCTCGGCGCGCTCCACGATCGCCAGCAACTCCCGGGCGGTCTCGGCGAGGTGCCGGGCCTCCTCGGTGAGCGCGACCCCGCGCCCGCGCCGCTCCAGCAGCGTGGTCCGGGTCTCCCGCTCCAGCTTGGCGATCTGCTGGGACACGGCGGAGGGGGTGTAGCCGAGGGCGGCCGCCGCGCCCGCGACCGAGCCGTGGACGGAGACGGCGTGCAGGGCGCGCAGCCGGGAGAGGTCGAGCATGCGGCCCATCGTAGGCACCGCCGGCCCGCGGGGCAGCCGTAAGCAATGCTTCATCCATCCCGGAAGAGATCCGAGCTGGTGCTACATGGTTGCGCCGTCGATGCTCGAAGCATGCGTCCCGTTCACACTGCACTCGCCGTACTCGTCGCCGCCGTCTGGGGCTTCAACTTCGTCGTCATCGAGATCGGTCTCGGCCATTTCCCGCCGCTGCTCCTGTCCGCCCTGCGTTTCCTCGTCGCCGCGCTGCCCGCCGTGTTCTTCGTCGGCCGGCCCAAGACCGCCTGGAAGTGGATCATCGCGGTCGGAGTGGCCCTCGGCGTCGCCAAGTTCGGCCTCCTCTTCACGGGCATGGCAGCAGGGATGCCGGCCGGACTGTCCTCGCTCGTGCTCCAGGTGCAGGCCGTCTTCACCGCCGTCCTCGCCTCCGTCGTGCTGCGCGAGCGGCCCGGGCGGGTCCGGGTGGCCGGCATGGCGGTGGCGCTCGCCGGGATCGCCGTCGCCGCCGTGGACGGGGGCACCTCGGGGCCGGTGCTCGGCTTCACCCTGGTCGTCGCGGCCGCCGCCTGCTGGGGCGTGTCCAACGTGCTGACCCGCAAGGCGTCCCCGCCCGACGCACTGAACTTCATGGTCTGGGTGTGCACCGTCCCGGTGCTGCCGCTGTTCGCGCTCTCGCTGCTGCTGGAGGGGCCCGAGCGGGACCTGGCCGCACTGCGCGGGCTGGACTGGTCCGGGGCCGCTGTCATCGCCTACGTGGCCTGGGTGTCCACCGTGTTCGGCTTCGGCGCCTGGAACCACCTGCTGAAGCGGTATCCGGCCTCGTCGGTCGCGCCGTTCTCGCTGCTGGTGCCGGTGTTCGGGATGTCCTCGGCCGCGCTGGTCCTGGGCGAGGGCATCTCGGGACTGCGCTGGGTGGCGGCGCTGCTGCTGGTCGGCGGAGTGGGCATGACCTCGCTGGCCCCCGCCCGCGCGGGAACCCGTACGGCGGCGGCCGGTACGGCGGAGCAGGCCCGTACGGCGGCCGTCAGCGCGGGGAGTCCTCCTGCAACGGCAGCCGCCAGTCCTGCCCCGTGAGCGTGACGCCGTACGAGCGGTGCGGGCGCTCGGCGACCAGGGTGAACCCGGCCCGCTGGTAGAGGGAACGGGCCGAGGTCAGCACGTCGTTGGTCCACAGCACCAGCTCGCGGTAGCCGACCGAGCGCGCGAACGCGACGACCGTGTCGACCAGGAGGGCCCCGATGCCGTGCCCGCGGCCCTCCGGCTCGACGAGCAGCAGCCGCAGCCGCGCGGTGCCGGGTGCGCCGTCCTCGCGGACGCACATCACCGAGCCGACCGGGCGGTCGTCCAGCTCGGCGATCCAGACCCGCTCCAGATACGGGTCGTGGTCCTCGGCGAAGTCCGCGACGATCCGGGCCACCAGGCCCTCGAAGTCCGTGTTCCAGCCGTACTCGGCGGCGTAGAGCGCGCCGTGCCGCTGCACGATCCAGCCCAGCTCCCCGGGCTCGGGGTCCCGCAGCCGTACCGGTGCGGCGGAGTTGTCAGCAGGGGGCTCCATGGCGCCCGAGGATAGCGCGGTGGACGCCGGGGCGGCGGTAGGGCCGGGCCGGCTCCCGCCCCCGGCTCCCCCCTTCGCCCAACGGGTGGCCTCCTCCTGGAGACCACCGGTCGAAACGCTGCTTCTGCGGTGATTTACCGGCACCTCGCATCGCCGTCGGAGCGTGTATGGGTAATGGAAATGTAAAGTTCCGATTCCGTGTGCAACCCCGGGGCGGGCCAGCGGGTCGTATGGTGCGTCGGTACTTCCGGGGAGGGATCTGGGGGGATCGGGAAGTCCGACACGGGAGGGGTAACCGTGAGGGGGTCCGGCCGCGAGGCCGGACCCCCTTCTCGGTCCCGCCGCCGTTCCTCCCGGTCGTCCCGGTCGTCCCGGGTTGTCCACAGGCCTGACGGGCTGTCGGCGCCGGGCGGTAGTTTCGTGCCATGGCAATCAACGGGGCGGTGCAACTGGCAGTGGTCGAGGGGGTGCTCGAGCGCATCACCTACGCCAACGAGGAGAGCGGGTACACGGTCGCCCGGGTCGACACCGGCCGCGGCAGCGGGGACCTGCTCACGGTCGTCGGTTCGCTGCTCGGGGCCCAGCCCGGCGAATCGCTGCGCATGGAGGGCCGCTGGGGATCCCACCCCCAGTACGGCAAGCAGTTCACGGTGGAGAACTACCGCACCGTGCTCCCCGCGACCATCCAGGGCATACGGCGCTACCTCGGCTCCGGCCTGATCAAGGGCATCGGCCCCAAGATCGCCGACCGGATCGTGGAGCACTTCGGCACCGACACCCTCGACGTCATCGAGGCCGAGCCGAAGCGGCTGATCGAGGTGCCCGGACTCGGCCCCAAGCGGACCAGGCTGATCGGCGCCGCCTGGGAGGAGCAGAAGGCCATCAAGGAGGTCATGGTCTTCCTCCAGGGCGTCGGAGTCTCCACCTCCATCGCGGTCCGGATCTACAAGAAGTACGCCGACGCCTCCATCTCGGTGGTCAAGAACCAGCCGTACCGGCTCGCCGCCGACGTGTGGGGCATCGGCTTCCTCACCGCCGACCGGATCGCGCAGGCCGTCGGCATCCCGCACGACAGCCCCGAGCGGGTCAAGGCCGGGCTGCAGTACGCCCTGTCCCAGTCCACCGACCAGGGGCACTGCTTCCTGCCCGAGGAGCGGCTGATCGCCGACGGGGTCAAGCTGCTCCAGGTGGACACCGGGCTGGTCATCGAATGCCTGGCCGAACTCGCCGCCGACCCGGAGGGCGTCGTACGGGAGCCCGTGCCGGACCCCCAGGGCGGCCCGGACCCGCTCACCGCCGTGTACCTGGTGCCCTTCCACCGGGCCGAGCTGTCGCTGGTGGGGCAGGTCCGGCGGCTCCTGAACGCCGAGGACGACCGGATGCCGGGCTTCCAGGACGTGGACTGGGACAAGGCCCTGGGCTGGCTGGCCGCGCGCACCGGGGCCAAGCTGGCCCCCGAGCAGCGGGACGCCGTCAGACTCGCGCTGACCCGCAGAGTGGCCGTCCTCACCGGCGGGCCCGGCTGCGGGAAGTCCTTCACCGTGCGCTCGATCGTGGAGCTGGCCCGGGCGAAGAAGGCCAAGGTCGTGCTCGCCGCGCCCACCGGCCGGGCCGCGAAACGGCTCTCGGAGCTCACCGGGGCCGAGGCCTCCACCGTGCACCGGCTGCTGGAGCTCAAGCCCGGCGGGGATGCGGCGTACGACCGGGAGCGCCCGCTGGACGCGGACCTGGTGGTCGTCGACGAGGCCTCGATGCTGGACCTGCTGCTGGCGAACAAGCTGGTCAAGGCCGTGGCACCGGGTGCACACCTGCTGCTGGTCGGAGACGTGGACCAGCTGCCCTCGGTCGGCGCCGGGGAGGTGCTGCGGGACCTGCTGGCCGAAGGCGGGCCGGTGCCCGCGGTCCGGCTGACCCGGATCTTCCGGCAGGCCCAGCAGTCGGGCGTGGTCACCAACGCCCACCGGATCAACACCGGCCTGCCGCCGCTCACCGACGGGCTGCCGGACTTCTTCCTGTTCCCCGAGGAGGACACCGAGGAGGCCGGGCGGCTCGCCGTGGACGTGGCCGCCCGGAGGATTCCGGCCAGATTCGGGCTGGACCCGCGCCGCGACATCCAGGTGCTCGCGCCCATGCACCGCGGCCCGGCCGGCGCCGGGAACCTCAACAGCCTGCTCCAGCAGGCCATCACGCCGGCCCGGCCGGACCTGCCCGAGAAGAGGTTCGGCGGCCGGGTCTTCCGGGTCGGCGACAAGGTCACCCAGATCCGGAACAACTACGAGAAGGGCGCCAACGGCGTCTTCAACGGCACGGTCGGCGTGGTCACCGCCCTGGATGTGGACGAACAGCGGCTGACGGTGCGGACGGAGGAGGACGAGGAGGTCGGCTACGAGTTCACCGAGTTGGACGAGCTGGCGCACGCGTACGCCGTCACCATCCACCGTTCCCAGGGGAGTGAATATCCGGCCGTGGTGATCCCGGTCACCACCGGGGCTTGGATGATGCTCCAGCGCAACTTGCTCTACACGGCGGTGACCAGGGCGAAGAAACTGGTCGTGCTGGTCGGGTCCCGCAAGGCCCTCGGCCAGGCTGTGCGTACGGTTTCCGCAGGCAGGAGGTACACGGCGGTCGCGCCCAGGCTGTCCGGACGGATACCGGTGGGAAACATCACCTAAATGATCGATCATTTGGGGTTCCGGCACCGTCGCGGAGGGGGCAGGATGAGCAGGTTGAAGGCACTCAGTGCCGTCAAAAGGACCAAAGGCCGACCCCGAGTGCACTCTCTTGCGCCAAATGGGGGAAGGTAGAGGCAGTCAGGGCACCTCGAAGAAGAGGCACTACGTCGGTGAGGGATGACGTGAGCGACAACTCTGTAGTACTCCGGTACGCGGACGGTGAATACACCTACCCGGTGGTCGAAAGCACCGTCGGTGACCAGGGCTTCGACATCTCGAAGCTGAGGGCCCAGACCGGGCTCGTCACCTTGGACAGCGGATACGGCAACACCGCCGCCTACAAGTCCGCGATCACCTACCTCGACGGTGAGCAGGGCATCCTGCGCTACCGCGGTTACCCGATCGAGCAGTTGGCCGAGCGTTCGACCTTCATCGAGGTCGCGTACCTGCTGATCAACGGTGAGCTGCCGACCGTCGACCAGCTCGCGTCGTTCCGCAACGAGATCACCCAGCACACGCTGCTGCACGAGGACGTCAAGCGGTTCTACGACGGCTTCCCGCGCGACGCGCACCCGATGGCGATGCTGTCCTCCGTGGTCAGCGCGCTGTCGACGTTCTACCAGGACAGCCACAACCCGTTCGACGACCAGCAGCGCCACCTCTCGACGATCCGGCTGCTGGCCAAGCTGCCGACGATCGCGGCGTACGCGTACAAGAAGTCGGTCGGCCACCCGGTCGTCTACCCGCGCAACGACCTCGGCTACGTCGAGAACTTCCTGCGCATGACCTTCTCCGTGCCGGCCCAGGAGTACGACCTGGACCCGGTCGTGGTCTCGGCGCTCGACAAGCTGCTGATCCTGCACGCGGACCACGAGCAGAACTGCTCGACCTCCACCGTGCGCCTGGTCGGCTCCTCGCAGGCGAACATGTTCGCCTCGATCTCCGCCGGCATCTCGGCCCTGTGGGGTCCGCTGCACGGTGGCGCCAACCAGTCCGTTCTGGAGATGCTCGAGGGCATCAAGAACGACGGCGGCGACGTCGACGCCTTCATCCGCAAGGTGAAGAACAAGGAAGACGGCGTCCGCCTCATGGGCTTCGGGCACCGCGTCTACAAGAGCTTCGACCCCCGGGCGAAGATCATCAAGGCGGCGGCGCACGACGTCCTCTCGGCGCTCGGCAAGAGCGACGAACTGCTCGACATCGCGCTCAAGCTGGAAGAGCACGCGCTGGCCGACGAGTACTTCGTCTCCCGCAACCTCTACCCGAACGTGGACTTCTACACCGGTCTGATCTACCGGGCCATGGGCTTCCCGACCGAGATGTTCACCGTGCTCTTCGCGCTCGGCCGCCTTCCCGGCTGGATCGCCCAGTGGCACGAGATGATCAAGGAGCCGGGTTCCCGCATCGGCCGTCCGCGCCAGATCTACACCGGCGAGGTCCTGCGCGACTTCGTCCCGGTCGAGGCCCGCTGACCCGAGGCTCAACCGAGGCCTTCGGCCGACGCCTCCCGTCGGGCGAAAGGCCCCCAGGCAAGCGAAAAGCGCCCCGCCGTCGATCCCCCCACGGGTCGACGGTCGGGGCGCTTTCCTTTCCCCGGAACGGATTCCCCCCACGGGACCCGAGCCGGGGCGTCGGCGAGGAGCGCACACGCGGTGCGCTCCAATGGGTGTCTGCCGGGACCCGTACGGGTCGGGAGGGCCGCTCAAAGCACCCCGTTGGGCACGCGTCCCGGCCGGCTGATGCCCCGGACGTCCCCCAAGACCCCCGTGAACGTCCCCCAAGACGTTCCCGGCATCGCCCCATTAGACCCACTGCAGTGCCAGATGGTTACGTTGCAATCACTGTGATCTGCGTCTCCCGTGAAGGAAGTGTGCGCAGACTGCGGAGAAGATCCATCAGCGGAAGGATCGCAACCGGAGGCTGTTGCTCACCACGAAAACGGAGGAGAACGCCATCGCAGCCCCCGCAATCATCGGGTTGAGCAGGCCCGCGGCCGCGAGCGGCAGGGCCGCCACGTTGTAGCCGAACGCCCAGAACAGGTTGCCCTTGATGGTGGCCAGGGTCCGGCGGGAGAGCCGGATCGCGTCCGCCGCCACCCGCAGGTCTCCGCGTACGAGGGTCAGGTCGCCCGCCTCGATGGCGGCGTCGGTACCGGTGCCCATGGCCAGGCCCAGGTCGGCCTGGGCCAGCGCGGCCGCGTCGTTGACCCCGTCGCCCACCATGGCGACCGTACGGCCCTCCGCCTGGAGCCGGCGTACGACGTCCACCTTGTCCTGCGGGAGCACCTCGGCGATCACCTCGTCGATGCCCACCTCGCGGGCCACCGTCTCGGCCACGGCCTTGTTGTCGCCGGTCAGCAGAACCGGGGTCAGGCCGAGCGCGCGCAGCCGGGACACCGCCTCGGCGCTGGTCTCCTTCACCGCGTCGGCCACGGTCAGGACCCCCCGTGCCGCCCCGTCCCAGGCCACCAGGACGGCGGTGCTGCCCGCGGCCTCGGCGGCCGCCTTGGCCTCGGCGAGGCCGGCGGGCAGGGCGATCGACCAGTCGGCCAGCAGCTGCTCGCGGCCCACCAGGACGGCGTGGCCGTCCACGACGCCCTGGACGCCGAGCCCGGCGACGTTTTCAAAGGAACCGGGGGCCGCGAAGGACTCCGGGACCGGCAGGGAGCCGGTCCTCTCGGCCGCTCCGGTGGCGATGGCCCGGGCGATCGGGTGCTCGGAGGCGTGCTCCAGCGAGCCCGCGAGGCGGAGCAGCTCGCGCTCGTCCGTACCGGCGGCGGTGTGCACGCCGGACAGGGTCATCCGGCCGGTGGTGACCGTGCCGGTCTTGTCGAGGACGACCGTGTCGACGCGGCGGGTGGACTCCAGCACCTCGGGGCCCTTGATCAGGATGCCGAGCTGCGCGCCCCGCCCGGTGCCGACCATCAGCGCGGTCGGGGTCGCCAGGCCCAGGGCGCAGGGGCAGGCGATGATCAGGACGGCCACGGCGGCGGTGAAGGCGGCGGTGGGGTTGTCGGTGATCAGCAGCCAGGTGACCCAGGTGCCGAGCGCGAGTACCAGCACGACCGGCACGAAGACCCCGGAGATCCGGTCGGCGAGGCGCTGCACCTCGGCCTTGCCGTTCTGTGCGTCCTCGACGAGCCTGGCCATCCGGGCGAGCTGGGTGTCGGCGCCGATCCGGGTGGCCTCGACGACGAGACGGCCCGAGGTGTTGACGGTGGCGCCGGTGACGGAGTCGCCCACGCCGACCTCGACCGGGACCGACTCGCCGGTCAGCATGGAGGCGTCCACGGCGGAGCCGCCCTCGACGACCGTGCCGTCGGTGGCGATCTTCTCGCCGGGGCGTACGACGAACCGGTCGCCGACGGCGAGCTGCGCCACGGGGATCCGTACCTCGCTGCCGCCGCGCAGGACGGCGACGTCCTTGGCGCCCAGCTCCAGCAGGGCCTTGAGGGCCGCGCCGGCCTTCCGCTTGGAGCGGGCCTCCAGGTAGCGGCCGAGCAGGATGAAGCTGACGACGCCGGCGGCGACCTCCAGGTAGATCGCGGAGGAGCCGTCCGTACGGGAGACGGCGAAGTCGAAGCTGTGCCGCATGCCCGGCATCCCGGCGTGCCCGAAGAACAGGGCCCACAGCGACCAGGTGAAGGCGGCGAGCGTGCCGACCGAGACCAGGGTGTCCATGGTGGCGGCGCCGTGCCGGGCGTTGGTCCAGGCGGCCTTGTGGAAGGGGAGGGCGCCCCAGACGACCACGGGGGCGGCCAGGGTCAGCGAGAGCCACTGCCAGTTGTCGAACTGGAGGGCCGGGACCATCGCGAGCAGCACGACGGGGAGGGCCAGCGCGGCGGAGACCAGCAGCCGCTGGCGCAGCGAGGCCAGTTCGGGGTCCCTCGGCGCCTCGGTCTGCGCGGCCCCGGTCTGCCCGGCCTCCGGTTCCGGTTCCGGCGGCGGGGGCTCCTCGGCGGTGTACCCGGTCCTGACGACGGTCGCGATCAGGTCGGCGACGTGGACTCCGCTGCCGTACGAGACGCGGGCCTTCTCGGTGGCGTAGTTCACCGTGGCGGTGACCCCGTCCATCCGGTTCAGCTTCTTCTCGATGCGTGCGGCGCAGGAGGCGCAGGTCATCCCGCCGATGCTCAGCTCGACCTCGGCGGCTTCGGCCGCCGCTATGGGCCCGTCGTGCACTGTGCTGCTGCTCATGTCCGGCTCCAGGGGGAGGGCCGGGTCGTGCGGGACCAGTATGAGCTGGCCGGTACGACCCGGCGGGGTACTGCGAAGGAGAGGGGGCTTCAGACGGTCTGGCCGGCGAACTCGTACCCGGCCTCGTCCACGGCGGCGCGGACGTCCTCGTCGGCGAGCGGGGCGGCGGAGACCACGGTGACCTCGCCGGTCGCGGCGACGGCCTTGACCGAGCTGACGCCCGGCAGGGCGGAGATCTCCGTGGTCACCGCGCCTTCGCAGTGGCCGCAGGTCATGCCGGTCACCCGGTAGACGGTGGTGGTCTGGGTTGCCGTCTCGGCGGTCATGTCGTTCTCCTCTTCAGGGGCGTATCCGGTCGCCGGGGGGCGGCGGTATCGCACCACCGTCCTCCCGACTCTTGGAGACTATACCCCTAGGGGGTATCAACGCGAGTGTTCGCCGCCCTTTCCGGCCGGTTCCTGATGCCGGCCGGCCGGCGGGGGCCGGTCCGGGGGGCCGGGTCAGCGAGGGTGGGGCGGGTGAACGGGCCGGTGAGCTCCGGGCCCGGGTCGCAGTACGCGCACTTCTCGCGGGCAGCCGCTAGGCGCGGCGGCGGACGGCGCCGCGGCCGCCTTCGCGGACGGGGCCAGGCGGTCTCGTCCGCAGCCGGGGCCGCGGCCGTCGGGGTCAGTCCTCGCGGCGGCCCCGGTTGCCGGGGCGGCGGGCCACCCAGGCGCGGATCGTGTCGGCGTACCAGTACGGCTTGACGCCTTCCACGTGGTCGGGAGCGGGGAGCAGCCCGTGCTTGCGGTACGAGCGCACCGTGTCCGGCTGGACCCGGATGTGGGCGGCGATCTCCTTGTACGACCACAGCTGTCTGTCGCTCATCCACGACACCTCCTTGTCCACGGCGCGGGGCCGGCCGGGAGGCCGTCGGGGGAGCCGAAACGTGGACACAGACGATCAATCGGGTTGTGCCCGGAGAACGACGGAGGGCGAAGGCGGGGGAGGGGCTGTTGTCCGGCTGTGACGCAAAACCTGTGTAGCGCGGACATCTGTGACGCAAGGGTGACGTCTGTGACAGATACGGCACAACGGGTGCCCCTGGACGGGGGCACCTCCCAGCGGAGCGGGGGCAGGAGCGGGCGGGAGGGCGGCTCAGCGGTACAGGGCCGGCCGTTCCACCAGCTCCACGGGGGTCCGTGCCCCGCTGTGCGCGGCAGTGAGCCCCGCCGCGGAGACGGCGGCCGCCGCGTAGCCGTCCCACGCGTCGGGCCCGGCCACCCGGCCCTGCGCGGCCGCGGCCACCCAGCGCCGCAGCTGGCGGTCGTACGCGTCGGCGAAGCGCACGGTGAAGTCCTGGGCGATCTCCCCGTAGCTGCGGCCCGCGGACCGGACGACCATCGCCTGCCCTTCGCCGATCTGGGCGCTCCCGGACTCGCCGACCGCCTCGCACCGGACCTCGTAGCCGAAACCGCAGTTGACGAAGATCTCCACGTCGACGATCGCCCCGCCCGAGGTCTCCAGCAGGACCAGCCGGGGATCGCGCAGCCCCTCGGGGGCCGCCGAGGTGGGCGTCGGGGAGAGCACGGACACCGCCGTGATCTCCTGCCCGAGCAGCCAGCGCGCCGCGTCGACCTCGTGCACGACGGAGTCGCTGATCAGCATGTCGCTGGTGAAGAAGGAGGGCGAGGAGGCATTGCGGTGCCGGCAGTGCAGGAACAGGGGCCGGCCGATCCCGCCCGCGTCCAGCAGCTCTTTGAGCCGCTCGTACTCGGCGTCGAACCGCCGCATGAACCCCACCTGCACCAGACGCCGGCCCAGCCGCTGCTCCGCCTCCATCACCCGCAGCGCCCCCGCCGGGTCCGGGGTCAGCGGCTTCTCGCACAGCACCGGCAACTCCCGCTCCAGGGCCCGCAGGATCGCCTCCTCGTGGGCGGGCCCCGGGGAGGCGATCAGTACGGCCTGCACCCCGGGTGCGGCTATCGCGGCCGCCGGATCCGTGTGCGCGCTCGCACCGTCCAGAGCCGCCGCGACCGCCTTGACCCGGTCCCCGTCCGGATCGGCCACGGCCGTCACCCGGGCCCCGCCCACCGTCCGCCCGATCCGGCGGACGTGGTCGGCGCCCATCTTCCCCGTCCCGATGACGGCGATGCCCAGCGTGCTCATGTCGTGTTCCCTCCGGGGAGTCAGCGGGCGCCGCAGGAGCGCAGGTAGGCGCGGGTGCGGCGGGCGATCGGCAGCGGCCGGTCGGGCGGGCACGGGTACATGTCCTGCTCCACGATCGCGAAGAGGTCCACGCCGAGCCGCTGGGCGGCCGCGAGCACGGGCTCCAGCGCGGGCACCCCGGACGGCGGTTCGCACATCACCCCGCGAGCCACGGCCGGTCCGAAGGGCAGCTGCTCCGCGACGACTTCGGCGAGGATCCGCGGATCGACCTGCTTGAGGTGGAGGTAGCCGATCCGCTCGGCGAAGGTCTCGATGGCCTGGACGCTGTCGCCGCCGCAGTACGCGTAGTGCCCGGTGTCCAGGCACAGCGAGACCAGGTCCGGGTCGGTGGCGTCCAGGAAGCGGGCCACGTTCTCCGGGGTGTCGATGTGCGTGTCCGCATGCGGATGGACGACGATCCGCAGCCCGTACCGGTCCTGGACCTCGCGGCCCAGGCGCTCGGTCTGCGTGGTCAGTTCACGCCATTGGGCGGGGGTGAGGGTCCTGTCCTCCAGCACCTCGCCGGTCTTGTCGTCCCGCCAGAACGAGGGAATGACGACGAGGTGGCCCGCGCCCGTGGCCTGCGTGAGCGCCGCGATCCGCGACACGTGCTCCCACGTGTCCGCCCAGACGCCGGGCCCGTGATGGAGTCCGGTGAAGACGGTGCCCGCGCTGACGCGCAGACCCCGTTTGGCGGTCTCCTCGGCGAGGCGGGCGGGGGCGGTGGGGAGGTAGCCGTACGGGCCGAGCTCGATCCACTCGTACCCGGAATCGGCGACCTCGTCGAGGAATCGGTCCCACGGCGTCTGCAGCGGATCGTCCGGGAACCAGACACCCCAGGAGTCCGGAGCCGAACCGATGCGGATACGGGTCAACGCGGGCGGGGAGGACGTCATGACGGCCACCTTAGGGTGCGAGACGAGTGGGAGGACTGCCTGTGACCACCGCGGACGATGTCGCGTTCGACCTGATCACGATGGGGCGGATCGGGGTGGATCTCTACCCCCTGAGAACGGGCGTACCGCTGGCGGAGGCGGACACCTTCGGGAAGTTCCTGGGCGGCTCGCCCGCCAACGTCGCCGTCGCGGCGGCCCGGCTGGGCCGGCGGGTGGCGGTGATCACCAAGACCGGAGCGGACCCCTTCGGGACCTATCTGCGGGCCGAGCTGCGCGGGTTCGGGGTGGACGACCGGTGGGTGGGGGAGACGGCGCGCTACCCGACCCCGCTCACCTTCTGCGAGATCTTCCCGCCGGACGACTTCCCCCTCTACTTCTACCGGCTGCCGAAGGCCCCCGACCTGGAGATCGAGCCGGGGGAACTGGACCTGGCGGCGGTACGGGCCGCGCGGGTGTTCTGGATGACGGGGACGGGCCTGAGCGCGCAGCCGAGCCGGTCCGCCACCCTGGCCGCGCTGGAGGCGCGCGCGAGGTCCGGGATCACCGTCTTCGACCTCGACTGGAGGCCGATGCTGTGGGAGGGCGACCCGGGGGACCCGTACGCGCAGGCGCTGGGCCTCGCGACGGTGGCGGTCGGCAACGCGCAGGAGTGCGCGATCGCGACGGGCGAGTCCGAACCGCGGGCCGCGGCGCGGGCACTGCTGGCGGCCGGGGCGGAACTGGCCGTGGTGAAACGGGGGCCGGACGGGGTACTGGCGATGCGGCGGGACGGAACGGCGGCGGAAGCTCCGCCGGTGCCGGTGGAGGTGGTGAACGGGCTGGGCGCGGGGGACGCGTTCGGCGGGGCGCTGTGCCACGGGCTGCTGGCGGGCTGGGACCTGGAGCGGGTGATCCGCTACGCCAATGCGGCGGGGGCGATCGTGGCGTCACGGCTGGCGTGCTCGGCGGCGATGCCGTACGCCAAGGAGGTCGAGGAGGTGCTGGAGTCGTGACGGTGACCGCGTCGCACGAGATGGCGTTCACCGCGCTGCGGGTGCTGGACCTCGCCCCGGGCGAGACGTATGCGCACGGGTGCGCGGACCACGAGTGGATCGTCCTTCCGCTGGCCGGGGGCTGCGTGGTCCGCTGCGCGGAGCCTTCTCCCGGCCCCGGAGGGCCACCGGTCTCGGTGTTCGAACTGCGGGGGCGCGAGAGCGTGTTCACGGCCGTGACCGACTTCGCATACCTCCCCCGAGGTGGGGAAGCCCAGATCGGGTCCGCCGCCGGGGGGCGGTTCGCGCTCGTCGGGGCGCGGTGCGACACCGTGCTGCCGGCCCGGTACGGGGCCGCCCGGGACGTCCCGGTGGAGATCCGCGGGGCCGGCCCGTGCACGCGCCAGGTCAACAACTTCGCCGCCGCCGGCGTCTTCGACTGCGACCGCCTCATCGCCGTCGAGGTCCTCACCCCCGGCGGGAACTGGTCCTCGTACCCGCCCCACAAGCACGACGAGTTCCACCCCGGCCGGGAGTCCCGCCTCGAGGAGATCTACTACTTCGAGATCGCCCCGCACGGGGACACCCCCGGCCTCGGCTACCAGCGTGTCAGCCCCTCCCCCGCGGGGAAGACCGACATCCTCACGGAGGTGAGGACGGGCGACGCGGTGCTCATCCCGGACGGCTGGCACGGGCCGTCCATCGCCGCGCCCGGGCACGACATGTACTACCTCAACGTCATGGCCGGGCCCCCGGGCCAGCCCCGGGAGTGGCTGATCCGGGACCACCCCGACCACGGCTGGATCCGGGACACCTGGACCGGCCAGGACGCCGACCCCCGGCTGCCCTTCCACCGAGCGGAGGACGAGACCCGATGAGGCTCACCGTCGCGCAGGCCCTCGTCCGCTTCCTCGCGCGCCAGTACACCGAGCGCGACGGCCGCCGCCACCGGCTGATCGCCGCCACCTGGGGGATCTTCGGGCACGGGAACGTCGCCGGCATCGGGCAGGCCCTCCTCGAGAGCGGCCCGCGGGAGATGCCGTTCCTCCAGGGGAGGAACGAGCAGGCCATGGTGCACGCCGCCGTCGGGTACGCCCGCCAGTGCGGGCGGCTCTCGGCACACGCCGTCACCACCTCGATCGGGCCCGGCGCCACCAACCTCGTCACCGGGGCCGCCCTCGCCACGATCAACCGGATCCCCGTCCTGCTCCTGCCCGGCGACACCTTCGCCACCCGGCCCGCCGATCCCGTGCTGCAACAGCTCGAGGTGCCGTACGCGGGCGACCTCTCCGTCAACGACACCCTGCGGCCCGTCTCCCGCCACTTCGACCGGATCACCCGCCCCGAGGCGCTGATCCCGGCCGCCCTCCAGGCGATGCGGGTGCTCACCGACCCCGTGCAGACCGGCGCGGTGACCCTGGCGCTGCCGCAGGACGTCCAGGCGGAGGCGTACGACTGGCCGGCCGAGTTCTTCGCCGAGCGCGTGTGGGGCGTACGCCGGCCCCGGCCCGACCGGGCGGAGCTCGCGCAGGCCGCCGCGGCCGTACGGGGCTCCGCGCGCCCGCTGATCGTCGCCGGCGGCGGGATCCGGCACAGCGCGGCCCAGGCCGCGCTGGCGGAGTTCGCCGAGGCCACCGGGATCCCGGTCGCCTGCACACAGGCGGGCAAGGGGGTGCTCCCGTACGACCACCCCGCCGATGTCGGCGGCATCGGGCACACCGGGACGGCCACCGCCGACGAGCTGGCCCGCGGCGCCGACCTGGTCATCGCCGCCGGGACCCGGCTGACGGACTTCACCACCGCCTCCTCGACCCTGTTCCAGAACCCCGCCGTCCGGTTCCTCGGGCTCAACCTCGACCCGTACGACGCCCACAAGCTCGCCGCCCGGCCGCTGGTCTGCGACGCGCGGGTGGGCCTGGAAGACCTCCGGGACGCGGCTGCCGGGTACCGCGTGGACCCCGCGTACGAGACGACGTACAAAGAGAGGAAACGGAGCTGGGAGCGGCTGGTCGACCGGGCCTACGCGGCCGCCGACGAGGACGCCGCCCCGACGCAGGTCCAGGTGCTCGGGCTGCTCGACGCCGTCGTCGGCGCCGACGACATCCTGGTCAACGCCGCCGGCTCGCTCCCCGGGGACCTGCACAAGCTGTGGCGGGCCCGCTCGGTCGACCAGTACCACGTGGAGTACGGGTACTCCTGCATGGGCTACGAGATCCCGGCGGCGATCGGCACCGCACTCGCCGCGCCCGGCCGCCCGGTGTGGGCGCTGGTCGGCGACGGGACGTACCTGATGAACCCGACCGAGATCGTCACGGCCGTGCAGGAGGGGATCCCGATCAAGGTGGTGATCCTCGACAACCACGGCTACGCCTCCATCGGCGGCCTTTCCGGGGCCGTGGGCGGGGAGGGCTTCGGGACCGCATACCGCTTCCGGGCGGACGACGGTTCGTACACCGGCGCGCCCCTGCCGGTGGACCTCGCGGCCAACGCAGCCTCCCTGGGGATGGCCGTGATCCGCACCCGCACCATCAGTGACCTGCGGAAAGCCCTCGCCGAAGCGCGTGAGGCGGACCGTCCCACATGTGTCTACGCACAGACCCGAACACCCGACACTGTGTCGGGCCCGCCCCCGGCACAGGCGTGGTGGGATGTTCCTGTGGCCGAGACCGCGACCCGTGCGTCGGCGAACGCGGCCCGCGAAGAGTACGACCGGCAAGCCGTGCAGCGACGTCGCCATCTGTGAAGGAGCAAGGCAATGAAGACCGTCAACCACTGGATCGGTGGCAAGACCGTCGAGGGCGCGTCGGGCAACTACGGCCCGGTCACCGACCCGGCCACCGGCGAGGTCACCACGCAGGTCGCCCTCGCGTCGGCCGATGAGGTCGACGCGGCCGTACGGGTCGCCCAGGAGGCCTTTCAGACCTGGGGCCAGTCCTCGCTGGCCGCCCGCACCAAGGTGCTGTTCGCCTACCGCGCCCTGCTGGACGCCAACCGCGACGCCATCGCCGAGCTGATCACCGCCGAGCACGGCAAGGTGCACTCGGACGCGCTGGGCGAGGTCGCGCGCGGCCTGGAGATCGTCGAACTGGCCTGCGGGATCACCACGCAGCTCAAGGGCGAGCTGTCGACCTCCGTCTCGAACCGGGTCGACGTCTCCTCGATCCGCCAGCCGCTGGGCGTGGTCGCGGGCATCACCCCGTTCAACTTCCCCGCGATGGTCCCGATGTGGATGTTCCCGCTGGCCGTGGCCTGCGGAAACACCTTCATCCTCAAGCCGAGCGAGAAGGACCCGTCGGCCGCCAACAAGCTGGCCGAGCTGGCGTCCGAGGCCGGTCTGCCGGCCGGTGTGCTCAACGTCGTCCACGGGGACAAGGTCGCCGTCGACGCACTGCTCGCCCACCCCGGCATCGCGGCCGTCTCCTTCGTCGGCTCGACCCCGATCGCCCGCCACATCCACACCACCGCCTCCGCCCACGGCAAGCGGGTCCAGGCCCTGGGCGGCGCCAAGAACCACATGCTGGTGCTGCCGGACGCCGACCTGGACGCGGCCGCCGACGCGGCGGTCTCGGCCGCCTACGGCTCGGCCGGCGAGCGCTGCATGGCGATCTCCGCCGTCGTCGCCGTCGGCTCCATCGGCGACACGCTGGTGGAGAAGATCCGCGAGCGCGCCGAGAAGATCAAGATCGGCCCGGGCAACGACCCGACCTCCGAGATGGGCCCGCTGATCACCGCCGCCCACCGCGACAAGGTCGCCTCGTACGTGAAGGGCGCGGCCGACCAGGGCGCCGACGTGGTCCTGGACGGTACGGGGTACACGGTCGACGGCTTCGAGGAGGGGCACTGGATCGGCCTGTCGCTGCTGGACAACGTCAAGACCGATTCCGACGCCTACCGCGACGAGATCTTCGGGCCGGTGCTGTGCGTGCTGCGCGCCGAGACCTACGAGGAGGGCGTGGCGCTCATCAACGCCTCGCCGTTCGGCAACGGCACCGCGATCTTCACCCGCGACGGCGGCGCCGCCCGCCGCTTCCAGCTGGAGATCGAGGCCGGCATGGTCGGGGTCAACGTGCCGATCCCGGTGCCGGTGGGCTACCACTCCTTCGGCGGCTGGAAGGACTCGCTCTTCGGCGACCACCACATCTACGGGAACGACGGCATCCACTTCTACACCCGCGGCAAGGTCGTCACGACCCGCTGGCCCGACCCGTCCGAGGCCCCGGTGGGCGTGGACCTCGGGTTCCCGCGCAACCACTGACCGCAGGACCCCAGGACCGGCTCGCCCCCCGCAACCCTCGCGCGGGGGGGCGAGTTCCGTTCCGGCTCCCCCGGTCCGGAACAGGGACCGGACGTCCCCCGCCGCCCGCACGCCCGGGGGCCGTCGGGGAGCGGCAGCGCGAGCCGTGGCACACCCGGGCCGGTCAGCGGGTCCCGGCCAGGTCCGCCGCGGGCTCGTCCTGTTCGCTGTCGTCCGCGGACCGTGGGCCGCGGCGGCGGCGCAGGACCAGGAGGGTGAGCACGGCGCCCGCCAGGACGAGCAGCGCGCCGGCGGCGGGCCACGGCACGGCGATGAACTCCGCCTCGGAGTCCGAGGCCAGGTCCGGGTAGGCCGTCGCCCCGGCCGAGATCCGCACGGTGACCCAGTCCGACTGCGGTGCGTCCGCCCAGGGTTCGGTCAGCTCGATCCGCTGGCCCGGCAGCAGCACCAGCTTCAGCTCGCGGGCCTTCCGGTCGAGCACCGTGCGGCCGAACAGCCCCTCGGCGGACACCGCCACCCTGGGCTCGACGACCACATTGCCCCGGTTGACCAGCGTGTACGAGATCGTGGCGCGGGCCTCCTTGACCCACGGCAGCAGCGGCGCGGACCGGCTGACCTTCACGTCCTCCACGCTCAGCCCCGCCGTCACCGGCCCCGGCACCCGGAAGTACAGCCGGGAGCCGACCTGCCGCTTCACGCCGACCTGGACCTTGCCCTCCTGCCGGATGCCCTCCACGGCGGTGTTGAGGGCGACGATCCCGCCGACGTGGTCGCCGGGCGTCGCGTCCTGCGGGACCTTCACCGTGAACGGGATGTCCTTGCGGCCCCTGGGCGGCACGGTCACCGTGGTCGCCGTCTCGGGCGGCAGCGCGATCCACGCCCCCACGTCCTTGGGCTTGCGGTCCGCCGGCAGCAGCGCGAAGGCCCCGCCGGCCGGGGTGTTCACCGCGTCGGTGGCGAAGATCTGGAAGGTCAGCTCCCTGTCGGAGGAGTTCAGGATCGTCGCGCTGTCGCTGACCGTGGTCCCGGCCGCCCCCTGGTGGAAGAAGTACGCGCGGTCGGTCATCGCGGCGCCGGCCGGGGGCGTCGGGAACACCCCCCAGGTGCCGTTGTCCGCGGCCGTCGCCGTCGCGGCCGGCAGGAGCAGGCTCGCGACCAGCAGCAACAGGGCGAGGAGCGGACCGTACGCAGAAGCGCGGGTACGGGGGCGGGGGCGGGGGCGCATGGGCGGCTCTCCAGTCGGCGCGGGGGCGCGGGGGCGCGGGGCGCGGAACGCGGGGTCGATGGCGAAGGGGCGGGGGGGGGGGGGGGGGGCGCGCCGCGCCCCCGCGGGGGGGGGGGGGGGGGGGGGGGGGGGGGGGGGCGCGGGGGGGGGGGGGGGGGGGGGGGCGGGCCCGCGCCCCCCCCCCCCCCCACCCCGGGTTGCGCTGCTCCTGCCGGATCAGGCGATCGAGAAGGTGACGACCGTCTGGTAGGTGTCGGCGAACATGAACGGCGGGAGCTGGATCATCCCGGCGCCGCCGACGGCGAACTCACCGCCGGTCAGCTCGTCCCCGCCGGCGGCCTGCGAGGCCACCTTCATCGGGGTCTCGGAGATCGCGCCGGGCGTGCCCGCGGTGCAGGTGCTCGGGCTGTCCGGGTTGGTCACGGTGCAGGACGGCTGGATGCCGATCTGCGCCTTCGCCATCGAGTGGCCGGTCGTCTGGTTCAGGAACGGCGTACGGGTCGCCGTCACGTCCCAGCCGAGCGTGCCGCCGCGGAAGTCCTGGACGGTCGCGGCGTTGAACACGCCGACCACCGACTGGGCCTTGCCGTTGATGGTGACCGAGGGGAAGGCGACGGCCGGCTGGCCGTCCTTCGGGCCGAGTGCCAGCGGGCCGGGGAGGACCTCGATGTCGACCGGGTTCTTCACGCCCGCCTGGTCCTCCAGGTACACGAAGGACTTGTACGGGGTGACCGAGCCGTCGATCTTGAGGGCGTCGGCCTTCTTGGTGACGGTGATGTTGCAGGTGGCGGCGCCGGTCGCATCCGCCGTACCGGTGCCGGTGTCACCGGTCGCCGCGCCCGCGAGGAGGGCGGAGCAGGTGACCGGGCCGGCCGGGAAGTTGGCGCCGCCCACGACGACGGCCGTGCCGGCCTTGCCGCTGTTGGGCGTCAGCTTGGTGGTGACCGGGTCCTTGGGCAGGGCCTCGACGGCGACCGAGCCGATGGTGGCGCTCGGCCGGGGCGCCGGGGTGCAGGTCGTGGTGAACACCGAACCGCTGAGGTCCGCGTCGGTGACCGCCAGGTCGAGCTTGATGTCGACCGTGGTCCCCTCGGTGCCGTCCGGGATCTTGACGGTTCCGGAGAAGGCCTTCGGGTCGAGCGGGGTGCCGGCGACGACGCTGACGGTCTCGGGCGGGCTGGTGACCACCTGGGTGGTCGCCCCCACCTTGAGGGTGATCTTGGTGGTGTTCACCGTCGTGACGGAGAAGCCGGGGACGAGCGGGCTCGCACCCGGGTCGATCGTGATCGGGACGACGTCGCCGGCCTTGGCCTGGCCGGGCACGGTGATCGTGTAGTTCTGGTTGCCCGAACCGTCCGCCTGCGGTGCCGGGGCGTCGCAGTTCTCGAAGACGGGGGTGGTCACGGTCGCCGCCTGTGCGGTGCCGGTCAGTCCCACCACGCCGCCCGTCAGCGCGAGGGACAGGGTGCCCACCCCGGCCAGGACTCTTCGTCGGAACGTTGTACTCACTGGGTCGCGACTCCTTCGTCAGACGAACCCCTCCCCCCACCCGCTGTGTGGGGGAGGCCGAGCCGGTGCGGTGGCCGACATTGACGCGTCGCGGTGATGAGAAGTCAATGACTTGCTTTCGCCCGAAGCACACAGAAATTGATGTCCCATCAGGTCAGGGTTGACGGGGTGCGGAACGGGTGGGATGGGTGGGGTGCCGACAGGCGACTGACGAGGTCACATGGCGATCCGGCCGGCGGCGGGGGAGCGGGGACGCCGACGGCCGGGCGGTGGGGCGGGCCCGCTAGGGGGCGGCCGCCGGGACGTGCAGCAGCAGGTTGGCGGTGCCGGCCGGGACTCCGGTGAGGTGGTCCGGTACGGCGCCCCGCACCAGCGCGTCGGAGACCTCGGCGGGGGTCTTGGCGGTACCGCCCGCGGCGAGGCCTTCCGCGAGGATCAGCGCGGCGACGCCCGCCGCGTGCGGGGCCGCCATGGAGGTGCCGGAGGCGCGGGCGAGGGCGGTCGCCCCGCCCTTCCAGGCCGAGGTGACGGACACGCCCGGCGCGGCGAGGTCCACGCAGCTGCCGCGGCTGGAGAACGGAGCCCACTGGTCCGCGGCGTCGGCCGCGCCGACCGTGACCGCCACGGGGACGGCGGCGGGGGAGCCGGTGCAGGCGTCGTCGGCGCCGTTGCCGGCGGCGACGGTGAAGGTGATCCCGGCGGCGACCGCCCGCGTCACCGCCGCGTCCAGGGCGTAGCTGCGCGTGCCGCCCATGCTCATGTTGGCCACGGCGGGGGTGCCGGGGGCCGCGGCGGCGTCCTTCACCATCCACTCCAGGCCGCCCAGGATGGACGTCAGGGTCGCGGACCCCTTGCAGTTGGCGACCTTGACGCCGACGAGGGAGACCCCCTTCGCGACCCCGTACGTCGCCCCGCCCAGGGTTCCCGCGACGTGCGTGCCGTGGCCGTTGCAGTCGGTGGAGCTCTCCAGGAACACCCCGTTGTAGCCGACCCGGGCCCGCCCCCCGAACTCCTGGTGCCCGGTGTTGATCCCGGTGTCGACGACGTACGCGGTGACGCCCCGCGCGGTGGCGGCGTACGTGTACGAGCCGTCGAGCGGGAGATCGCGCTGGTCGATCCGGTCCAGCGGCCAGGGCGCCGGGCTTTGCGCGTCGCTGATCCGGAACTCGGCGTCCGGCTCCACCGAGGCCACCCGGGGGTCTGCGGCGAGGGCCGCGGCGCGGGCGGCGGTGGTGCGGACGGCGAAGCCGCTGAGGACGGTGTCGTAGACGGCCCCCACCTGGTCCCCGGAGCCCGCGGCCTCGGCGGCCAGGGCGCCGGTCGGGGCGCGGGAGGCGGTGTCCTTGAGGACCACGACGTACGGGGCGGTGGCGGTTTCGGCGCGGTCGGCGGCGGCGAGTGCGGGGTGCGGCGGCAGGGCGGTGGCCGCCGCCAGCAGGGCGGCGGCCGGGAGCAGCGCGGTGAGTGCGGTCATGCGGCGATGCTCGGCGAGGTGCGGGCCGGGCGCGCGGAGGGTGCGCCGAGTGGGCGCACGACACGCCACCGGACGGATTAGCCGGAGAGGGGCCAGCCGCGCATGGCGAAGACGGCCTCGTCGCGGGAGCCGGCGGAGGCGTAGGTGGCGAGGGCGGCCTCGTTGCCGGTGTCGACTCCCACCCACATGCCGTAGCAGCCGCGCGCCTTGGCCTCGGCGGCGAGGGCCTCGGTCAGGGCGCGGCCGATGCCGCGGCGCCGGTAGCCCTCGTCGACGGAGAGCTCGTACAGGCACATCTCGGTGCCCTTGTCGGGGTGGTTCATCTCGACCCCGGAGACCATGCCGGCGGGGATGTCGTCGACGTAGGCGATGAGCATCAGGTGTCCCGGCGCGCAGAGGAAGCGCTCGGACCAGTCGAGTCGGGCGGGGCCGTCGAAGAGCCCCTCCGCGGCCTGGAGTTCGGCGACGGTACGGGCGGGGCGGATGTCCATGGCCGCCACGATAATGGGCGCATGACCAGCGGCGACCGTGATTTTGACACGGCGTGGCGAACGTCGCCGCGGGCGCCGCGCCTCGATGTCGGCGAACTCGTGCGTGCGGGTCAGGTGCGGAGGGCGAGGGCCGCCGCGTAGGCCGGCGGCGCCGGAAGGTCCGTCAGGTGCCAGCCCGGGACGGGCGCCGGGTGGGGGCCCGAGCCGACGTACGGGTCGGCCAGGCCCGCGGCCAGGCCGGTGCCCGTGCCCTTGAAGTAGGCCTCCTTGCGCGACCACAGGCGGGCCAGCGCCCCCTGCCGCTCCGCCGCGGGCAGCGCGGAGAGCTCCGCGATCTCCGCCGGATGCAGGGTGTTCAGCACGTCCTCCACCGCCGCCGCGCTCGGGATCCCCTCCACGTCGATCCCGACCGGTGCCCCCGCGAACGCGAGGTACGCGAGGTCGTCACTGTGCGAGAGCGAGAACTGCACCGCGCCTCCCGTCACCGCCGGCCGCCCGTGCGGGCCGTCGCAGCACGGGCAGTCCTCCCGGACCAGGGTGACGTCCTGCGGGGCCAGCCCGAGGTAGCCGCCGAGCAGCACCCGCAGCCCCACGTGGGAGGCGAGGTACCGGTGCCGGTCCCCGGCCCGCAACAGCCGCCTGGCCCGCTCCCGTTCGTTCGCGTCGAGGAGCGGCAGCGCCTCGTCGATCCGGTGGCCGCCGACCACGTCGAGGGTGGTGTCCAGGGACCACACCGTCACGGCCGTCCCCGTCGGGACCGCGCCGGTCTGCGGCAGGTCCTCGCCGAGTCGGTTCACGTACGTACTCACCCGACGAGGGTAGACCAGGTGCTCGAGGCGGCCCTGGTTAGTCTCGTCCTCTCGTCGATCAAGGGAGCGCAGGATGCGAAGTGCCGCCGTCACGCCGGAAGATGACCGGATCCGCTGGGTCGAGCTGCCCGGTGAGGAGCCCGCGCGGGTGTACGTGCACGGGCTGGGATCGACCTCGCCCGCCTACTTCGCCGCGAGCGCCGTGCACCCGCTGCTCGCGGGCCGCCGGTCGCTGCTGGTCGACCTGCTGGGGCACGGGCACAGCGACCGGCCCGAGGGTTTCGCGTACACCCTCGAAGCACATGCCGACACCCTCGCCGCCGCCCTCGACGCGGCCGGTGTCCGCGGGGTAGAGCTGATCGCCCACAGCATGGGCGGCGCCGTCGCCATCGCGCTCGCCCACCGGCACCCCCGGCTCGTCTCCCGGCTGGTGCTCGTCGACGCCAACCTGGACCCGGTGCCGATCGTCCCCCGCACCGCCGGCAGCAGCGGGATCGCCTCCTACACCGAGGAGGAGTTCCTGGCAGGCGGCTGGGCCGAGGTACGCGACCGGGTCGGTGCGCACTGGTGGTCCACCATGCGGCTGGCCGACCGTACGGCCCTGCACCGCACCGCCGTACACCTCGCGGCCGGCACGACGCCGCCCATGCGCGAGCTGCTGCTGGAGCTGGAGATCCCGCGCAGCTACCTGCTGCCCGCGGCCGACGGGCCCCTCGCCGGAGCCGAGGCCCTGGAGGCCGCCGGGGTGTCCGTGGTGCCCGTCCCGGACTGCGGGCACAACATCATGCTCGACAACCCGGAGGCCTTCGCCCGGGCCACCGCGGCCGCACTCACCCGCGACTAGAACGGAACCGGAACCGGAACCGGAAGCGGAAGCGGAAGCGGAGCCGGAACCGGCCGCGGCTGCTAGCCGCGGCTGCGTGCGTGGGCGGCCGCCGGGCTGCCGTCCTGCGTCTTCGCCCCCGGCGAGGGGGTCCCGTCGGTCCAGGCGTAGACCTGCTTGCCGCGCACGGCGACCTGGTACTGGTAGAAGTCCCGGCACTCGGGCCGTTCCTCGGCCCGGGTGCCGTGCGGCCACCACTTGGCGCTCAGCTGCCGCCCGCCCAGGTCCTTCGGCGTGCCGGCGGTGCACTGCGGGCCGTCCAGCGGGGTCGCTCCGAGCGTGAAGCGGATCAGTCTGGCCTCGCCGGTGGTGCGCACGCGTATGCGTATGTCGGTGGCGTCCTTGGGCACCCAGGACGGCAGCGTGTAGGCCGGCGCTCCGCGGGTCGGCGCGTCGGCGGCGGTCGCGAAGTGCTTGCTCTTCTCTTTGAAGACCCGGTCGTTGATGGAGTCGGTCAGCGGGTTGGGCGGGAGATTGGGCAGCGCGAAGGCGGCGGTGGCGAGGACTCCCACGATGGCGGCGGCGATGGCGAGGGGACGGCGGTTCATGTAATCCAGTCTCGGCCGTCGCATCCCGCCGCGCGTCCCTCCGCAGGACGAACCCTGCATCTGCCGGAAGTCTGACACCGCGTCCTACCTGAGAGCTGCCTGGCCCGGTCCGGCCGGCCGGACCAGGCCCGCCGCACAGCCCGCCCGAGCCCGCCGGAGGCCGTCAACGCGCAGTGACACCAAGCCTGCCGGCGCCCCCTGCGGGCCAACTGACGGAAAGGACGCGGTCCTGACCCGCCGGCCAACCCGACACCGGAGCGGCGAGTGGGCGTTATAGCGGTGTTATGGGGCGGCAATAGGACGTGCCCCGAGGGTGGACCCAGACGCCGTACCGGGGGTTACCCCGGGCGGCCCCCCCTCGTCCTGGAGGAATGTCATGCGCCGACGTCTCGCTCCTGTCCTCGCATCCGTGGCCGCGGCCGGCGTACTCGTCTTCGCGTCCCCCGCGTCGGCGGCCCCGGCCGACAGGCCGCAGGTGCTCAGCAGCTGGACGCAGACCAGCGCCGCCAGTTACAACGCCTGGGTCGCGGCGCGCGGCAACCAGGGCAATTGGGCGGCGTACGGCTTCGACTGGTCGACGGACTACTGCTCCTCCTCGCCCGACAACCCCTTCGGGTTCCCCTTCCAGACGGCCTGCGCCCGCCACGACTTCGGCTACCGCAACTACAAGGCCGCAGGTGTGTTTCCGGCCAACAAGGCTCGGGTGGACGACGCCCTCTACGCGGATCTGAAGCGGGTCTGCTCGGCGTACTCGGGTGTGAAGAAGACCTCCTGCGACAGCACCGCGTGGACCTACTACCAGGCCGTCAAGGCCTTCGGTGTTTCCCCGGAGGACGCGCCCGCCGCCTGAGCCGTCCCGTGATCAACCCTGTCCCCCCTTGATCTCCGGTCCCGCCCGCACCCCCGTCGGGCGGGACCGGTCACGTTCTGCGCTCCCTTGTGCGCCCCCTTCTCGCGTTCACACGTGCTCCGTACAGTGCCGCTTCGGCCAGGGCGCCCGCGCGAGGCTCAGCTCGACCACGTAGTGCTCGGTGAGCCGGCCATCGGGGAACAGCACGTGGAGCCGGTCACGCTCGGCGGCGAGGAAGTCATCCGTACCGGGTGCGCCGATCAGGAAGAGGGAGTGCGTCGACAGCTTGGCCAGGTGGGCGTCGACCGTGATCCGGCGCGACCAGCGCAGCAGCCGGGTGGTGAACTCCACGCCGTCCTGTGAGCGGGGGCGTTCGTTGATGTACCAGCCGGGGCCGAAGCCCTTCTCGATCCGCGCCTGCTGGTCGGCGATCCACCCGACGCCGACGTCCGGGTCGTTGGACCAGACGGCCAGCGCTCCGCCGGGCCGCAGCACGCGCAGGGCCTCGGGGACGGAGCGGGCCGGGTCGGTCCAGTGCCACGACTGCGCGTACGTCAGGAGGTCGAGGGAACCCGACGCGAACGGCAGCCGGTCGCCGTCCCCGCGTACGAGCGGGACCCGCGGGTTGCGGCGGCGGAACTCCGCGGCCATCCCCTCGCCCGGCTCGACGGCGACCACCCGGGCCCCTCGGGCGTGCAACAGGGCCGTCGCGATACCGGTCCCCGCCCCGACATCGGCGACCCGCGCCCCGGCGAGCGCGAACCCGGCGAGCTCCTCCACGGCGTCGAGGAGCGCGGCCGGATACGAGGGCCGGTGGTCGCCATACCGCCCGGCCGCCGAGCTGAACGAGCGGGCACGGTCACGGGATCCGTCCGTCATCCCCCCATCCTCCCGCAGGTGCACACTGGGTGGCACCGAAACGGCGTCGAGAGGGTGGGGTTGAGGGAGCAGTGGCCGGACTCGTCTACTTCCGAAAGGTCTTCGAGGGCGCGGAGGCGGTCCGGTACGCATTCGGGGCCGACCCGGAAGACCTGCCGCGCAGCCTGACCCTGGACAAGGGCTCGTGCACCTCCACGGTGGAGGACGGCCGGACCGACTACCTCGCCCTGAAGGCGTCACGGAAGATCAATGCCCTGCACACGGAATCCGGCCACTGGCCGGCCCGCGGCATGAGCGCAAGCTGAGCCTCCGAGCCGCCGCCGACCTGTACGAAAGCCCTCCCCGGGGGGAGGGCTTGGGGTGAGGCGTGAAGAGTGCCCCCGGCAGGACTCGAACCTGCGGCCAAGTGCTTAGAAGAGACCGACTCTGTCGTTCAATGCAACCAGCCTGACCTGCAACTTCTGTCCGGTTACCTTCTGACTTGCACCCACGCCACCGTGCATTCACCGGAGGGAGAACCTCCGTCAGCCGGGCAGCTGAGCCTGCCGGATGCAGCAGGACGCATGATTCGCCTTGCAGAGCTCTCTATGATCGGCGGAGCGATTGGCTGCGCCATGGGGGAGGACAGTGGTGGCTGATACCGGTGCTGCTGCACATGCGATCGAGCGTTTGCTAGCGCAGGATCGAAAGATTCTTGACCTGCGCCAGAAAATTCGACTAGGTCGCTGGAGGCGGTTCACGCTCGTGGCGGTGTTCTCTTCTGCGCCGGCGCTTTTTGTGCTGCTGCTGATCGGCAATATTGCCGCCTGGCGCAAGATCGATCTTGCGCGCATAAATATTGCTTGCGTTCCTATTCTTGTTGCACTCTTGATCATTGCGATTTTAATCCATGCGCGCAGTACCGATCTGGTCTGGATACGGAAGGGCGAATGGGAGGCTGATCATGTTGCGGGCCTCAAGCTGGATCTAGAGCTAGAGATTGAGAGGAAGCGACTCTCGGCGGCCGAGCACACGCTCGCCGCAAATGTTCGTCGGCACGTCTATCGCGAAACCGTGCCGAGCGTGATTGAGCAGTATAGGTCAGAAGGGATGCGTTATCGGCGAGTGCACAACGCTTTCCAAGCTGCGATTATCATCGGTTCCTTGGCGACCTCGACGGTAGCAGGCCTGGCAGATGCGCCGCCACCTTACAAGTGGATCACCGTGGCCACAAGCTTCATTGTCGGAATCTCGGCGGGTTTTACGGGTTATTTCAAATTTCGAGAACGTAGTTTTTATCTGCAGCAGACTGCTGACGCCATCGAAGAGGAATACGATAGCGTCACTCTCGGCGTAGGTAGGTATTCGGCAGGCGGCAACGATGAGGAATCGCTCGTTGAATTTACGGAGCGAGTTGAGACCTTGAAGAATGACCAGCGTAAGCGGCAGCAGCAACTGGATCAGCCGACCGAAAATGTCCAGGCGTGACTGGCTCGCCCTAAAGGCCTTGCGGGACAGCCGTACGGCGCCCCGATCCCGCTCGATCCAGCCTGGATAGGATGCGACCAAATCGGTGCAGCGCCCGCGGACCTCTCTGCTGCCCCGTTAGGCGTTGTTAACAAAACTGCGGCGTCATCCAGATCGCGGATCTCCGTCCTACCTGAGGGACCGATTACGTCTTAGCGGCTGCGTCAGCAGCCCTGAGCTTCTTTATGAGCGCCAGGACCACGTCGCTGTGCTTAGAAGACTCCAATTCGCTCATAACCTTGACGCGAGAGCGATTTGCATCCGGACGGCTGTGCAGCAGCAGATTGAATGTGCATTCTTCTTGGACGCCTGAAGTCTCATCAAATAGGGCGATTTGCAGGTCGATCTCCCGGCAATAGGCTACCGCCAGTGGGGTGAAGTTGTATTTAGCGGTGCGAGAGCCAAACGAACCCATACTCTTAGCGTCCCCGTTAGGTGAGCAAAACTTCATCATGAATTCGTGAAATGTGGGCGAGAGGAGACTTAGCAGGGGGATACCTAGATCCACCATCGTAGAGGTTCGGTATGCGTGAGCCTCCGCCAAAGGGGCGATCTCGTCCCATTTTCGGGGCACGCCGGCCGCCTCCCATAGAAGACTGGCTAGTCGTCCGCAGACGTAGGAAGCCTCTTCCGTGGTTCCCTTTACCGTGGCCGCGAGTGTTTGTTGGCCGAAACTGAAATTATCTATCATCGTGACGCGATCAAGGCCTCGGTATTGGATCCACCCGCCATTGAAGTGGACGATTTGGTCTGTCTTGATTTCGTGAGCCAGTGCCGTAATGTCGGGAACCTGGGGATTTATTGCGGCCACCTTGGAGATGTCGTAGGTGCAATTAAATTCTCGCTCGATTACTTCAATTATTCGACGCGGATCTGCTGTCTCTCTGGGTATCGCAGAAGGCTCGATATTGATCGCCACCGATGCCCAATCTGGAATGATCAGCCCCTGAGCCCTCTCTAGCTCGGCCGACACACTCTTCTCGACTTCTTCAAGAAGGGAGGATGGAGGTGGCGTCTGGGTGATATTATCCGGAGACTCTCCCCAGTTCTGGCTGTTGAGAGACATGGTCGGCCCTCCTGAGAAATCCTGCCGTTTCTCTATGTTGTGGGTTCATCTGACAGATGGTCGACGTATTTTTCTATCGCTTCCAGGCCCAGCAAGCGTCGAAGCTCTCCCTGTATGAGTTCAACTTCTGCAATGCAGTGGATGACGGCCTCTTCGTCCGCCTCTCGTACTGCTCGTAGCAGCCGGGTCAGGGTACTCACCAGGGAATTTTTCGTGTCTTTAGGGAGATAAATTAGCTGGCGCCGAATGAGCTTGTAATCTTCAATGCTCAGCTTTCTTGCCTCCGCGGCGGCCTGTAGGTGGTCATATATCTTTTCGTAGGCGCCGGAACGGAGAGTGGCCGCCGGCAAGATGAAAGAGTTCCACAGTTCTCGTTTCTTGAGAGCGAAATCCATCTTGTGGCGGGCCTGAGCTGCTCGGCTGGACAAATATTGGCTTAGCAGAGCAGCCGCTGCGCCGATTGTTCCGGATGCTATAACCGGCAGTACATTTGAGGACATTTGAACCCTCCCCGTGGGGTGTTGCCATGGGGTGAAGGTGATTCAGTCTTGTCCCGGCGCTAACTTCCAGTAGAAGGTGCATGACGGTAGGTCGCAAGTCGGGTCCGCCTAATTTGGCTCTGTCAGAGTCTTTGCTCAGGAAGCCCGTTCGTCGAGAACGGGCTTCCTCGAAGCCGGTTTGGCAACGCGCGTTCCCGGTACGGGGAGGCGGCTAAGCCGCGGAGCTGGCCGCCCCAGCCCCTGCGGGCCAGCGTCTTGCATCTGGTGCCCCGAAGCGCGGCGCAGACAGGAGCATTGGGTCGCGGCGCTGGAGCCGGGCCGTGCGGGGCGAGCGGTTTTGATGAGGTAGGGAAGGGTTCGCTGCCCTTCGGTCCCCTAGAAGCGCGGAGTGGGCACCGGTACCAGTTGCTGGCTGGCGATGATGGCCCCAGTCGTTTATGCGAGTGTTAACGCCGACGTCTGGAGCAGATAGGGAGATCAAGTGTCGGATCAGGCCAGCCCTCGCGGGACCTTCTTGAGGATCGCTGACGCGCTGAAGACCCAGATCGAGTCTGAGCCGGAGACGACGGAGTTGCCGTCGCTGTCGCAAGTGATGGACGCCTATGGCGTCTCACGGGGCGTGGCGCTCAGGGCGTTTCAGGTGCTCCAGAAGGAGGGGGTAGCCGAGCCGGTGCCCGGTGCTCGGTGGCGCGTGGTCCGCGAAGGGCAGAGTACGGACCGGCGGCCGCTGGCTGAGCGGGTGGCGGCACTCATCGTGTCTGAGCGGCTGGAAGTCGGGGCAGCGTTTCTGAGCGCAGGCGAGCTGTCTTCGCGACTTGGGGCGTCCCGGCCAACCATCAGCAAAGCGTTGACGCAGCTTGAGGCCGCGGGAGTGCTGAGCGAGGGTGGACAGGGCAAGCGGCGAACGGTTCGGGCTGTTCCGAACCAGGAGGAGGACTCGAAGACTTGAGCACCACAACGCTGACGGAATGGGCTTACCCGCTCGCGGAGTCGCTGCTGGCTGAAGAACTCCCGCGCCGGTGGCAGCACTCCCTCGGGGTCGCGGGGAGGGCTCGCAAGTTGGTGCCGATTCTGGGTGCGGACGCTGAGCTGCTGGAGGCTGCGGCGGTGTTGCACGACATCGGTTACGCCTCCACCCTCGCCAAGACGGGGTTCCACCCCCTCGATGGTGCCCGGTACCTCCGGGACACGGCCGGTGCGGACGAGCGGGTGGTGCGACTGGTTGCTCACCACTCCTGCGCGTGGATGGAGGCGGAAGCCCGGGGGCTCCGGGAAGAACTTGAGGACGAGTTCCCGCGTGAGGCCCCTGAGCTGGCCGATGCGCTCTGCTTCTGTGACATGAACACCACCCCGGACGGCGCCCCCACCAACCCCGTGGACCGGGTGGACGAGATCGCTGGACGGTACGGCCCGGACAGCCTGATCGGGATGTTCATCCGCCGTGCGGAGCCCGAGATCCTGCTGAGCTGTGCACGTGTGCACGAGCGCTTGGCCGCGGCCAAGTGTCAGCCGATGTAAGGCGCGCTACGAGACGCATCCATCGCGTGCTCGATGCGCAGGCGCATGGTCGAGTGGATATCCAACGCCGCGAGTTCGGCCGGATCCACCCAACGCACCTGGGTCGTCTCGTTACTCGTACGGATGCCTCCGCCGATCGGCCGGGCCCGGAAGCAGATGCTGAACTGCTGCCGGGCCTCGCCATCGTCGTAGAGCATGACGTGTCCGGGGTCGGTGTAGATCCCTGACATGTCGACCACCTCGGCCTTAATCCCGGTCTCTTCCCAGACCTCGCGCACCACGGTGTCGCTGATCGATTCACCGACGTCGTGGCCGCCGCCCGGAAGGGCCCATCGTCCGTTGTCGGAGCGCTGGATCACGAGCACCTGACCTTCGTCGTTCTGCACGAAAGCCACGACGGAGGGCACGACGGAGTTGGCCGCCGGCGCCTGAGGGTCGTGGAGGTAGTCGATACGTCCCATGCTCATGCTCCCGTGATGTCGTGGTCGGCTACCTGGCGCGCGCCTCCCCAGGTCTGTTCGATGCTATTCGCATACGTGTCGAAGAGACCGCCGCCAGGAAGCCGCCGCAGGTGGAGAACCGGCGCCATGTACGCCCCGATGCCGTAGACGTGGGTGTTCACGAGCATCTCGTCGTCGGCGCGGAAAAGGGAGTTGTACAGGGTCGCGTCGTGCAGCCGGAAGCCGATGTCCGGATGGCTGGCGAAGAGCGGCCGATAGTTCATCAGGGCGTTGCGAATCTTGCCGTTCATGATGCGGTGGCCCTCATCAATGCCGCGCTGCTCAACTGCGCGACAGTCAGGGTCTCCCAGCAGAATGCGTACCTGGGCGTTCCCCTGGACCTTCCGCTTCAGCAGGTCGTGGAACTGCGGGTCCTCGGACAGCCACAGCCCCGAGTACACGAGGACGTCGACGTGCTTCGCAGCGCGCTCGTAGATCTCGCGCCACAGGCCGGTGGGCACCATGTGGCGGTGCGGATAGACCGTAAGGATCTCGGCCTTGCTCAGGTCCGTTGCGCTCTCAACCGAGCGGGAGTCGTTCCACAGGGTCGTGACGTCAACCTTGAGGAACGCGGCCGTGGCGTACTGATGCCGGCGGTACGGGACTTTGTCCTGGGTGATCCAGCGCTCGACCGTCTTCGGATTGACGTCGATCGCTTCGGCGAGGTCCTGCAAGGTCTTGCCCTGTGCCAAGAGGGCTGACCGTAAGCGTTCGTTGGACATCTCCACCCCCGCTGGGACGTCTTGGGATCTCTCGAAGGTAGCCAGATGCCCCGGCAGGTGTCCAGGGCAGGGGTAAACAACGCCCCCTACCTGCACTGATTCTGATGGTGCGCCAAGAAGTTCCGGCGCGAAGCCAAGAGGGTCCGCCAGTGCGCTTGACGGATGCCGATGTGATACCTGTAATAGAGGTACTGCATCGGTCCTCTTGGAGAACTGACTGCTTGGCATGCAACGCCGTGCCCTGAGGCCCCCGAAAGGTCGGCCGAGGGAAGCGTCGAACAACTCCACAGCGTGATCCACCGCAGCAGGACGGCCGTGACCGCACCGGCCGATGCGAGTGGAGACCAGCCGACTGAGAACGGGCCCGCGTCACAACCGGTCCCCACGCCCCGAAGGGGTGACACGCCATCGGCTCTAAAGATCCGCACGGCCAGACATTTGGCTGCCATGACCTCCGGGGACTCGGACCGCCCCCGGATCGAGCGGCGCCGTGCGAAGCCCAGTCCGACCCTCACCAACGACCACGGCCGCCGACGCCCGACCCTGCACGCCGGGCGTCGGCGGCCGTGGCTGTTCGTGGATTCGAGCAGCTGCCCCAACTACGTGCGGCCCCGGTGCTGGAACACCAGGGCCGCTGTTCGGGCCCGTTCCTGTGTGAGAGGAGCAAGACCCAATGAAGTTCATCGGTGCTGTTCAGGCGGTTGTTACGGCCGCCGAGGAGTTCGACCGTGAGCCGACAGCCGCGGAGCTGGACGCGATCGAGGTTGAGATGACCGTCATCTCGGCCGAGGTCGAGCTGTTGGACGTACAGATCATGCTGCTGGACCGGCCCGTTTCGGACCTGGACGAGCGGCGGCTGCGCCGGGCGCGGAACCGGGTGCTGGCTGCCCGCCGGGACCTGACCAACCAGGCGGGCGCCCGTTCGCCGGAGGTGGCCTGATGTTCCGGGCGCAGATGTCGAACAGCGGTGGTGCCTGGCGCCTGTACGTCGCGCTCATGGGCGTGTCGAGCTGGCCGGAGCGCCGTTGGTCGCGGGCCGCTTCGATTCCGACCCTGGCCGACCGGGCTCAGGCTCTGGCCGATCTGGGCTACGAGATCCTTCCCGACCGTGAGTGGGAGTGGCTGGAGGACCGGGTGGATCCGTTCAACCCGGGCTCGCCGGTCTTGCTCATCGCGTCTGTTGATGTCCGCCGCACGAGCAACGGGGCGTATCTCCTGCCGGGTGATGGAGGTGCGGCATGAACGCCGTTCACGTCCGTTCAGCAGAGCGCGCACTGTCCGCCGGGATGTGGCTGATCGTGTCCGGGGCGATGCTGTACTCGGTCCTGACGGTCACGCCGCTGATGGCGGCCCACACCCCGGATGAGTGGGACTGGACGGCTCCGATCCTGCCGCTGGTCGTGGATGCCGCCGTGGTGATCGTGGTCCGGCTGGACTCGGTCTTGGCTCGTCTCGGCGGGCATGCCGGAGGCTGGCCGGTGGCACTGCGCTGGATGACCGGGGCGATGACGCTGGCGCTGAACATCGCCGCATCTGCGCTGGTCGGGGACCTGGTCGGGGTTGCGGTTCATTCAGTTGCGCCGCTGCTTCTGATCGTGACGGCTGAGGCCGGCCTCGCCTACCGGCGGGCTCTGACGGCCGCGGTGCTGGCGGTGGAAGCCACGGAGCAGGCCGAGCAGCAGGCCCGTGAGAAGGCTGCTCTGGACCGTGAGGAGGCTCGGCAGCAGCGGGTGCGTGAACGCCGTGACCATGAGGCGCTGATCGCTCGTGAACAGCGTGAACACGAGGCCCGGCTGCTCCGCGAGGAGAACGAGCGGCAGGACCGGATCCGTCGGGAAGACCGGGAGCGCGCCGAGGCCGCCGAGCGTGCCGAGCGGGAGGACCGTGAACGCCGTGCACGCGCGCTTGAACAGCGTGAGCACGAGCGTGAACTGAGTGAACTCCAGGCCGCTCAGCAGCGCGAGCAGGAGGCCCGGCAACGGCGTGAGCGTGAACGCCATGAACGGCAGGCCCTTGCCGAGCAGGCTGAGCGTGAACGCGCGGCCCTCCTCGCCGCCGGACCCGCCGAGGAGAAGTTTCCCGAGGACCGGGCCCGCGGCACGGTCCAGGCCGCGTTCACGGCCGGGCTGCCCGTGAGGGCCGCCGCAGAGCTGACCGGCTGGTCGATCGGCTGGACCTCCACCCGCTACCAGGAACTGCGTGAGGCCGGACACGCCGCTGCCCCCGTCCTTGAAGGGGTCACGTCGTGACATCGGCCGTCCTCCCCGTCTACCGGTGGCGCCTAGCCCCCGAGGGCCTGGCCACCCGCCGTCAGCTCCGTGCCGCTGGGCTCCGGCCGGGTGGTCAGGACGTGGCCGCCCAGGTGGAGCGTCCGCGCCGCTTGCGGGGTCCGATGGTCGCCTATCTCTACCGGGTCGACCGAGCCAAGCCCGTCCGTCCGATGACCGCTGCCCGGTGGGCGGCGCTGGAGCGGGCGAATGCGGCCCGCCGCTGCTGTCCCGCCTGCCGGCGTGATGCCGGATACGTCATACCCGTAGCGCTCGGCATGTGCGTTCCCTGCCATGACCTGACCGAACAGTGCGCCGCCTGAACCCTGCCCTCTGCCTCGAAGGAGTTCCGCTGTGTCTCGCCGTAGCCGCTCGCAGGCCGCTCAGGCCGCCGCTCCCACGACCGTGCACATCCCCCGGCAGCGGGGCCGGGGCCGCCAGGTGCCGCCGGTCATCGTCGTCGTCTCCGAACCCCCCACCCTCACCGCCCGCGCCACGATGGCGACGGGCCGCTTCATGTGGCGCCACCGCCGCGCCTGGGCCCCGACAGGCATTGCCGCCGCGCTCCTCGTGCTGGCCGCGATCCTGCACCTGTTCGCCCCGTGGACGGGCCTGATCGCCGCTGCGGCCGGTCTCGTGCCGCTCGGCCGGTTGGCCTGGATGGCCAAGACCCGCCCGGCCGGCCGGACCGTGTGGGCCTGGCGGATCGCCCTCGCCGTCCTGGCTCTGGCCGGGCTCGGGTGGCTGTCGCTGGCTCTGTGGTTCGGGCCCGCGAGCGCTGCGCTGATGGGCCTCTGGTCGCTGACCACCCTCACCGTTCAGATCCTGTGGCTGACCTCCGGCCGCACCACCTCTAAGGGGCACAGCTGATGGCCGACTTCTCCTCGTGGATGCCGACCAGCGGCATCGGCGCGCAGCGTCCCGGTAACCCTCCGACGGGCGGTCAGCGCCGGACCACCCCGCAGGGCGGCGGGCAGCAGAACCCCGGCGGCCAGGGCGGTGCGGGCCGGTCGAGGACGACCAACCGGAGCAAGTCGCGCGAGTACCACTTCCACATCAACGACAACAACGGCGGCGCCCGCGGCGGCGGAGCCCAGCAGGGCGGGCCTGCGGGTCAGGGCCGGGGCCAGCGCGCCGGGGGGCGGGTTCACAGCCCGCTGGGTGACCCGGAGTTCTTCAACAACGTCGACATCCGCAACTACTGCGAGAGCGGCCGGGGGCTGTTCCTGCAGATGTCGTTCGAGCTGGCCAACGCCGCCGAGCTGCTGAACGCGGTGCTGAAGGAGGTCCCGGATCCCGAGGGGCGGCCGTTCGGGTCACGGATGCGGGCCCGCCGGGTGTCGAAGCGGCTGCAGAAGGCCGCCGAGGACGCCCGGGACACCGCGAAGAACCTGGCCGCGACGTATGCAGCGTTCCAGCGGGAGTTCGATCCCGAACTCGCCCCCTACCAGTCGAAGCGGCCCCGCCAGGGCGGCCGGCGCTTCGACTTCGGCTCCTAACCACCGCCCGGCAAGGAGGTCAGGCCATGTCCAGCACGAAGACCGAGGATCAGCAGCACGACGAGAGGCTGCGCGCCGCCCACGGCGACGGGGGCGGGGTCGGTGAGTACCTGCTCCACCGCGCGAAGCCGCACCTTCCCCCGTGGCTGTCCGGCCTCGGCGTCGGCCTGGCCTCCCTGCCCGCCCATTACTTCTGGTCCGGTGAGGCCGGTGTCACCGCTGGTCTCACCCTCGCTTCGGTCGGCCTGACCGGGCTGACCTGGTGGGCCGGCCGCTCCACCACGCAGCAGCGGCGCCTGCACTCCGCGGTGACGGTTGCCGCTGCGTCCTCGTGGTTCACGGCGGCGGCGATCGCGGGGCCGGCGGCGGGGCCGCTGGGGGAGCTGTACTTCATCGGCGCCCCGGCGCTGGCCCTGTCGTGGAACATCCGCCAGATCCTGCGCCGCAACGTCGACGGACCCAGCGCCGGTGCGGATGGCGGGTTCCTGGAAAAGGTCGGGCTGGCCAAGACGCAGGTGGTCCGCTCCGAGGTCGGCCCGAACAAAGCGTCCTTCGACCTGCAGCTCCCGCGCGGAGAGTTGACTCCCGAGGACGTCTCGAAGAACATCACCCGCATCGCGGGGGCTCTGGACGTGCCGAAGAACGCCATCCGCGTCCAGGAGAACCCGGATTCTGCATCGCGGGTCACCCTCACGGTGGTGCCGCTGGACCTGCTCAAGAACACCGTGCCCTGCCCGGGGCCGTCCAGCCCGGGCGGTTCGATCGCGGACGCGGTCATCGTCGGGATCTACGAGGACGGCACGCCCGTGCCGATGTGGTTCCCCGGCGATCCGAAGGCTGCCCGGAACGCCATGATGCTGTTGCTCATGGGCATGACCGGTTCTGGAAAGTCCGAGGGCGGCCTGACCGCTCTCGCGGAGATCCTCACCCGCCGCGACGTGGTGGTGTGGGCGTCCGACCCGGCCAAGGCCGACCAGACCCTGGGCCCGCTCCTTCCGGCGATCGACTGGGCCGCACTCGACATGCCCTCCACCGTGGCCATGGTCGAAGCCCTCAAGGCTGTCATCCCGGCCCGTACCGCGTGGCTGGCGAAGTACGGCTACAAGCAGTGGGAACCCGCGTGCGCCGAGGTCCAGGCCGACGGGGCGCCCGGCATGCCCTACCTGGTGGCCTGGTTCGAGGAGGCCGCCAAGCTACTCCGCGAGATCGACGAGGACGCGCTGACCGGCATCGCGCAGGAGGCCCGTTCCTCCGGGGTCTCCGTGGTGATTTCCATGCAGCGCGCATCCGGCAACCAGGTCTCCACCGACACCCGCGCCTCCCTCGGCTCCTCCTGGTGCCACGGGGTGCGCACCGAACGCGACGCACAGTTCGCCCTCGACGGTGAGGTCCTGGACGCGGGTGCGGCCCCGCACGTCTGGAAGGACAAGAAGCCCGGCTACTCCTACCTGGTCGCCAACGGCATCCCCGAGGACACCTGGGCCACGCCGCTGCGCGATCACCTGTGCAGCGTGGACTACCTCAAGTGGGTCGTTCTCACCTTCGCCGATGTGCGGGCGCAGATCGATCCGGTCACCGCCGGGGCGGCTGCCCGTGCCGTGGACCGGGCGTTCACCGCCCGCACCCGTCATCCCCTGCCAGGCACCGAGTTGGAGCCCCACGTGGACGGCAGCTACGACGAAGACGGCTACGACGGTGACGAGGACGACTACGACGGCCCGGAGGGCGACGTGTACGACGCCGAGGATGACGAGGAGGAGTTCACCGACCCCGAGGCGGAGCTGCCCGAGGTCGAGAGTGTCGTCGAGTTCACTCAGTCCGTCGAGGAGGCGCCGCGGGTGAAGCTCACGCTGGCCGAGGCCCGGGCCGCGATGGAGGACCTCCTCGACGAGTTCGAGGAGGAGGGCCGCGAGATGGTCCGCCCCGCGGACTTCATGGAGCACTGCGACCGCCACGGCCGCTCCCGCTCATGGGTCTCCGGACAGGTTGCCGCGTTCGTCATGGCGGGCCGTCTGGCTGAGACGAAAGAGGTCGGCCGCTACCGGATCGTCCCGTACCGGATCGCGGCCTGACGCGTCAGACGCGTCTGACACCCCTGACAGCGAACAGCGCCAAAACACAGGTCATACGCGTACGCGAGGGGTGTCAGACGGGTGTCTGACGCGTCTGACACCCCGACCTGACACCCCTGACACCCACATTCGAGCGGGGCCCGAGCCATCCGGCACGGGCCCCGCCCTTCTTCCCCAGGGAGCCCTGCCATGTCCCACGAGACGCAGCCCGTGCCCCTCCGGTACGGGGAGGGTGTCCTCTACCCGCCCGCCTTGCCCGAGCCGCGGATGCTGCCCGCCGAGATACCGCCCGGCGTCCAGTACGTCACCCTCCCCAGCGGCGCCCGGACCCTCGCCTACACCTCCATCGCCCCCACGGTGCCGGTCCCGGCTCCGGTCCAGCGGATCCCGATGTGGGCGAAGACCACCGCCCTGCTCGCCCCGACCGTCGGCGGCGGCATCGCCGCCGCCTCGATCGGCCTCGCCTACGCAGCCCCGGGCCTGATCGCCCTGACCCAAGCCCTCTGGGCTGCCGTAGCCCTCATCGCCGCTGGCGGCGCCGCTCTCCTCCTCGGCCGTACCCGCCAGGCACCGGCCTCCGCGCACATCACGCAGCACGTCACCGCAACCGGCCTCTTCGGTCGGGCTCACGGCAGCATCGGCCACCGGTAGCCGGGCATGGCCGCGTACCAGTACCTCAACTGGGGCGACGCCAGCCACTACGACCGAACCCGGGACCTGCCCTGCGTGCTCTGTAGCAGGCCCACCCCGCTCCGCTCCCACGCGAGCGAAGCCGTCCACAAGGTGTGCGCCGAGGACTGGAACGCCACCAGCCCGGACGAGCCGCGCCGCTACACGCTCCCCGTCAAGGACCAGCCGCAGCACGACGTCGGGACCTGGCGCTTCCACAACGACGGCCCCAACACCCCGACGCTGCACCCCACCAAAGTCACCGAACTGCGCCCGCTCGGCCCGGACGACGGGTCCCTCGAACTGTTCGCCGCATGACCCGCCCTCACTGAGGAGTGCCTGATGCACCGCACCACGCTGTCTCTGAGCGAGCGCATCGCCGGTGCCGCCGCCCTGCTCGCCGGCAAACGCACCGTTCGCTGCCCTCACCCCGGATGCGGCGTGCGGATCCGCTACAGCCACACCACCCCGGAGGAGGCCACGCGCCTCACCGCCTTGGCCACCGACCACACCCGCCACTAACGCCGAGGGCGGCCCCGTCTCGCCAAAGCCGGGCCGCCCTCGTCTCCCAGCCTGCACAAGAACTGGAGACATCCAGCATGACCCAACTGACCTCCGTCCCGCGAGACCTGCAGCCCTCGCTGTTAGCCGCAGCCCTCACTGCCGCCGCCCGCGGCTGGCCCGTCTTTCCCCTCCGGCTGGGGGACAAGCGGCCCGCCCTCCACGGCGAGGAACAGTGCACCCTGACAGGCCCGTGCTTGGGCGGGCACGTGAAGTGGGAGCAGCGCGCCACCACCGACCGGGGCGCGATCGTCCGTTGCTGGTCCCACAAGCCGTACAACGTCGGCATCGCCACCGGCCCGGCCGGGCTGCTCGTGGTGGATCTAGACAAGCCCAAGCCGAACAGCAAGAAGGACGCGCCTGACGGCGCGGCGACCTTCGAGGCGCTCTGCGAGCGCGCCGGGCAGGCCGTCCCCACCACCTACCGGGTGCGGACCCCCAGCGGCGGGCAGCACCTGTACTTCACCGCCCCGGCCGGACTCCGGCTCGGGAACACCGCGGGCAGGCTTGGCCCGCTGATCGACACCCGTGCCTGCGGCGGTTACGTCGTCGCCCCCGGCAGCACCACCCCCATGGGGGCGTACGAGGTCATCAACCCCGCCCCCGTGGCGGAACTGCCCGCGTGGCTCCCCAACCTGCTCGAACCGCCCAAGCCCGCTGCCAGGGTTACACCGCTGAGGCTGCCGGCCGTCAGCGGCACCCTGGCCGCGAGCGCGGCCCTGGAACGCGAATGCGAGGCGGTGCGAACTGCGCCGCCGAAGCAGGCGAACAACACCCTCAACCGCAGCGCCTTCAAGGTGGGGCGCTTCGTCGCGTGGGGCGACCTCCCCCGGCACGAAGTGGAGGAGGCCTTCCAAGCGGCGGGAGAGGCGCGGGAACTCACCGTCGCCGAGTGCCGCGCCACCATCCGCAGCGCACTCGATAGCTCCATCCGCCAGGCCCGGCCCCGGGAAACGGCATGAGCACCCACCCCCATCCCCGCCTGGAAGGCCCCACCAGCACCCCGGACGGCATCAGCTTCGCCGGACCGGCCCCCGCTGCAGCCGGCAGTGGGGCGCCGAGGGTCGTCGCCCGTCAGGGCGTCCGTTCAGCTCTTCGCCCTGACCCGCACTCGACCGTGCCCCGGTGGCACGCCCTGGATGACAGGAGGAATGCCGCATGACCGCGCAGCAGACCATCGATGGGGCCGCCCTGCTCGACGAGATCGAGGCGTTCCACTGCCGGTTCAACGTCTTCCCCACCGAAGCCGCGTTCGTGGCGGTCACGCTGTGGGATGCGCACACGCACCTGCTCGACTGCTTCGACTCCACGCCGAGGCTTGCGTTTCTCTCCCCGGAACCGGCGAGTGGCAAGACCAGGGCCCTGGAGATCGTAGAGACCCTCGTGCCTCAGCCGATGGTCGCCGTGAATGCGTCCGCTTCCGCACTGTTCCGGGCGGTGTCCGGGCTGGAGGCCAGGCCCACGATCCTCTTCGACGAGATCGACACCGTGTTCGGCCCCAAGGCAGGGGAGAACGAACAGCTCCGCGGGTTCCTGAACGCGGGATACCGCCGGATCGGTGTCATGTACCGGTGCGTTGGGGACGGCTCCAATCAGCAGGTACAGGAGTTTCCCTCGTTCTGTGCGGTCGCGGTGGCTGGCCTCGGCTCGCTGCCGGACACGATCCTGACCCGCTCCGTCATCATCCGCATGCGCCGCCGGGCCCGGAACGAGAAGGTCGAGCCCTACCGACAGCGCACCAACGAAGCCGAAGGGAACGCGCTGCGCAAGCGGCTGGGGGAATGGGCCGATTCAGTCCGCGAGCGCGTCCAGGACGCGTGGCCCGAGATGCCGCCGGAGGTCACCGACCGGCCGGCGGACGTGTGGGAGCCGCTCCTCGCGGTTGCAGACGCGGCCGGAGGGCACTGGCCTGCGCGGGCCCGCGCCGCGTGCCTGGAGCTCGTGAACGCGGCGAAGGTCGACGACAAAGGCAGCATCGGTATCCGACTGCTGAGCGATCTCCGCGACCACGTCCTGAACGGCATCGACCGGCTGCCAACCGTGGCCGTGCTGGACCGGCTCTGCTCCCTCGATGAAGCACCCTGGGCTGACATGAGCGGCCGGCCGCTCGACTCCCGGGCGCTGTCGAAGCTGCTCGGGGAGTACATGACCGGGGCCAACACCCCGATCAAGGCCCGCAACATCAAGACCGGAGGCGGGGTCCTGAAGGGGTACTACGCCGCAGATCTCCATGACGCGTGGCAGCGGTACTGCCCTCCGCCCCCCGGAGAGTCCGCTACCTCCGCTACCTCCGCTACTCCGCAGGTCAACGGCACCGAAAAGGTAGCGGACAGCCTCCACACGTCCGCTACCTGAGCGCTACCCCCGCTACCAGCCCCGCGGCACCTGCCCGGGGCCGGTAGCGCATCTATCCGCTACCGCTACCCCTGTCCGCTACCTCGATCACGCCCCTGACCAGGGCGGTAGCGGAGGTAGCGGAGGTAGCGGACCTGACAGGAAGGCCAGAGCGAAGCCTTGGAGGCGGCCTTGACCAACCACACCCGAAAGCGCGGGATGCTCACTGTCCCCGAGGTCTGCGACGAACTCGGCGTCTCGCGGTCGACCTTCTACGACTGGCGGCAGAAGCGGCGGGCCCCGCGCTGCATCAAGCTCCCGAATGGTGACCTTCGCGTTCGACGGGGCGACCTGGAAGCGTGGCTCAACGACTGTGAGGACGCTGCCTGATGGACAGCACGTTCAACATCAAGCTCTGGAAGACCTCGGTTTACAAGGGCACCCGCAAGACCACGCACACCGTTCGTTGGGAGCTGGACGGACGGGAGTGGCGGCAGCCGTTCGGTACCGCTGCTCTCGCAGAGTCTTTCCGCTCGGAGCTTGTTGTCGCTGCCCGTCGTGGTGAGGCTTTCAGCACCACGACGGGACGGCCGCTCTCGCAGCAGTCCACGGCGAGTGCCGTCGACTGGTACGGATTCGCAGTGCAGTTCGCCGATGCCCAGTGGGCGCGCACGTCCGCCAACAATCGCAAGGTTGTCGCGAAGGTTCTGATGGCGGCCACCATCGCCCTGCTGCGCGCTCCGGTGCCGAGTCACCTGGCCGCGGTCGATGTACGTACGGCGCTGCGCGAGTTCGCCTTCAACGTGAAGCGTCGCGACCACGCCTCGCCGGAGATGCTCGCGATCCTCAGATGGGTAGAGCGGAACACGCAGTCGATGGCGGTCTGGGAAGATCCGGCCAAAGTGGAGGCCGTGTTGAGTGCCCTTTCGGCCAAGCTGGACGGGAAGCCGGTCGCAGTGAGCTCTGTCAAGCGCACCACACGGGTTCTCAACGTTGCGATGGAGCATGCGATAAGGCAGCGGATCCTTCGCGAGAACCCGCTGCCGAAGGGGAGAGGTACCTCCCCAAAGACCTCCTCGGCTGTGGACAAGCGATCTCTCGTGAACCCGCAACAGGCCGCCCGCCTGTTGGACGCGATTCGCCGGCGCCCCCGCGGGGGAGAGCGACTTCACGCCATTTTCGCCACGTTGTACTACCTGGGCCTTCGCCCTGAGGAGGCGGTGGCATTGGCCGTCGCCGATGCGCGTCTGCCAGCGGAGGGAGACGTGGACCAATGGGGCGAAGTGTTGATCCATACAGCTCAGCCCGAGGTGGGCGGCAACTGGACGGATTCGGGCGAGATCCACGAAGAGCGGGGACTCAAAGGCCGGGCTGCAGACGACATGAGGTCCGTGCCTTGCCGTCCGGCCTTGACCAGGATCCTGCGTGAGCACGTTGAGCGAGAGGGCCTCAAGCCGGGTGACCTGCTGTTCCAGGGGGAGAAGGGGGACATGCTCGCGGGCTCTGTCATCCGCCGAGCCTGGCGTACGGCACGCGAGCAGGTTCTGACCCCGCATGAGTTCGGGTCTCCGCTCGGGAGGAGGGTGTACGACCTGCGGAACACCTGCTTGACGAACTGGCTCAACGGCGGGATCCCGCCGGCCCAAGTAGCTGACTGGGCCGGCAACAGCGTCCCGGTTCTCCTGGCGACCTACGCCCGGTGCATCAACGGGCAGCTCGCCGATATGAAGCGGCGGATCGAGGAGGGTGGGGACCTGCCGGAGGTGGGCGCCTAGACCTGAGAGGGCCCAGAAAACTTCACCGCGTATTCTCCGCAGCCACCCGTAGAAACCCGGTGACAGCCGGACACACCCGGACCGTCCCGAGCCCACGCCGAGGGCGGCCCGGGGGCTGTACGGCTGACGCAGCGGACCTGGAATGGTGCCCCTGACCTGCACGAAAGCCCTCCCCGGGGGGAGGGCTTGAGGTGGAGCGTGAAGAGTGCCCCCGGCAGGACTCGAACCTGCGGCCAAGTGCTTAGAAGGCACCTGCTCTATCCACTGAGCTACGGGGGCCGGAAGGTGGCCGTGGTGGCCTGGAGCCCCGGGGTGGGGGTGGGACTGTCGTCCGTGCCGGGTCAAGGATAGGGCTCCGGTTGCCTTGTCCCGGTTGCTTCACCCGCGTGACACGATGTGGAGGTTCGGTGAAGCGGTCCCGATAATCGCAGGCAGGTGCGATTCTCGCACCGCTTTTGCGCCGCGGCACCCCTGGTGTTGTGCACTCGTTATGCCTGCGCCCCACTCGTCCGCTGTGTCCAAAAGGTCCCACTGGAGTCGCGATCGGCGCGCAGAGGGCGTATAAGCTTCAAAAATGGGCCCAAATTGGGCATTCTTCGCATGTGGTGACCTTGGATGTTCGGCCTCAGCTGCTCGATGCCCTGTCCGCCCTGCGCGACCGGGTCGCGTCCGTGCGTCTGCCGCTGCCCCTGCCCGGCGCCCCGCGCGCCCGTCAGACCAGAGCCGAGCTGCTCGCGCAGCTCGACGACTACCTCGTACCCCGGCTGAAGGCGCCCGAGGCGCCGCTGCTCGCCGTCGTCGGCGGGTCCACCGGGGCCGGTAAGTCCACTCTCGTCAACTCCCTCGTGGGACGACAGGTGAGCGAGGCCGGCGTACTGCGGCCCACCACCCGCATCCCCGTGCTCGTCTGCCATCCGGATGATCATCACTGGTTCGCCGGAATGCGGGTGCTCCCCGATCTGATGCGGGTCTGGGCCCCGCCGGGCGACGACGACCCGCTCCCCGCCCCCCACCGCGGCTCCCCGCGCGCATTCGGGAACACCGCCGCCACCCGCGAGCTGCGGATCGAGACCGTCGCCGGCCTGCCGCGCGGGCTCGCCATCCTCGACGCCCCCGACATCGACTCCCTCGTGGTCGAGAACCGGACACTCGCCGCCGAGCTCATCTGCGCCGCCGACGTCTGGGTCATGGTCACCACCGCCTCGCGGTACGCCGACGCCGTGCCCTGGCATCTGCTGCGCACCGCCAAGCAGTACAAGGCCACCCTGATCATCGTCCTCGACCGGGTTCCCCACCAGGTGCTCGCCGAGGTCTCGCGGCAGTACGGGGCGCTGCTCACCCGGGCCGGGCTGGGCGACGTACCGCGGTTCACGGTGCCCGAGCTGCCCGAATCGGCCGGCGGGGGCGGGCTGCTGCCCGCCAGCGCCGTCGCCCCGCTGTTCGCGTGGCTCGCCCACCACGCGCAGGACCCGGCCGCCCGGCAGTACGCCGTCGGGCGGACCGCCCTCGGCGCGCTGGACTCCCTCGGGCGCCGGATGCCGGAACTGGCATCCGCCGTCGCGGCCCAGTACGCCGCCGCCGTACGGCTGACCTCGGCCGTGGAGGACGCGTACAAGAGGGAGGGCAAGCGGGTCCGGGGCCGCCTCGACCAGGGCGCCGTACTGGCCGGGGACGCACTGACCCGGTGGCGCGGCTACCCCCTCGACACGAGCGCCGACGAACTGCTCGACTCGCTCGCCGAGTCGCTCGCCGCGCTGCTCCAGTGCGCGGTGGCCGCCGCCGACGAGCGGATCGCCGAGGCCTGGCGTCGCGAGCCGGCCGCCGGGGCGGTGCAGCTGCCCGGGCCCGACCGGGAGGCGGGGGAACGCATCGGCATGGCCGTACGGCGCTGGCGGCGCGTACTGGAGGAACTCGCCGAGGACGAGGTGTCCCGGATCGACAAGCAGCCCGCGCCCCACCCCGACGGGGTCGCCGCCCTGCTGGTCGCCGCCCTCCTCGGCGGCAAGCGGGCCCGGCCCGCCGGGGAGAAGCTCGCCGAGCGGATCGGCGTACAGGCCGCCGTACGGCTGCGCGACCGGGGCGGCGAACTGGTCGCGCAGCACCTGGAGCAGGTGCTGCGCGCCGAACGGGACCGCCGGCTGGCCCCGCTGGAGGCGCTCGAGGTGACCCCGGAACCCCAGGCCGAACTGATCGCCGCGCTGTCCCTACTGCAGAAGGAGAGGTGACGCGGTGACCGCCGTGACCGACCGCACCGACGACCGCTGGGACGACGGATTCATCGCGCGCTCGCGCCGCGTCGGCGTCGGCGGGATCGACGTCGAGGACGGAGACGGCGGGGACGAGGGCGACGACGCGCTCCTCCGTGCCGTCTCCGGCGCCGGGAGTGACGGGGGCAAGGCGCCCTCGCCGCCGCTCAGCCCCGAGGGACAGGCGTTGCGCACGCGCCTCGAAGCGCTGCGCCAGCTGGTCGGGCTCTCGCGGACCCGGCTCGACGGAAAGACCCTCGCCGAGGCCGGCCGGGTGCTCGACGAGGCGGCCGCGCGGCGCGGGCTGTCGCCGCAGCACACGGTCGTCGCGATCGCCGGAGCCACCGGAAGCGGCAAGTCCACGCTCTTCAATTCCCTCGCCGGAGTGCAGATCTCCGAGACGGGGCTGCGCAGGCCGACGACCGCCGCGCCCATCGCGTGCAGCTGGTCGGACGGCGCTGCCGGGCTGCTCGACCGCCTCGAGATCCCGGGCAGGCTGCGCCGCCGGCCGCGCGAGACCTCGGAGGCCGGGGCGCTGCGCGGGATGGTCCTGGTGGACCTGCCGGACCTGGACTCCGCGGTGCGCGCCCACCGCGACCACGTGGACCGGGTGCTCGCCCTGGTCGACGCGGTGGTGTGGGTGGTCGACCCGGAGAAGTACGCCGACGCGGTGCTGCACGAGCGGTACCTGCGGCCGCTGGCCGGACACGCCGAGGTGACGTTCGTCGTGCTGAACCAGGTGGACCGGCTGCCCGGCGAGTCGGCGGACCTCGTACTGGACGACCTGCGGCGGCTGTTGGACGACGACGGCATCGCCCTCGGCGAGCACGACGAGCCCGGCGCCACCGTCCTCGGGCTGTCGGCGCTGACCGGCGAGGGCGTCGGGGAACTCCGCGACCTCCTCGCACAGTTCACCCAGGAGAAGGGCGCCGCGACCCGGCGGATCTGCGCCGACGTCGACCGGGCCGCCGTGCGCCTGCGCCCGCTGTACGTGGCCGACGGCCATCCGGGGCCGGAGATCGGGGAGGCGGCGCGCGCCGAGTTCGAGGACCAGCTCGCGGAGGCGGTCGGGGCGTACGCGGCCGGGCTGGCCGCCGAGCGGGCTTGGCGGCGCAATGCCGGCAAGGCGTGCGGCACCCCGTGGCTGCGGCTGTGGCGCTGGTACGAGAACCGGCGCGCCCCGCGCACGCTGGCCGCCCTGGCGGTGATCGGCGGCCGGGGGTCCGCGGCCGCGCAAGCGCCGGACGAGGAGGAGGTGACCGCGCGTCAGCGGGTGGAACAGGCCGTACGGGCGGTCGCCGACGCGGCGGCCGACGGACTGCCCGACCCCTGGGCGCAGGCGGTGCGGGAGACCGCGGTGCGCGGCGCCGAGCAGCTCCCGGAGGCGCTGGACGAGATCGCGGTGACGCTGGGGCCGGCCGTCGCGGTACCGGGCGCCAAGCCGCCGCGGCCGGCGTGGTGGCCGGCGGCGGTGCTGGCGCAGGCGGCGATGACACTGCTGCAGGTCTACGGCGGGCTGTGGCTGGTCGGGCAGATCGCAGGGGTCCTGGAGCCGAGACTGATGCCGCCGGTGCTGCTGATGGTGGCGGGCATCGTCGGCGGGCCGCTGGTGGAGTGGACCTGCTCGATCGCGGCCCGGGGCCCGGCGCGGCGGTACGGGCAGGACGCGGAGCGGCGGCTGCGGCAGGCGGCGGCCGGCTGCGGGCGGGCCCGGGTGCTGGAGCCGGTGGCGGCGGAGCTGCTGCGCTACCGGGAGGTGCGCGAGCAGTACGCGACGGTGTCCGCAGGGGGGACGAAGTTGTCCACAACCCGCGAGTAGTCCACAGGCCGGAGCGGGAATCGGGAGGCCGGGCCAGCATGGTTCGTACCTCGTGCGGACGGTCCGCGCGGGTACGGATGCGGGGGAGGGCCGCCGGGATGAACGACACCCTGGTGACGCTGGTCGGCTGTGTGGCCACGCAGATCGACTACAAGGAGACGGTGAACGGGCCGTCGGCGCGGTTCCGGTTCGCTGTGACGCCGCGGTACTTCGACCGGCGCAAGGACGCCTGGACGGACGGGTCCACCAGCTTCTACACCGTGTGGGCGCGGCGCACGCTCGCCGTGAACCTGGCCGGTTCCGTCGCGGTGGGCGAGCCGCTGGTGGTGCACGGGCGGCTGCGGGTCCGGGAGGATCCGCCCGACGGGGAGGGCAACCGGTGGTTCTCGGCGGAGATCGACGCGATGGCCGTCGGCCATGACCTGAACCGGGGGACGGCGGCATTCCGGAGAGTCGTCAAGGCCGACCCCCCGCTGATGGCCTCTCAGAAGGCGGCGGTGGTCTGAGTGTTCGAGGCGGTTAGGATTCCCCGATACTCACGGGCACCTGGGTCATTGGCCCGAAGGGGAAGACTGTGTCGATTGCCGTTCCCGCATCCTCCGCTCCTGATTCCGTTCCTTCTTCGCTCACTGCTGCGGTCGCTTCCGCCATACCCGCCGCTCCTGTTGCGTCTGGGCCTGCCGTGCCCGCCGCTCCTGTTGCGGGCGTGGCGCCTGTACGGGCCTCGGCGCGGCGGCCGTTGGCGGCGGCTCTGCTCGCCGCGGCCCTGGCCGCCGCCCCGGCCGCGCGGGCGGCCGCCGACTCCGGGACACCCGCGCCCCGGACACCGGAGGGCGCGAGCGCCGTGCTGGACGGGCTGAAGACGTACGGGCAGGCGGTCCTGCACGGCAAGGACGGGTCGGTCCGGCAGATTCCGGCCGGGCTGTACGAGATGCGGGTCGACGGCGGCGGGATGCTCCAGACCTACGGGGTCGGCGTGGCGGGCAACGCCCAACCGCAGGCCCGGTACAGGGAGAGCGGCTGGAGCGGCAGCCTGCTCGCCGGGAACGGGGAAGCGGGCCGGATCCGCTGGGTCCTCGAGCACTCCTATCCGCAGCTGAACGATCTCGCCGGACTGGCCAAGGCGGCCGGGGCCGGGGCCCTGACCACCGAGAGCGCGGCCGCCGGGACCCAGGTCGCGATCTGGCGGCTCGCGGACGGGGCGCAGGTGGAGGCCGCGGACCCGGCGGCGGAGAAGCTGGCCGACTACCTCCAGCGGTCGGCGGGCAAGCTCCCGGAGCCGCCGGCCTCGCTGGGGCTGGACCCGGAGAGCGTGTCCGGGCCCGTGGGCACCCGCCTCGGGCCGGTCACCGTGCGGACCGGGGCGCAGAGCGTGACGGTCACCCCGGACGCGGCGGCCGTGGCCATGGGCGTGCGGGTGGTGGACGCCGAGGGGCGACCGCTCACCACCGCGGCCAACGGGAGCCGGCTGTACTTCGAGGTGCCGGCGGGCACCCCGGACGGCGCGGCCTCGGTCACCGTCCAGGGCTCCACGAAGGTGCCGGTCGGGCGGGTCTTCACCAGCGGGGTGCCGGCCCAGGCGCAGATCGTGGCCGGCTCCAGCGAGTCCGCGACGGCGGCCAAGGCGAGCGCCGTCTGGCCGCAGCCCGTCGTGGCCGAGAAGGGCACCACCGGCGAAGCGCCCGCCGTGACCCAGGGCGCGGCCGCGGCAGCGGCTTCGTCGGAGTCCACCACGGACGAGGAGCGGCTCGCCACCAGCGGCAGCTCCGCCGCCACCCCGGTCATCGCCTCGCTGGCGGTGGGCCTGGTGGTGCTGGGCGGCCTGGTGGTGCTCCTGCTCCGCAAGCGCCCGCTGGACGAGGAGGACCAGCCCTAGGAGCGACCGGACGCCCTCGGGGAGGGGGCCCTGGGGCAGCGGCACCTTGCCCATGAGGTCGCTCCGGTGCTCCGATCGTTCGGTTGCCCGGTTGCCCGGTTGCCCGGTTGCCCGGTTGCCCGGGAGTCCCGGCATCCGGTCGATCGGGGGTACGGCCGGTTGGCGGGGGTGCTGATTCCGGGGGCGGGGGTCCGGGTAAGTGCAGGAAATGGCCGATCAGGAGCTGACCTGGCGGGGCGCTGCCGCGCGGTGGGACCGGAAGCTGTTCGACGAGGTGGCCCGCCGGCACTGGCCCGCGGCCGACCGGATGCTGCCGCGACTCGGGCGGGCCGCGAACCACGGGGTGCTGTGGGGCGGGGCAGCCGCGGCGATCGCCGTCCTCGGCTCGGCCGGGGCCCGCAGGGCGGCGCTGCGTGGAGCCGCCTCGCTGGCGCTGGCCTCGGCGGCCGTCAACACCGTCGGCAAGTGGTCCGTACGCCGCCCCCGGCCGCTGCTGGAGGGGGTGCCCGAGGTACGGCGGCTCGTGACGCAGCCGCAGACCACCTCGTTCCCGTCCGGGCACTCGGCGTCGGCGTTCGCGTTCACCACCGGGCTGGCTCTGGAGGCGCCCGGCTGGGGCGCCGCGCTGGCCCCGGTGGCCGTTTCGGTGGCGTTCTCCCGCGTGTACACGGGGGTCCACTACCCGTCCGACGTGGTGGCGGGGGCGGCGCTGGGCGTGGCCGCGGGCCTGGTCGTACGCCGCCTCGCACGCGGCGTCGGGGAGGCGCGGGTCGTGCCGGGCGACGAGCGGGCGGCCACCGAGGCGCCGGCGCTGCCGGACGGGGCCGGGCTCACCGTGGTGGTCAACAACGGGTCGGGCACGGCCGCCGACGCGGGGCTCGGCGTACTGCGCGCCCGGCTGCCCAAGGCCGAGGTGGTCGAGTGCAAGGGCCCGGAGCTGCCCGCGGAGCTGGCGGCGGCGGCCGCCCGGGCCACCGTGCTCGGGGTGTGCGGCGGCGACGGCACGGTCAACGCGGCCGCCACCGCCGCCCTGCGGGCCGGGGTGCCGCTCGCGGTGTTCCCCGGCGGCACGCTCAACCACTTCGCCCTGGACCTCGGCCTCGCCGGAGCCGAGGACACCTGCCGCGCCCTCGCCGCCGGCGAAGCGGTCCGCGCCGCGGTGGGCCGCTTCACCCCGGGCCCCGACCCCGAGGACGGCCGCTCCGGTCACTTCCTGAACACCTTCAGCATCGGCGCGTACCCGGAGCTGCTGCGGCACCGCCTGCGCTGGGAGCCTTGGATCGGCGGCGGGCCCGCCGCGCTCCTGGCCGCCTGGCAGGTGCTGCGCGCGGAGCGCCCCGTACGGCTCCGGCTGGCCGGGAGGCCCAGGAGCGTCTGGCTGCTCTTCGCGGGCAACGGCACCTACCACGGCACCGGCCCCGCCCCCCGCCGCCGCGACAGCCTCGGCGAGGGCCTGCTCGACGTCCGCCTCGTCCACGGCGGCGGCCGCCCCGGTCCGCGCCTGTTCGCCGTCGCGCTCACGGGCCCGCTGAGCCGGTCCCCCGTCCACACGGCCACCCGCCTGCGCAGCCTGCGCATCGCGGAGATCCCGGCCGGCACCCCGCTGGCCTACGACGGGGAGTACGCCCACGCTCCCGCCGCCCTCGTCCTCGACGTCCTCCCGGACGCCCTGACGGTCTACCGCCCCCGCTGAAAAGGTGCCCGCGGCTCCGCGTCCCCGCCCCGAGGGCTGTCCCGTCATCCCCGGTGGATCAGCGCGCGGCGTCAGGTGCGGTGCACCGCAAGGCGCAGCGGCGCCCCAAACCGGGCGCATTCGGGCGCCCCGACAGCGCGGCGGGGCGCCGTAGCCGGCGTCGTACGCCCGCCGGGGATTGCGGGAGAGCCTTCGGGGTCGGGGACCTGACGACGGTCTACGTACCGGACGGCAGCCGGATCGGCACGCCGGAGGACTTCCGGCCGCTGACGGCTGAATCCGTCTACGGCCCCGGGGGCTGCCCCGGGCGGAACCCGGACAGCCTCGACGACCGCCTCCGGGGCGGCTTCGGCGCCCCCGAGAACGGCGACTTCGCGATCGGGCGGCGCGACCACGAGGCGCCCCGGCGGGCGCTCGGCCACCCCGGGACCGCCCGCTGACCGGAAGGCGTGCTCACGCGCTGTCACCCGACGGACCGCGAGCGCGTCGCCGAGGAGCCGGCGCGGGCGCGCGCCGGCCGGAGGCCGACGCTGTTCGACTTCCTGACGGAGATCTTCGAGGGGCAGGTCCCGGGCGCCCTCCGCCTCCGCTGACCTGCCCGAAGTCCCTCCGGAGGGCCGCCCCGGGCGGGGCTCCGGGGACCATACGGGTTTCCCCCGGGGGATGGACGTACGGCAAGATGGGGTGTATCTGCCCACCCATCGATCTGCCGGACGGTTTCTCTTGGCTGAGTTCATCTACACCATGCGCAAGACGCGCAAGGCGCACGGCGACAAGGTGATTCTTGATGACGTCTCCTTGAACTTCCTGCCCGGCGCGAAGATCGGTGTGGTCGGCCCGAACGGTGCCGGTAAGTCCACCGTTCTGAAGATCATGGCGGGCCTGGAGCAGCCGTCCAACGGCGATGCCTTCCTGTCGCCCGGCTTCACCGTCGGCATCCTCATGCAGGAGCCCAAGCTCGACGAGTCGAAGACGGTCCTGGAGAACGTCCAGGACGGCGCCGCCGACATCATGAAGAAGCTCAAGCGCTTCAACGAGGTCGCCGAGCTCATGGCGACCGACTACACCGACGCCCTCATGGACGAGATGGGCAAGCTCCAGGAGGACCTGGACCACGCCAACGCGTGGGACCTGGACGCCCAGCTGGAGCAGGCCATGGACGCCCTGGGCTGCCCGCCCGGCGACTGGCCGGTCACCACCCTCTCCGGTGGCGAGAAGCGCCGCGTGGCGCTCTGCAAGCTGCTGATCGAGGCCCCGGACCTGCTCCTCCTCGACGAGCCCACCAACCACCTCGACGCCGAGTCGGTGAACTGGCTGGAGCAGCACCTCTCGAAGTACGCGGGCGCCGTCGTTGCCGTCACCCACGACCGCTACTTCCTGAACAACGTCGCCGAGTGGATCCTCGAGCTCGACCGCGGCCGCGCGCACCCCTACGAGGGCAACTACTCCACCTACCTGGAGAAGAAGGCCGCCCGTCTCAAGGTCGAGGGCCGCAAGGACGAGAAGCGCCAGAAGCGCCTCAAGGAAGAGCTGGAGTGGGTCCGCTCCAACGCCAAGGGCCGCCAGACCAAGTCCAAGGCCCGTCTCGCCCGCTACGAGGAGATGGCTGCCGAGGCGGACAAGATGCGGAAGCTGGACTTCGAGGAGATCCAGATCCCGCCGGGCCCGCGTCTGGGCTCGATCGTGGTCGAGGTCAACAACCTCTCCAAGGCGTTCGGCGACAAGGTCCTCATCGAGGACCTGTCCTTCACGCTGCCGCGCAACGGCATCGTCGGCATCATCGGCCCCAACGGCGCCGGCAAGACCACGCTCTTCAAGATGATCCAGGGCCTGGAGGCGCCGGACTCCGGCTCCGTCAAGGTCGGCGACACGGTCAAGATCAGCTACGTCGACCAGTCCCGCGCCAGCATCGACCCCAAGAAGACCCTCTGGGCGGTCGTGTCGGACGAGCTGGACTACATCAACGTCGGCCAGGTCGAGATGCCGTCCCGCGCGTACGTCAGCGCGTTCGGCTTCAAGGGCCCGGACCAGCAGAAGCCGGCCGGTGTCCTGTCCGGTGGTGAGCGCAACCGCCTGAACCTGGCGCTGACGCTCAAGGAGGGCGGCAACCTGCTGCTCCTCGACGAGCCCACCAACGACCTCGACGTCGAGACCCTGTCCTCGCTCGAGAACGCGCTGCTGGAGTTCCCCGGCGCGGCCGTGGTCATCTCCCACGACCGCTGGTTCCTCGACCGGGTCGCCACGCACATCCTGGCGTACGAGGGCGAGTCCAAGTGGTACTGGTTCGAGGGCAACTTCGAGTCGTACGAGAAGAACAAGATCGAGCGTCTCGGCCCGGACGCGGCCCGTCCGCACCGTGCCACCTACAAGAAGCTCACGCGAGGCTGAGGCCGAAACCATGGCCAGACACCACTACCGGTGCCCCCTGCGCTGGGCGGACATGGATGCCTTCGGGCACGTCAACAACGTCGTCTTCCTCCGCTATCTGGAGGAGGCGCGGATCGACTTCATGTTCCGCCTCGCGCCGGGGGAGGGCAGCGAGTCCTTCACGGGCGGCTCCGTCGTGGCCCGCCACGAGATCGACTACAAGCTGCCCCTCGTGCACCGTCACGAGCCGGTCCTCATCGAATCCTGGGTGACCCGGATAGGCGCCGCGTCACTGACCATCCGCTATGAGGTCAAGGACGAGGCGACCGAGGACGCACCCGAGACGGTGTACGTGCGCGCCGAGACCGTGGTCGTGCCCTACAACCTCGCCGAGGGGCGGCCCCGCCGCATCACGGCCGAGGAGAAGCGCTTCCTCGAGGAGTACCTCGACGAGCCGGCCGGCAAGGCCAAGGGAGCCGAAAGGCGCCTGGCGGCATGACCGAGCAGCTGTGCTTCGCCGACTCCGGGGAGGCGGCGGACCTCGCCGCCTTCCTGGGCCGGCTGGTGCACTACGACCGGGCCGCCGCGGTCCGCCTCCAGGCGAACGGCGGCGCGCTCGCCGTCTTCGGACGGCCGGCATCCTTCGAGGTGCTGGCCATCCGCACGGTGCGGCTCGCCGTGCCCGTCTCCCGGCCGCTGGACGTGACCGTGTCCGCCGGCGAGCTGCTGGAAGCCGTGGACGAGGCCGCCGCGAGCGCCGCCGTGCCCGGGCCGGTCACCGGCCCGCCCTGGACCGGGGTGCTCCCGCCCCGCGGCGGCTGGCAGCAGCTGCCCGGGCTGCCCGGTCCCGAGGGGATACGGGCCGCCGTGGCCGCTTCCGTCGCCGAATTCCGGGCCCGTGACGAGGCCCTGCCCCCGCAGCACCGGACCCGGTCCGAGCGGGACCGCATCGGCCGCGAGATCTGGTCCCGGACACTGGGCGACACCGAGCTGCCGCTGCGCGCCGTGCACGCCGCGCAGTCCCTGGGCTTCCTGCGGCCGATCCGGTCGGTCGTGGCGAGCGGTGCCTGCGCGCCCGGCGCCCCCGACCCGGTGGCCCTGCTCGCCTCCGGCGGCTGGCTCCGGCTGCGCACCCCGTACGGCTCGATCGCGATGCGCCGCCCCGGCGGCATCGGCGGCCTGGGCGCCCTCCAGATCCGGCCGGTCTAGCCTGCGGCTGGGCTGGGCTGGGCTGCGGCTTCCGCTCGGCGTTCCGCGTTCCCCGTGCGGGCTCTCGTACGAGCTAGCCCGTGGTGTTGATCATCGATGCGGCGGCGTACGTCAGGTACCGCCACAGCTGCGCCTCGTGCTCCGGCGCCATGCCCAGCTCGTCCACCGCCACGCGCATGTGCCCCAGCCACGCGTCGTGCGCAGCCGCGTCCACCTGGAACGGGGCGTGCCGCATTCGCAGGCGCGGGTGGCCGCGGTTATCGCTGTACGTGTTCGGGCCGCCCCAGTACTGCATCAGGAACAGGGCGAACCGCTCCTCGGCGGGGCCGAGGTCCTCCTCCGGGTACATCGGGCGCAGCAGCGGGTCCTCCGCGACCCCCTGGTAGAAGCGCCGCACCAGGCGGCGGAACGTCTCCTCGCCGCCCACCTGCTCGTAAAACGTCTGCTCCTGAAGCGTGCCCCGCGGAATCTCATTCACCCGACCATCGTCTCAGACGCCCGGACGGGGGACCGAGGACTTGGGACCACCGTTCGCCTCCCGGGCCCGGCAGCAGGACAGTGGAGCCATGGGTGCACACTCCGCACGCTCCGCCCACCCCGCGCACGCCGCAGGCACCGTCCGCCCCGAGCCCGCCGCGCACGCCGAGACACGGGATCTGCGGGACGCCGCCCACGCCGCGCAGGTGTGGGAGCTGACCGCCGCCGGCGTGCTGCAGGATCCCGCCTGGCGGGCGGCCTTCGCGGCGGTGCCCCGGCACGTCTTCGTCCCGTACTTCTTCACCGGCCGCGGCGCCGGCCACGAGCGCCTGTGGGGCGAGGACCCGGACCCGGCCCACCGCGCCCGCTGGCTGCGCGGGGTCTACACGGACGCCCCGCTCGCCACCCGGCTCCGCGACGGCGAACTGGTCTCCTCCAGCAGCCAGCCGTCCCTGATGGCGAAGATGCTGCAGGCGCTGGACGTCCGCGACGGGGACAACGTGCTGGAGATCGGCGCCGGCACCGGCTACAACGCCGCGCTGCTCTGCCACCGGCTCGGCGACGAGCGGGTCACGACGGTGGACCTGGACGAGGAGATCACCGAGTCCGCGCGGGCACACCTGGCCCAGCTCGGCTACCGGCCGACCGTGGTCACCGGAGACGGCGCGCGCGGCTGCCCCTCCCGGGCCCCGTTCGACCGGATCCTGGTGACGTGCACGCTGCCGCTGATCCCGCACGCCTGGCTCGGCCAGTGCCGGCCCGGGGCGCGGATCCTGGCCCCGCTGTCGACCGGGCTGATCGCGCTCAGGGTCCGGGACGCCGACTTCGCCGAGGGCCGCTTCCTGCACACCTCGGCGTACTTCGTCCCGCTGCGCGGGGCCACGGCCTCGCCGACCGCGCCCGGGGTGCCGTACGGGCTGCCGTACGAGCTGGTGGAGAACGAGCGCTTCCAGTTCATGCTCGTGCTGACCGCGGGCGCGCTGCACCCGCGCGAGGCCCTGGACCTGTGGCGCGGCGAGGGCCGGCCGGGCCGCGAGCGGTTCGGGGTGACGGTCAGCACCGAGGGGCAGTGGTCGTGGCTCGACGACCCCCAGGGCCCGTACGTATGGCCCCTGGGGGAGTAGCAGAGCCGAGGGCCTAGCTCCGGCGGATGGTGATCGTGGTCCAGGCGCCCACGTGGACCCGGTCGCCGTCGGTGAGGGGGACCGGGACGTAGGGCTGGATGGGCTCCTCGCCGCCGTTGACGGTGGTGCCGTTGGTGGAGTTCTGGTCCACCACCGCCCAGCTGAGGTCGGGCTGCTGGACGAGCACCGCGTGCTGGTGGGAGACGCCCGGGTCCTCCGGGGGCACCGACAGGTCGATGTCCGGGGACTCGCCCGTCGAGGCGCGGCGGCGGCCGATGGTGATCTGGCCGCCGGAGAGCGGCAGATGCTGCTCCGGGGAGTACGCGGGCAGGTTGAGCCCGGCCGCCTCGGGGCCGCTGCGCTGCATCATCGCCATGAAGTACGAGCGGTCGGGGCCGATCGTCGCGCTCCAGGCGCCGGTGCTCTGGGGCGGGAACGGCTGCTGTTGCTGATGTTGTTGCTGCTGAGGCTGGTGCGCCTGCTGGTACTCCTGCTGCTGCGGGTACTCCTGCTGCCGGTACTCCTGCGGCGGCGGGGCCTGCTGCTGGTACTGCTGCTGCGCCGCCTGCTGCGGGGGCTGCGGCTGGGGCTGCTCGTGCGCCGGCGGTGGCAGCAGCCAGTCGTCCTCGCGCTGCAGCGGCTCCGCCGGCCGGTTGACCCGGGACGGCCGAGAGCCCTGGTACTCGAAGTGGTCCTGGGAGAAGGGCGCCGGGGCAGGCACCGGCGGCGCCGGGGGCGCGGGCGGCGGAGGCGGCGGGGTGGCCCCTGCGCCGTTCCCGCCGACGGCTCCGCCATCCGTGCCGAGCGGCGCGTACGAGGTCGCCGAGCGCGTCAGGAAGTTGTACCGGCACTCCTCGCAGAACGGGGCCATGGCCTCGCGCGGGGTCCGGCACTGCGGGCAGAGCTCCGCCTGGGCGGTCGGCTCACCGGTGGTGGGAGGGTAGCCGTAGCCGTAGGAGGGCGCCGCGGGCGCACCCGCGGCGGCAGCCATGCGGTGGCCGCAGACCTCGCACCAGTCGTCGGAGGCGGACTGGTGCCCGTTCGGGCAGGTCGGCATGGCGGCTCTTCCCCCTTCAGCCTGCGTCATCGCGTCAGGTCTTCTCAGGTCTTCTTCACTCGGACGGTCTGGGTCGAACGCGTTTCGAGGGTCATCTCGTCGGCATCCGCGACCTTCGCTTTCAGCCGCACAGTACCCGCAGCGGCATCGACGACATCCACCACCTTCGCGAGCAGTTTGGCCGTGTCCGCGTTTCCGGAGGCACTGGCCAGCTGCACGGCACGGCCGAGCTTGGCCGTGGCGCCGCCGACATCGCCCAGTTTGCGCGCTTGCAGCCCCTGTTGGATAGCCTGCGCGAGCTCCGCCTGCCCCGTGTAGTGGGCGACCTGCGGATTGATGGCGGTGGAGGCGGCCAGATCGTCCGTCCACACCGCCCGGACCAGTCCCTGTGCGAGCGCGGCCGGCGGTTCGCCCGGCGCGCCGGGGAGGATGAGCGTGGCCCGGGCGGCCAGCATCTCCTGACCGACGGACGCGGCGGGGACCCGGACGCACACGTGGTACTCGCGGGACTCGTCGCCCCAGGACCCGGTCGGATAGTCACCGGCGCGCGGGCCCGCCTCGCTGCGGCGGTCGCTGAGGTCCTGGACGGTGGGCGCGACCTGCTTGACGTACTGGATCTCCACGCCGACCGGGGTCCACAGGCGCAGCGCGACGTCCGCGACCTCCTTGCCCATGACGTTCTCCATCATGCGCGTGAAGTCCTCGGTGAGGTGCGCCGGGTCGGCCACGATGTCGGCCGAGCCGAGCAGGGCGCTCGCGATGCCGGTGACCTCCTTGACCTCCCAGTCCGTCCCCACCCCGCGGGCGTCGCAGGTGAAGCGGCCCGCGCAGGCCTCGAGGGTGGCGCGGAGCACGGCCGGTTCCTCGTGCTCGTTGCGGCCGTCGGTGAGCAGGATGCCGTGCCGGATGGTGGCGGAGGACTGGCGCAGCAGGCCGTCGGCGAGGCGCAGCCAGGTCCCGATGGCGGTGCCGCCGCCGGAACTCAAGGCCCGCAGGGCCTCCTTGGCCTGGGCGCGGGTGGCCGGATCGGCGACGGCGAGGCGGCCCTGGCCGGGGTAGACCTCCTTGGCCACGTGCGTGCCGGCGATGACGGCGAACGCGGTGCCGTCGCGCAGGGTGTCGATCGCGGCGGCGGTGGCCTCGCGGGCGCCGCGCATCTTGTCCGGCGGGTACTCCATCGACCCCGAGCAGTCCACCATGATCACGACCGCGGCCGAGCCGTGGGCGGCCGCGGCGCGGGTGGCGGCGGCGCCGCCCGTGGACGTGACCGTGACGATGGCGTGGACGTCCCGCCCGCCCTCGGGGAGGAACTCGTTCTGGTACACCTCCACGCTGAAGCGCGGGGCGCTCGGCTTGGCGAAGTTCGCCATCGGCTGGACTCCTAGGAGAGGGACTGGGGACGGGGCGGGCGGATCAGCCCTGAGGGCGTACTTCCGCTTCCGTTTCCGATTCCGCTTGCGGCTGTTGCGGTCTCGCCGCAGCGGCCACCGGTGCCGCTGCCGCTGTCTCTGCCGCTGCCTGCGCCGCCTCCGGGCCGGGCGGCGCGGCGAACGGCACGACGGCGACCGTGACGTTGTCGTGGCCGCCCCCGTCGAGGGCGTGCCCCACCAGGACCTGCGCACTGTGCAGGGGGCGGGCGGCAGCGTCCGAGGGCAGCACCTGGGCCATGTCCTGGGCGGACTCGGCGTAGTTCCACAGGCCGTCGGTGCAGACGACCACGACGCCCGCGTGGTCCGGCTTGAAGGTCGCGGTGTGCGGCTCCAGGTCGTACGCGTCGGCCCCGAGCCAGCCGGTGATGGCGTGGGCACGGACATCGGCGTAGGCCTCGGCCTCGCCCATCAGCCCGGCCGCGACCATCTGGGCCGCCCAGGAGTCGTCCTCGGTGAGGCGGCGCGGCAGCGCGTCGCGGTCGTCGGGGACCCAGTACGCGCGGCTGTCGCCGACCCAGCCGATGGTCAGCAGGCCGCCGCTGACGACGGCGCCGACCAGGGTGCAGGCCGGGGCGTTCTGCGCGCCGGGGACCTCCGGGGCCAGGGCGTTCACGGCGGTGGCCGCGGCCAGGATGGCGTCGTGCATGGCCTCTTGGGGGTGGGCGCCGCGGGGAAGGGCTTCGAGCAGGGACTCGTTGGCGGCGCCGGCCGCGGCGGCCGAGGCCTCGTCGGGGCGGCTGGCGGAGGAGACGCCGTCGCAGACGATGGCCACGGTGGCGGCCGAGCCGTCGGGCAGGGCGGTGGCCGCGACCGCGAACGAGTCCTCGTTGCGGTGGTGGCGCAGCCCCCGGTCGCTGACGGCGGCGACGCTGCCGAGCTCCTCCTCGAGGTGGTCCCGCTCCCGGGGCTGGGCGTGCCCGCAGTGCTCGCAGTACCCGTCGGTGTCGACCCGCCCGGCCCGGCAGGCCACGCAGGTCTTCCCGCCGTCGCCGGCCGCCGGCGCGGGAGTGCTCCCCTGCGCGGTGCCGACGGTGTACGGGTCCTCGTGCCCGGGGCCGGTGGCGCCGTACGGGGCTTCGGCCGCGCCCCAGGGGGTCCCTTCGGGAGGGGTGGGGGTGCCGCCGGGCCGGTCGTGGCGGATCTCGCGGCCGGCCGCCGGATCGGGCACGGCGCCGTACGCGGGCTCGGGCGCGCCGAACGAGGGGCCCTGCGGCGGTACGAGGGCGGCCTCGGAGACGGGCGCGGCGGCCGGCTGGGCGACGGGCTCCGCGACCACCCTCGCGGCGGCCGGTTCCGAGGCCGCGCCTGCGGTGGCGGGAGCCGGGACCGCCCTCGCGGCCGGCTCCGCGCCGGGCCCGGCGGCCGGCTCCGCAGGGGCGGACCAGCCGGCCGTGTCCCCGACCAGCGTGGGCGCAGCACCGGCCGCGGCACTGCCCCACCCGGGCGCGGGCTCCGCGAGGGCGTACCCGCCGGTCGGGCCCGTCGGGGCGGCCGGGAGCGTGGGGATCGGGAGGGTCGGGTTGTCCCGGGACACGGGACGGGGCGCGGCGGACACGGGAGAGCCGCAGACGCCGCAGAAACGGTCACCCTCCTCGAGGGGCTCCGCGCAGCTGGGGCAGCCAGACGGCCGATGCATCGACATCACTCACACCCACGTCCGGGGACGGAAACGGTTTGCCCGCTCCACCAGTTCGATCCTGTCCTCGCCCCGCTGCGCCAGCCGCGCGAGAACGCGGTACGAGCGCTCCAGGCCGAAGCGCAGGCCCCGCTCGTCCAGTTGACTGCCGAGCAGCGAGGTCCGACCGGGGTCGGAACCCCGGCTACCCGACAGTACCCAGTCCAGGGCCGAGCCCAGAACCTCCGTCGACAGCCGCTCGTGGCGCACCGCGTCCAGGCCGAACCGCTCCAGGGCTTCCACCTGCGCGGCAGCCGCCGCCAGATCCGGCAGCAGGGCCTCCTCGGGAGACCGGTCGCGCAGGCGTGCCCGTACCGCCGCCACCCGTGCGGCGGTGTAGTGGATCGACGTCTCGGGCACGGACTCCAGCGTGCGCACCGCCCCGCCCCGGTCGCCCGAGGCGAGTTGGACGCGGGCCAGCCCGAAGGCCGCGCTCACGAACCCCGGGTCGGTGATCCAGACCAGCCGGTAGTACTCGGCGGCGTTGTCCAACTGGCCCAGGATCTCCGCGCACAGGCCCAGCGCCAGCTTCGGCGCGGGCTCGCCGGGGAAGGCGTCGTAGATGGCGTCGAAGGACAGTGCCGCTATCTCGTCGTCGCCGGTGGCCAGTGAGGCGATCCCGCGGGCCCACACCACCCGCCAGTCGTCCGGATGCCGGGCTTCCAGACCGGTCAGGGCGGCCCCGGCCGCGGCGAGTTCGCCGAGTTCCAGGCGGGCCCGCAGCTCGCGCAGCCGCAGCTCCGCCGAGTCGGCGGGCGCCGCGCGCAGGGCGCCCAGCAGGTCTCCCGGTGCGGAGGCCAGCAGTCCGGCCAGGAAGCCGGCATTGGGGTCGCCCGCGTCCACCAGCGGCACGGGCAGGGCCAGCGCCAAGCCCCGGGCGTCGAGTGCGGCCAGTTCGGTGGGGCGCACGGCGGGCACGGGCACCGCCACCGGCCCGGCCGTCGGCGCTTGCCCGGCCAACGGCCCGGCCACCGGCGCTTGCCCGGCCGGCCCCGGGGCCCGGCGCGCGGCCGGGACGGCTCCGACGGGCACCGCTCCGGCCGGGCCGCCGGCCCTGTGGGTCACCGTGGTTCCGAGCGGCGCGGAGAGGGCTGCCGCCCCCGGCGTCCCCGCGGGCGCCGTGGCCACCGCCGCAGCCGCCGGAGCGGGCAGCACCGCAACCGGCCCCGGCCTGCGCCCGAGCCTGCGGCCCGCCGTGGGACCCGGCAGCGTCCGCGCCCCCAGCCGGGACACCTCGGTCCCGGCCACGTCGGCGAACAGCCGGGTGTCCGGAACCCGCAGCTCCGGCCCGAAGAGGGTGGAGAGCTGCGGCCGCGGGCTGCCCGTCTGCAGGGCGACGACCTCCCGCAGCACGCCCGTCAGCTGGTCCGCCATCTCCTGCGCGGACGAGAACCGCCGATCCGGATCCGGGTCGGTCGCCCGGACCAGCAGCCGGTAGAAGGACTCGTACCGCCCGAACACCTCGATGTGCTCCGGATCCGGCAGCGAATCCGCGAACACGTTCGTGTAGCCCTGGAAGTCGAAGGTCAGGACGGCCAGCGTCCGCGCCACCGTGTACAGGTCGGAGGCGACCGAAGGGCCGAGCTCGGCCACCTCCGGCGCCTGGTAGCCCACCGTGCCGTAGATGGCCGACTCCTCGTCGTCCATCCGGCGCACCGCGCCCATGTCGATCAGCTTCAGCTGGTCCTGCTGCTGGATCGCGTTGTCGACCTTGAAGTCGCAGTACAGCAGGTTCCTGCTGTGCAGGTGCCCGAGTGCCTCCAGCGCCTCGATCCCGTACGCGCAGGCCTGCTCCACCGGCAGCGGATCGCGGCGGCCGTCCGGCCGCCGCCGCTCGTTCGCTATCTCCTTCAGCGACTTGCCGCCGACGTACTCCATGACGATGTACCCGTCCAGCGAACCCGTCCGCTGGTCCAGGTGTTCCACGAAGTTGTAGATCCGCACGATGTTGGAGTGCTCGATCTCCGCCAGGAAGCGCCGCTCCGAGATCGCCGCAGCCATCGCGTCCTGGTCCCCGGTGTCCAGCAGGCCCTTGAGTACCACCCACCGGTCCGACACGGCCCGGTCCACCGCCAGGTACACCCAGCCGAGGCCGCCGTGCGCCAGGCAGCCCGCCACCTCGTACTGGCCGTGCACGACCTCGCCCGCGCGCAGCTTGGGCACGAAGGAGTACGGGTGCCCGCACTTGGTGCAGAAGCCCTCGGTCCGGCCCGGCCGGTCCCCACGGGACCGGCCCACCGGTGCCCCGCAGTCCGAGCGCGAGCAGAACCGCTTGCGCTCCGGCACCTCCGGGTTCTCCAGCACCGCCGCCGAAGGATCCGGACGCGGCACTTCCGGGACGTTGACCAGCCCGGCGCCCAGCCGGCTGCGCCCGGAGGGCCCGGCCGCCGAACCCGAACTGCGCACCGACACCGAGCGGGTGGACACGGCCTCGGGCAGGGAGCGCGAGAGCCGGCCCGACACCGAGCGCCGCGAGGACGACGAACGCGAGGACCGCGAAGAGCGCGCCGAGGTCGAGGACGACCCCGACCGGCCCGAGCCGTGCGAGCCCTGCGAGCTCTGGGAGTCGCCGTGCCGGGCCGCGCTCGTCATCCCCGTCGGCGGCGAGACCAGCTCTTCCGCACCCGCGGCGACGGCGCCGATCGGCGCCAGACCGCAGGTGTCGCAGTACAGCTCGCCGCCGCCCATGTCCTCGTACGTCCCCGGGCAGCCGGGGCGAACGCACGCGGTTCCGACCAGACTCATGCGTTCTCCTCCCCGGGCCCCTCGGGCCGGTGCTGCGGCTGCGGCGGTGCCAGTGACTCCGCCGCTGCCCGTTGATAGCGCAGGACGGCCTGTTCGGCGGCCCGCAGATCGCAGGGCGCGCTCCACAGCATCCGCCTGGCCGCGTCGTACCGCTCGATCAGCAGCGGATCCTCAGCCATCCCGTGCCGGGCCACCTTCGCCTTGTACGCGTCCAACCGCCCGCGCAGTTCCGCCCGTACCGCCAAGGGAGCCGTCACCGCCGTCAACGATTCGCGGGCCCGGCGCAGTTCCTCATCGGCCCGCTCCTCCAGCGATTCCAGCAGCGGCGAAAGCCGGTGCCACTGGGCCTGGCGCCGGTACTCGGCGGCCGCCGCCAGCTGCTCCTGCAGTGCGGTCGGCGGTCCGCTGACCGCCGGCACCTCCGACGCCGCGATCTTCGCCAGCACCTCGCCGCGCGCGGTCCGCGCCTCCGCCAGGGTCCGGTCGGCCCGCGAGAGCACGTCCCGCAGGCTGATCAGCCGCTGCTCGGCATCCTGCCGTACGGCCAGGACCGCCTCGATCTCCCGTCGTACGTCCTCCAGCGCGACCGCGGCCCGGTCGTAGCGGGCGGTGTCCGGGCGGCCGCCGCCGGGCGCGGAACTCCCCGCCACCGGCTGCCAGAACGCCAGCGGATCCGCGATCACCTGCGCCCGCAGCGCGGCCAGCTCGGCGGTGATGGCCTCCAGGTCGTCGCCCGAGGGGTGTTCACCCGGGCGGACCCCCACCGAGTGGGCCAGCGAGCGGGTGCGGTGCAGTTCGGCCGCGAGCAGGTCGATGCGGGCGGGCAGCGCCGACCACACCGAGTCGGCGGCCACCACCACGTCCAGCGAGCTCGCGTAGAGCTCGTTCATCCGGGCCACCAGTTCGGCGAGCGACAGCCGTTCCGCCAGGGCCACGCCCTCCGCCGCGGCCCCGGCGATCAGCACCCCGGGCCCGCGCAGCCGCTCGGTCAGCTCGATCAGCTCCTCGCGGCCCGGCCAGCGGCGCCGCTCGCGGATCTCCCGGGCAGCGCCCAGCGCCCCGCTGTAGGCGTCGAAGTACGTCCACAGCCGGGTGATGGCGGCGTCGGCCTGCGCCCACCGCTCCTTGGTGACGCCGGTCAGCCCGGCCCCTTCCAGCAGCCGGCGCCCCGCGTGGTCCTGGAGGGCGAGCAGCGAGGTCTCGACGGCCTCGTGCTCCGCTCCGAGCCGGGCCAGGGCGCGGTCGACGTCGTCCCGGTCCATCACTGCCGACTGCGCTTCCAAAAACCCCGCCTCCGCTTTCCTGACATCGGGCTCCGACTCTGCCACCGGCCTCAGCCGTCCCGGTACTTCGGCGTGGGCGGTCCGGCCACACCGGGCAGGACGGGCTTGAGGTGCGTCACGTAGGCCTGCATCCAGGGGCTGTTGTCGCCGCCGGCGCGGTAGTTCTCCAGCACCTTGTTGACCCGGCGCACCAGGTCGGAGGCGTCCTTGTTCATGGCCACCCCGTAGAACTCCTTGGTGAACGGGGAGCCGACGAGGCGCACCGACGGGTCCTGCGCGGCCTGGCCGGCCGCGAGCGCGTTGTCCGTGATGATGCCGTCCACCTCGCCCAGCTGGAGCCGGACCAGGCAGTCGAGCTGGTTGGGCACGCTGACCGGCACCGAGCCGTACGGCTGGGCCTTGAGCGCCGCCTCGGCCGTGGAGCCGGCCGCGGTGCAGATGCGGCGGCCCTTCAGAGAGGCGTCGTACCCGGTGATCGGCGAGCCCTTGGGGGCGAGGACCTGCTGCCCGGCCTCGAAGTACGCCGTCGAGAACGCGACGTCCTCCAGCCGCTTGCAGTTGATCGTCATGGTCCGCACGACGACGTCGACGCGGCCGTCATGGAGCGCGGGGACGCGCTGGCTGGTGGGGATGGCCCGGTAGATGACGGCGTTCTCGTCGCCCAGGATGTCCTTCGCGATGGCCTTGACCAGGGCGATGTCGAACCCGTCGAGGCGGCCGTCGACCGGGTTGCGGTAGCCCCACTTGAAGCTGTTCTGGTCCACGCCCGCGACGAGTTTGCCCGCCTTGCGGATCCGGTCGATGGTCGGCCCGTCCACGCCGGACGGGCGCAGGCTGGCCTCCGGGTCCTGGCAGGTGTCGGTGAGCGACCAGGGCACCGGGGCGGCCGCCATCGAGGCGGGCTCGCGGACCACGGCCGGGTGGCCGGTGTCCGGGGCCGCCTGGGCCAGCGGCAGCAGGACGGCCGCGGCCGTCACCGCGCAGGCGGCGGCCATCGCGCTCACCCCGCCCCAGCCGCGCAGCCGCCCCGCCGGCCGGCGCACCCCGGACGCACCGGGTGCCCCGGACGCACCGGGTGTCCCGGGCAGGCCGGACGCACCGGGCACGCCGGACGCACCGGCCTGCTCGCCGTCCCGGCCGGTTCCGCCGTCGTAGCCCTCGACGTGGCCCTTCACGCGTATCCGCATCGCTGTCACCTGTACTCCGAAAGCCGGCGCCCGATGCCGAGCAGCGCCGCCGCGGCGCCGACGACCGCGAGGGCCGCCGAACCCGTCACCAAACCGCCCAGCGCGCCGAGCCCGTCCCGGGCCGCCCGGGTGAACTGCTGCTGCTCATGGGCCACTGCCTGCTCCAGGGACGCGTCCACCGTGTCGAACGAGGCCCCGCTGCTGTCCTTGTGGTCCTTGTCCCCGATGACCTGGGGCAAAGCGTCCTGGTAATCGCCGCGCAAGTCGGTCTCCCGGGCCGCCGCGTGCCGCTGCTTCCACTGCTTGACACCGTCCGCGGCCCGGCTGACCGGCTCCCGCCCGCTGCTGTCGTCGGCGAGCTTCAGCGCCGTCGCCAGCCCCGTGTCCAGCTCGTTCATCTCGGTCGTGAAGTCCACGTCGTACTTGTCGGACTTGTTGTCCGAGGCCAGTACAGCGCCCCGGGCGATCAGCGTCAGGTTCTCACTGGCGCGCGCCTGGAGCGAGGCGATCCGCGCGTCGTTGAGCACCTTGAGCGACTCCTGCCCGTCCGACCTGGCCTCGGCCAGCCCCGACCGGGCGACCGTGTGCCCCACGGCCAGCCACATGAGTACCACCAGCGAGGCGGCCGTCGCCGCCACGAGACCGTGGTTGAAGACCCGGTTCGTCCGGCGGTAGTTGCGGCGTTGCGCCCACGCCAGAGCGGCGAGCGCGAGCAGGCCCGTGCCGAGCGAGGCCAGCGGAAGCGAACGGGCGTCGTCGTAGTCCGTGTAGAGCCGGTCCGTCTCCGCCTCGTACAGCCGCTGCGCGGCGGGCAGCAGCTGGGCGCTCATCTGTTCGTTGGCGTACCGCAGATAGGCGCCGCCGAGCGGCAGGCCCTGCTTGTTCGTGGCCCGGGCCTGCTCGATCAGGCCCGTGTAGTGGGGCAGCTGCTCGCTCAGCAGCGCGATCTGTTTGCGGGAGTCCTCGTCCGCCCCGGTGTTGGCGGCCGCGCTCACCAGCAGCTTCGAGGCGTTGGAGATGTCCTTCTCGTACCGTTGGCGGACGTCTCGCGGCTCGTCGCCGCCGGCCAGGAACCCGCTGGAGGAGGCCGTGTCGGCGTCCGCGAGCGAGCGGTAGATGCTCGCCGCGTCCGCGCTCAGCGGCTGGCTGCGGCCCACCACGTCGTCCGCGGCGCCGACCCGGCCGGAGATCTCCAAGACGGTCACCGTGCCGAACAGCAGTACCAGGGCGGCCAGGACCGCGCCGATGATCCGCAGCCGGCCGGGCTCGGTCGTCGCCGCCGCGCGCAGCCGCTCCACGCCCTCGGCCCAGGCGGTACCCGGCCGGGGAGGCGGCTCCGGCGGACCCGCGGGCGGCACGGCGAGGCTGCCCCCGGGCGCGGGCGCGCGTGATGTGATGGCCACCGTGACCTCCCCCTCGGTCCTCTGCTCCGCAGCAGTATGGCCGTAGTGACGGTCAACCACAGCACCCGGTGCCGGATCTTGGGCGATCCACCCCCTGCGTGCGCCGACCCCACCCCTTCACCGTCAATACGTCCCGACGGCCGCCACGGTTCCAGACCCGGGGCCTCCCGGGGCGGGTTCACCCGAAATGGGCACGGAGTTTGCCATGGGCCTCGGGCAGGGCCCCGAGCGCGTCCAGCCCCAGCAGCCCCGCGCCCAGCACCGGCGGTGCCGCGACCACCGACACCCTGGCACGCGGTGCCCGCCGCGCCAGTCCTGTCGCGATCCGCTCGTTCAACTGTCCGTGACCGGCCGTGAGCACCCCGCCGCCGAGCAGCACCGGAGCCTCCTCGTCCAGCAGGTCCAGCCGGGCGAGCGCCACCGACGCCAGGGCCACCACCTCGTCCGCCTGCCGCTCCACGATCGCCGAGGCCACCGGATCGCCCGCCGCGGCCACCGCGAACAGCACCGGCACCAGCTCGTGGGTCCGCCGCTGCGCCAGGGTCCCCAGGTGCAGCGCCTCGATCAGCTCGGGCATCGAACCGAACCCGAAGTGCCCCGGCAGCGCCACCGCCAGCTCCGTCGGCCCGCCGCGGCCGTCCGCCGCGCGCGCCGCCCACCACAGGGCCTCCGCGGCCAGGCCGCCCCCGCCGCCCCAGTCCCCGGAGATCTGCCCGAGCGCCGGGAAGCGGGCCGTGCGCCCGTCGGGCAGCATCCCCACGCAGTTGATGCCGGCCCCGCACACCACCGCGACCCCGCGCGGCGGCTCGGCCCCGCAGAGCCCGGCCCGCAGGATCGCGAAGGTGTCGTTGAACACCCGGGTGGCCGCACCCCAGCCGCGCGCACCGATCGCGTCCGCGAGCTGCCGCTCCTCCACCGGGAGGTCGGCGTTGGCCAGACATGCCGAGACCTGGTCGGCGTACGGCGCACCGGGCCCCGGCAGGGGCAGTCCGGCCGCCTCGGCGGCCTCGGCGACCGCCTGGCCCAGTACGTCCACCGCCGCCTCGACACCGGTCCGCTGCGGCTGGAAGCCGCCGGAGCGCCCGGTGCCGAGGACCGTGCCGTCCGCGGCGATCAGGGCCGCGTCCGTCTTGCTGTTGCCCGCGTCCACGGCGAGGACGGCGGGCGGGGCGGGACGGTTCACGCCCATGCCAGGTGCTCCTTGTTGTGCGCGAGGAGCCGGTCGGTCAGCCCCTCGGCGAGCTCGAACTGGCCGACCAGCGGGTGTGCCAGCAGCGCCTTGAAGACCCGTTCGCGGCCGCCCCGTACGGCCGCGTCCAGCGCCAGGTCCTCGTACGCCGTGACGTGCGCTACCAGACCGGCGTACAGCGGGTCGAGCCGCGGCACGGCCAGCGGCACGGGGCCGGACCGGTCCACCCGGGCCTGCACCTCGATCACCGCGTCGTCCGGGAGGAACGGCAGCGTCCCGTTGTTCCGCGTGTTGACCACCTGCACCGCCGGGCCCGGGCCGCCGTCGCCCAGCAGCGCCGCCGCCAGGTCCACGGCCGCCTCCGAGTAGAAGGCCCCGCCCCGCTTGGCCAGCAGCTCCGGCTTCTCGTCCAGCGCCGGATCGGCGTACAGGGCGAGCAGCTCCTTCTCCATGGCGGCCACCTCGGCGGCCCGTGAGGGCTTTCCGCCCAGCTCGCGCACCACCGCGTCGTGCGCGTAGAAGTACCGCAGGTAGTACGAGGGCACGACGCCGAGCCGGTCCAGCACCGCGCGCGGCAGCCGCAGGTCCTCGGCGACGGCCTCCCCGTGCTCGGCGAGCAGCCGCGGCAGCAGGTCCTCGCCGCCCGGGCCGCCCTTGCGCACCCCCAGCTCCCAGGTGAGGTGGTTGAGCCCCACGTGGTCCAGGTGGATCTCGGCCGGGGCCAGGTCCAGCAGCGCCGCGAACCGCCGCTGGAAGCCGATGGCGACGTTGCACAGCCCGACCGCCCTGTGCCCGGCCTGCAGCAGGGCGCGGGTGACGATCCCGACCGGGTTGGTGAAGTCGATGATCCAGGCGTCCGGGTTGGCCCGCCGGACCCGCTCAGCGATGTCCAGCACCACCGGGACCGTCCGCAGCGCCTTGGCGAGCCCGCCGGCGCCCGTGGTCTCCTGCCCGACGCAGCCGCACTCCAGCGGCCAGGTCTCGTCCCGGAGCCGGGCCGCCTGCCCGCCGATGCGCAGCTGGAGCAGCACCGCGTCGGCGCCCTCGACGCCCGCGTCGAGATCGGCGGTGGTCGTGACCCGCCCCGGATGCCCCTGCCTGGCGAAGATCCGCCGGGCCAGCGCGCCGATCAGCTCGAGCCGCTCGGTGGCGGGGTCGATCAGCACCAGCTCGCCGATCGGCAGGGTGTCGCGCAGCCGCGCGAAGCCGTCGATCAGCTCGGGGGTGTAGGTGGAACCGCCGCCCACCACTGCGAGTCTCATGGTCATCAGCCTTTCACTCCCGTCAGGGTGACGCCCTCGACGAACGCCTTCTGGGCGAAGAAGAAGAGGACGATCACCGGCGCCATGACCAGCACGGTTGCCGCCATGGTGAGGTTCCAGTTGGTGTGGTGCGCGCCCTTGAAGGACTCCAGTCCGTAACTGAGCGTCCAGGCGGCCGGGTTGTCCGAGGCGTAGATCTGGGGGCCGAAGTAGTCGTTCCAGGCGGAGAAGAACTGGAACAGCGCGACGGCGGCGATGCCCGGCCTGGCCATCGGCAGGACGACGCGCAGCAGGGTGCGGACCTCGCCGCAGCCGTCGACCTTGGCCGCGTCCAGGTACTCGTCGGGGATGGTCAGCAGGAACTGGCGGAGCAGGAAGATGGAGAACGCGTCGCCGAACGCCATCGGGATGATCAGCGGCCACAGCGTGCCGGACAGGTCCAGCTGCTTGGCCCAGAAGAGGTACATCGGGATGACCACCACCTGCGGCGGCAGCATCATCATGGCGATCACCAGCAGCAGCGAGAGCCGCCGCCCGCGGAAGCGGAACTTGGCGAGGGCGTACGCGACGGGCACCGAGGAGACCACGGTCAGCAGTGTGCCCAGCCCCGCGTACAGCAGGGTGTTGCGCCACCAGGTCAGGAAGCCCGGGGTGTGCCACACCTTGGCGTAGTTGCCCCATTCCCAGGTGCCGGGCACCAGGTCGCGGGTCAGCGTCTGCTGGTCGCTCATCAGGGAGGTCAGGAGGAGGAAGACGAACGGGAGGACGAAGAACAGGGCGGCCGCGACGCCGAGGGCGTGCACCCCGACCCAGTGCAGTACGGCCCGTCGGCGGGCGCTGCGACTGGCGCTGCGGTCGACGCCGCCGCCGCGGCGCGGCGCGGTCGTCCCCTTCGTCCCGGCCGTCCCGGTCGTCGTATCGGTCAGCTGGGCCATCTCAGTCACCTGCTCCGATCAGTCCGCCACGGCGGCGCATCAGGAGTGCGGTGAAGGCCATGGAGAGGGTGAAGAGGACCAGTGCGACGACGCACGCGGCGCCGTAGTCGAAGCGCTGGAAGCCGACGTTGTAGACCACCTGGGGGAGGGTCAGCGTGGACTTGCCGGGGTAGCCCGGCTCGAACTGCTGGCCCGAGCCGCCGATGACGCCCGCGGCGACCTTCCCCGCCACCAGGGGCTGCGTGTAGTACTGCATGGCCTGGATGACCCCGGTGACCACCGCGAACAGGATGATCGGCGAGATGTTGGGCAGGGTGATGTGCCGGAACCGCTGCCAGGCGCCGGCCCCGTCCAGCTCGGCGGCCTCGTACTGCTCCTTCGGTACGTCGAGCAGCGCGGCCATGAAGATGACCATCAGGTCGCCGACCCCCCACAGCGCGAGGACGGTGAGCGCGGGCTTGGACCAGTCGGCGTCGGTGAACCAGCCGGGCGCGGGCAGGCCGACCGCTTCCAGCAGGGTGTTGACCGGGCCGGTGCCGGGGTTGAGCAGGAAGACGAAGGCCAGGGTCGCGGCCACCGGCGGGGCCAGGTAGGGCAGGTAGAACAGGGTCCGGAAGATCCCCGCTCCCGTCTTGATCTTGGTGATGAGGAGGCCGATGCCGAGGCCGAAGACGACCCGGCAGCCGACCATCACCACGACCAGCCACAGGGTGTTGCGCATGGCCGGCCAGAACAGCGGATAGTCCGTGAAGACGTACCTCCAGTTGTCCAGGCCGTTGAACACGGGCGGACGGAAGCCGTCGTACTTCGTGAAGGAGAAGTACACGGTGGAGACGAGCGGGTACGCGAAGAAGACGGCGAACCCGATCAGCCAGGGCGACATGAAGGCCGCGGTCCGCAGGGCGGACCGCCGGCGCTTCGCACGCAGGGCGGGTGCGGTGGTGCTGGGCATCGCGGCGGTCATCGGGGGCTACTTCGCCTTCGCGATGTCCGTGTCGATCTGCTGGTCGGTCTTGGCGAGGCCGGCCGGGATGTCGGCGACATCGCCCTTCTCGACCGCGTACGCCAGGTCCTGGAAGGTCAGCTGGTAGGTGCCGCCGTCGGCCTGGGCCGGGGTCGTGTTCGACTTCGGGTGCCGGGCGATGTCGAGGAAGGTCTTGAACTCCGGGGTGACCTGGAGGTCCGGGGACTCCAGGGCCGCCAGGGTGGAGGGCACGTTGTGGATGGCGTTGGCGAACGACACGACCGCCTCGGTGTCGGTGGTCATGTACTTCACCAGCTCCCAGGCGGCGTTCTGCTTCTTGCTGCCCGAGGCGATGCCCATGATCGTGCCGGAGAGGTAGCCCTTGCCGTAGTCGGCGATCTGGTCGTCCGGCACCGGCATCGGCGCGGTGCCGATCTCGAACGCGACCCCGGCCTCCTTGGCCATCGCGGCCCGCCACTCGCCGTCGATCTGCATGGCGACCTGGCCCTTGTGGAAGGGGTGCTCGGCGCTCCACTCGTCGCCGAACGTGCTGCGGAACTTCTCCAGCTTCGCGTAGCCGCCGAGCTTGGCCACCAGGTCCTTCTGCGCGGTCAGCATGCTCGCGAAGGCCGGGTCCTTGGCCAGGTTGGACTTGCCGTCGGAGCCGAAGTACTTCGGGCTCCACTGCGCGGCCAGGCGCATGGGGGTGGTCTCGTAGCCGTGATAGGTCGGCATGACGCCGAGCTGGTCGTACGAGTCCCCGTTCGGCTTGGTCAGTTTCTGCGCGACCTCGGTGAACTGGCTCCACGTCTTCGGCGGTTCGGTGATGCCCGCGGCCTTGAAGGCGTCCTTGTTGTAGACGAGTCCGTACGCGTCGTTCAGCAGTGGCAGCGTGCACTGGTTGCCGTTGAACTGGGTGTATTCGAGCAGGGTCTTGGGGAAGACCTTCGCCTTGTCGACCCCGGACTTCTGCAGGAAGGGGTTCAGGTCGGCGAAGGCGCCGGAGTTGCAGAACTTGCCGACGCTGTCGGTGGTGAAGGAGGAGACCACGTCGGGGGCCTTTCCGCCGCCTGCCCGGAGCGCCTGGTTGATCTTGTCGTCGGTCATGTTGCCCGTGACCTTGACCTTGATGTTCGGGTGGGCCTTCTCGAACCGGGCGATGTTCTCCTCGATCGCCTTGGCCTCGCTCGGCGCGGACCAGCCGTGCCAGAAGTTGAGCGTGACCTCCTTGCCCGGGTCGTCGGAGGCCGCATTGCCGCTCTGGCCCGTGCACGCGGTGGCCAGGACGGATAGCGCGGCGACGGCGGTGGCCGCGGCGGTCAGACGGCGGTTTCTGGGCATGACGGTGCTCGCTCTCTGCGGGAGGAACTTCCGGGAGGAATGCCAGGGGGGGGGTGCGGCGGCGAGTGCGGTGATGCGGATGGTTGCCGGTGGTTGCCGGTGGTGTCGGTGGTGCCGGTGGTGCCGAGGGGGTGCATGGGGTACGGCAGGGCCGCGACGCCGGCCGTACGGGAGGCGGGGCGGTCAGCGGCGCGAGGTGTCGAAGACCTCGTCGCGGGTGGCGGCGAGGGCGCTCTCCAGCGCGCCGCGCAGTACGGGCCGCTCGCGCACGGTGCCGGAGACCAGGCGGGGCCGGGAGGGGGCGAGATCGGCGAGCTCGGCCTCGACGAGCTCGCGCAGCACGTCCCCGCCGGCCGCGGTCACCGCGCCGGAGAGGACCACGATCTCGGGGTCCAGTACGGCGACCAGCGAGGCGAGACCGGTGGCCAGCGCGGTGGCGTACTGCTGCAGGAGCCGCAGGTTCGCCCCGTCGGGCTGCTCGGCGGCCCGGCCCAGCAGCGCGACGGCCGTGGAGACCAGGGTCCCCGACTCGGCCTCGGGCCCGGCACCCCGCCCGGCGCCGTGCCCCCGCCCGGCGTCGTGCCCCGGCCCGGCGGCGGCCTCGGGCGGCATCCCGATGCCCAGCCCGGCCGCCATCTCGGGCACCACCTGTACGCCGGCCAGCCCCTGGTAGCCACCGGAGTTGACCCGGGTGACCTGCCGGACCAGGGGGTGCCCCGGCACGGGGAGGAACCCGACCTCGCCGGCGCCGCCGGTCCAGCCGCGGTGCAGCCGGCCGCCGAGCACCAGGGCGGCGCCGAGGCCCTCCTCGTTCCACAGCAGGACGAAGTCCCCGTGGCCGCGCGCCGCGCCGAGCCGCTGCTCGGCGATCGCGGCGAGGTTCACGTCGTTCTCGTACTCGACCGGCATCGGCAGGGCCGCCGCCAGCTCCTCGAGGAGGGTGGGGGAGTGCCAGCCGGGGAGGTGCTCGGCGTAGCGCAGTGCCCCGGTGCGCGGGTCGAAGGACCCCGGGGTGGCGATGACGACACGGTGGATGTCGGAGCGCTCGAGCCCGGCGTCCTTGACGGCCTCGCCGAGGGCCCGGGCGACCCGGTCCACGGCCCCGGTGCCCTCGGCGTACGGGAGCTCGTGGCTGCCGGTCACCTCGCCGGTGAGATCGGCGACGGCCGCGACGATGCCGCTCGGGGTGACGTCCAGACCTGCGACGTGGGCGGCGCGCGGGTTGACCCCGTACAGCTGGGCGCTGGGTCCGGGGCGGCCGCCGGCGGTGCCGGTGGCCACGACCAGCCCGGCGGCTTCGAGGCGGGCCAGCAGCTGGGAGGCGGTGGGCTTGGAGAGCCCGGTGAGCCGGCCGATCCGGGTGCGGGACAGGGGCCCGTGCTCCAGCAGCAGGTCCAGCGCCGCGCGGTCGTTCATGACGCGCAGCAGGCTGGGCGTTCCGGGGGTGGTGCCGGTCATGAGCGCTCTCTCCGTCATCGGCTCACGCCGCGGCCAGAAACTGTTAGGTAAGTTTCCTATCGGTGTTTGAGCTGTGTCAATGCCGCTGCCCCCGCAGAAATGAACCTGCGGGGGCAGCGGCGTGGTGAGAGGTGCTACTTGCTGATCCGGGGGGTGCCGGCGGCCTGCGGCGGGATCGGGGCGGTGGCCAGGGACTGCGGGGAAGCCGGGTTCGCGAGCGCCGACGGCGGCTCCACGGCGGCCGACGGGTCGGCCGGGGCCTCGTCCTCGTCGCCTCCGGCGGCCGGCAGACCGCCGATGATCCGGATCCCGGCCTCGTCGAAGGCCTCCTTGATCCGCCAGCGCAGCTCGCGCTCCACGGAGAACTGCTGGCCGGGCATCGTCTTCGCCGAGATCTTCACCGTCATCGAGGCCAGTAGCACCTCGTCCAGGCCCAGCACCTCCACCGGGCCCCACAGGCGCTCGTCCCACGGGGACTCCTTGGCCATGCCCCCGGCGACGTGCCCGACCACCTCGCGGACGTGGGTGAGGCTCTCCGACGGCTTGACCTGGACGGCCACGCCCGCGGTCGCCCAGCCCTGGCTGAGGTTGCCGATCCGCTTGATCTCGCCGTTGCGGACGTACCAGATCTCGCCGTTGTCCCCGCGCAGCTTGGTGACGCGCAGGCCGACCTCGACGACCTCGCCGGAGGCCACCCCCGCGTCGATCTTGTCACCGACGCCGTACTGGTCCTCCAGGATCATGAACACGCCGGACAGGAAGTCCGTCACCAGGTTCCGCGCACCGAAACCGATCGCCACACCGGCCACGCCGGCACTCGCGAGCAGCGGGCCGAGGTTGATGCCCAGGGCGCCGAGCACCATCAGCCCGGCCGTGCCGAGGATCAGGAACGAGGCCACCGAACGCAGGACCGAACCGATCGCCTCGGAGCGCTGCCGCCGCCGCTCCGCGTTGACGAGCAGTCCGCCGATCGCCAGGCCCTCAACGGCCTCGGCACCCCGGTTCATCCGCGTTATCAGCTTGGTGAGCGACTTGCGGACCAGGGAGCGGAACGCGGCCGCGATCACCAGGATCAGCAGGATCTTCAGGCTCAGGTACAGCCATCCGGCCCAGTTCTCCTCGATGAAGCTGGCGGCGTTCGTGACGCTCTCGTGGGCCTCCTTGACCGAAGCGGCCGGGTCCGGGGTGTCGGCTGCCAGGGGCAGCAGGGCGGCAGGCCAGGGCACGACGGGAACCTCCAGGTGTAGCGGTCTGCCCGCGGAACGGGTGTGCAGGGCAGGCCATCCACACTAACGGGGCATTCCCGTGACCCCGTTGCCGTGTTCGAGGGAGAGACCAGACTCACCTGGGGATGAACCAGGTGTGGTTGAAAACACCTCGGACCCGTTACGGGCGCGTGGTGGCGCTTCGACCAGCCGTAAGGAGAGACTGGAGAGCAGATCGTCCCGGCGCGAGCCACGCGCCGCCGGCGTACAAGGAGGCAGTCCGTGCCGCACGTCCTGGTCCTCAATGCGTCGTACGAGCCGCTCGGCGTCGTACCGCTCCGCCGCGCGCTCGTCCTCGTCCTGGAGAACAAAGCTGTCTCCCTGGAAGAATCCGGCGCCTTTCTGCACAGCGCGACGAGAGCCGTCCCCGCGCCCAGCGTGGTCCGGCTCAAGCGCTTCGTGCGGGTCCCCTACCGGGGGCCCGTTCCACTCACCCGCCGCGCGCTGTTCGCCCGCGACGGCGGCCGCTGCATGTACTGCGGCGGGGTCGCCACGAGCGTCGACCACGTGATCCCGCGCAGCCGGGGTGGGCAGCACGCGTGGGACAACGTGGTCGCCGCATGCCGGCGGTGCAACCACGTCAAGGCCGACCGGCACCTGCTCGAGCTCGGCTGGCGCCTGCGGCACCAGCCGGCTCCGCCGTCGGGGCTGGCGTGGCGGATCATCGGGACGGGGCACCGCGATCCGCGCTGGATGCCGTACCTCCAGCCGTACGGGGCGGAGGACGCCCTGGACCGCATCGGCGCGGCAGCCTCCTGACCGCCGCCGGAGCCCCCGCCCGGCCGCCGGGCCCGGAACCGCCGGGACCCGGCCGTCGTGGGGGCGGCCTGCGGGCGGTGCTCTCGTGGCGCGGCCCCGCGCCCGCCGTACGGCGGGCGAGCCCCTGCGGCGCTGCGGGCCCGTGCACGGTCCCGGCGGCTGCGCCGCGAGGCCGCGCATCACTCCAACGGAAGAGCCCGAGGTGCCTGCGACCCGGCCGGAGGCGATGGTGGAGAAGCTGCCCGTTCACAGGAAGGGGTACTGCGGTGTCACCGGAGACCGAGCACACGAAGCCCCGCCACGGGTACACCCACGTTCACGTCACCCTCACGCAATACCCCTCGGCCACCTGGCCCGCGGGCCGCGGCGCCGCCGACGGAGACGTCTCCTTCGCCTTCACCGTTGCGCACGGCCCGGAAACGGTTCCGGTGACGCCGCCGGACGGACGGGATGCGGACCCGGCCCTCGGCAATGCCCGACTGGTCGACGAACTGCTCGGCTGCGCCGCCGACGCGCCGCGCGAGACCGTCGATCGCCTCCTGGCGAGCCACGACGTGCACGCGGCGAGGCTGGGCCGGGCCGTGCGAGCCGTCCAGCAAGCACTCGGAACCGAACGGAACACCGCCGGCTCCCCTCACTCCCCTCACTCCGACGCCGCAGCGATCGACCCGGTGACCCACGACCCTGCCTGGTGACATCCCTCGAAGCTTCCACCCCGGGGGGCCGGAGGAAGGAAATGCCATGGGCAGTCCGGCAGATCCGCACGGCGGCCCGGACCGGGCCGACACCACCCCGCGCGAAAGGGTCTTGGTCACCGACCTCGACGGCACGCTCCTGGCAGGCGACGAGGACAGCCGGAGCCGTCTGCGTCACGCGCTGGACCGGCATCCCGACATCACCGTGGTCTACGCGACGGGCCGCAGCCTCTCCTCGGTGCGGACCATGCTCGCCGAGGAGCCCCTGGCCCCCTGGCCGCGCTGGATCATCGCGGACGTCGGGGCGAGCATCATCGACACCACGGACATGTCCCATTCCGAGTCCCTCGAGCGACCGCTGCGCACCGGTTGGCCGGGACGCCGGCGCGTCCGGCGGGCGCTGCGCCGGTTTCCGCAGCTCGTGCCCCAGGACGCCGTGGTACAGGAGGGCCGGTGCTCCTACTACCTGGCCGCGGAGCACCTGTCGGACGAGATCACGACGGCCGTGGAGGAGCTGGGATGCTCCTGGACGTACTCCGCGGACCTGTACTTCGACGTACTTCCGGCGTGCGCGGGCAAGGGCCCGGCCCTGCGGGAACTCATGCGCCGCCTCCACTGGCCGAGGGCGCACCTGCTCGTTGCCGGGGATTCACTCAACGACCTGTCGCTCTTCCGCCTCGGCACGCACGGGGTCGTCGTCGGCAACGCCGAGCCCGCACTGGTCGCGCAGGTGGCCGCCGAGCCGCTGGTCCACCACCCGGAACTCGACGGCGCCGCAGCCGTGCTGCACGCACTGGAACGGCTCGGCTGGGTGGAGCGCCCCAAGCGTGTGGTGATCGGATACCACCGGCCGCCGTGGCAGCGGTACGAGGGACGCTGGCGGCAGCCGGCCAGCCCCAACGGAATCCTGCCGACCCTGGTGTCCGCCCTGGGGGCCGGCGCCGATGGGCGGCTGGACGCCGTGTGGGCCGCTGCCACGACCGAGGACGCCTCCACGGCGGCGACGGTCCCACCGGGGCTGCCCCTGGCCCTCCTTCCGCTGCCGGCCGGCCAGTGGGCCGGGTACTTCCACCGGGCCTGCAAGGAGACGCTGTGGCCCGCGCTGGTCTCCCAGGCGCACCTCATCCGGCACGACCCGGCCGACTGGGCGGACTACGAAGCCGTCAACGCCGCTTTCACGCAGCACGTCAGCGCCCATGCCGAGTACGGCGCAACGGTGTGGCTGCACGACTACAACCTGTGGCTGGTCCCCGGTCTGCTCAAGCAGTGCCGACCCGATCTGACGGTCGGCCTGTTCCACCACACGCCCTTCCCCGACCCGCGGACGTTCCGGCGTCTTGCCGCGGCAGAGCAGCTGTGCGCATCCCTCGCACAGCTCGACTGGGCCGGATTCCACACCGCCGCGTTCGCCGGGAACTTCCGTAGCCTGCTGGCCGGCGCCGCCCGGATGCCCCGCATCGGCGTGCACCCCCTGGGCATCGACCGCCAGGCCGTCGCTTCCCTCGCCCGGTCCCGTCCCGCCGCCGCGACCGGGCGGGACGGCACGGTGATCCTGTCCGTGGAGCGGCTCGACTACGCGAAGGCCCCCGTGCAGAAGATCCACGCCCTTGCGGAGCTCCTGGACCGGCAGCCGGCGCTGCGCGGGCGGGTGCACTACCGGCTCGTGTGCCCGCCGCCCGAGCAGGGAATCCGCGCGTACGACACCACCCGCACCGAGCTCGAACGGGCCATCACGCAAATCAACGGGCTGTGGCGCAAAGGCGGGTGGGAGCCGGTCGAGTACATACCCCGGACGCTGCCCTTCGAAGAGGTCGTCGACCACTACCTGGCAGCCGACGTCTTCTGGGTGGCCTCCCTGGCCGACGGCATGAACCTCACGGCCCAGGAGTACCTCACGGCACAGGCGGCGACCGGCCGGTCGGGCGTGCTGGTCCTCTCGCGCCATGCCGGTGCCGCGGCGTACGTGAAGGGCCACGCCCTCCTCACCGACCCGCACTCCGCGCACGATCTCGTGGAGAAGCTGCGCACCGCCCTCGCGATGACCCCCGCGCAACGGCAGGCGCACACCGCCCGCCTCGCCGGGCTCCTGAGCACCCCGACTCCCGCCGAATGGGCCCGCACCATCATCGCCGCCATCGGCGATGCCGGTGCGGCCCGCGCAGGATCCGGGGCTACGGGGAGACCGCGTAGGCCTCTGCCGAAAACAGGCTGCAGCCGAAGCGGGTTGCGCGCTTGTCGCAGGTGACGCGGACGAAGCGGGCCGGGACCGATGCGTCCAGCCGGACCGGTTCCAGGCCGCCCCGGGATGCCGGGACCGTCGCCGCCGGGTGCCATGTGACGCCGTCCGGGGAGGTCTCCACCCGGTACGCCGACGGGTACGCGTCCTGCCAGTGGAGCACCAGCCTGCCGATCCGGGCCGCCGCCGGGAGCTCCGCCTGCCACCACGCGCCGTCCACCGGCGGGGACGACCAGCGCGTGGTGGGGGAGCCGTCCACGGCCGCCGAGGCCGGGAACGCCGGGGTCTCGTCCCCCGACGACGAGGCCCGCGCCGAGCGGAACAGGTCCGGCCCGCCGGTACGCGGGACCGCCCGGACGGTCAGCGTCCGGGTCTGCCCCGCGAACGTGACCGACACCGGGTAGCTGCCCGCGGGGGTGCCCGCCGGCACCGTCACCGTCACCGGGACCGTGACCCGCGTACCCCGCGGGGCCGCGGCCTCGGCCGGGAGTTTCACGTCGACCCCCGGCGGCGCCGTCGCCGACAGCGGGCCCCGCACCTCGCCGGGTCGCAGCGCCGACAGCTCCGCCGGCACCACCTGCGCGGCCCCGCCGATCTCCACGTCCACGGCCTGTGCCAGCTCGAACCCGGCCGACGGCCCGTCCGCCAGCCACGGCACCACCTGGTGCACCGCCGGAGCCGGCCCCGCCCACGACAGCCGCACCGCGTCCGCGCCCAGGCCGCCGACGTCCGCCTGCGTCCAGCCCGACGCCGCGGCCTCGGCGACCTTGCGCCAGCCCTCGCCCGGCACGTGCGCCTCCACCGCCGCGCCCCGGACCCCCGGCGCCAGCGGGTCCGTCATCACGGTCACCATCGACACCGGCCGCACCGTGTCGAGCTTGACCGTGAAGGAGTCCGGCTCCCGGGACACCGTGCCCGTCTGGCGGGCCGCTCCCGTCCACGCGTCCGCTTCCGCCGCCGCCTGCGCGAGGAAGGGGTCCAGTACGGCCTTGTCCACCCGGGCGGTACTCGGCTCGGCCAGCGCCTTGCGGGCCGCCGACAGCTCCTGCGAGGCCTTCCACGCCGCCGCCCCGTCCCCGCGGGACTGGGCCCGCAGGAGATCCACCGCCAGCTCGCCCGCCGTTCCGTACGCCGACAGCCGCGCCAGCCACGGCCCGGCTTCGGCCGACAGCGCGGGCAGCCGCGCAGGCGCCTCCCGCAGGGCCGTGAACGCCGCCCGCAGCCGGTCGCCGGCCGCCTGGTCGCCCGAGCCGCGGCTGCGCCAGAACTCGTCCACCAGCGGGCGCAGGTACGCCGACTCCTGCTGGCCGAGGCCCGAGGACGCCGTGTTCCCGGCCAGCGCGGTCAGGGACCGGCGGGCCGCCGGGTCCGGCCCGGCCAGGTCGGAGACCGCCGCCGCCCAGGACTCGCCCGGCCGGTAGCCGTTCGGGTTCCACGCGAAGTCGGCGGCCGTGAACAGCGGGATCCGCGACAGGGTGCCCTGCGGCATCGCATTGGCCAGCAGGGCCGCCGAGCCGCCCGCCACCGCCGGCTCCCGGCCGGTGTACGGGCCGAGGAAGACGCGGCCCGGGTCCCAGTCGTTGACCGGGTAGTTGTCCATGGTGACGAGCGGGTGCTGCCCGAAGGCGCTGCGCGCCCCGGCGAGTTCCATCCCGGTGATCGTGCGCGGCACCACGCCCACGCCCGTCCAGGCGACCTCCACCCGCCCGTCGAGCCGGCTCGCCAGGGCGGTCCGGTACGCGGTCGCGCCCTTTTGGTGGTACTCCGTCGGCATCAGCGAAAGCGGCGCCGCGCCCGGATGCCGCGCGGCGAGGTGCGCCGCCAGCTCGCCCGCGACCTCCGCGTGCGCCTTCGCGGCCGCCGCCGGGCCCTTCCCGTACCGCACCCGGTCCGCCCGGCAGCCCCACTCGGTGTAGCTGACGTCCTGGAACTGCACCTGGAACGCGCGAAAGCCCAGATCCCACATCGCGTCCAGCTTGCGCGCCAGCGCCGCCCGGTCGGCCGCGGAGGCCAGGCACATCGACTGCCCGGGGGCCACCGCCCAGGCCAGCGCCACCCGGTTGGCGCGGGCCCGCTCGGCCAGGGCCCGGAACTCCGCCTGCTGCGCCGTCGGGTAGTCCTCGCGCCAGCCGGTCGTACGGTACGGGTCGTCGCCGGGCGCGAGCAGCAGCCGGTTCTGCTTGGTCCGGCCCATGAAGTCCAGCTGCGCGAGCCGCTGCTCCTGCGTCCACGGCTGCCCGTAGAACCCCTCGGTGATCCCGCGCACGGGCGCGGTCGGCCAGTCCCGCACCACCACCCCGGGCACCTTCCCGCTGCCCGGGCCGCCCGCCGCCAGCAGCTGGCGCAGCGTCTGCGCCCCGTGGAACAGGCCGTCCTCCCCGACGCCGGCCAGCGCGACCGTGTCCCGGCCCGCGGCCTTGCCGACGGCCAGCCGGTAGCCCCCGTTCGGCAGGTCCGCGGCCCCGGCCGGGGCCGCGCCGAGCGCCCGCAGGGCCTCCTGGGCGTCGGGGCCCTGCAGCCGTACGACGGTGCCCCGTTCGGGCAGCGGCGCCCCGGGGGCCGGTTCGTGCAGGGTCTGTACGCCCGCCGCGCGCAGGGCGGTGCGGACCAGCCCGACCGCGTACGGATCGGCGTCCGGCGCCGCCACCAGTACGGCCTCGGCGCCCAGCGGGACCTCGCGCGCCTTGTCGGCGGTCATCGACTGCGGCCGCGGCCACACGGCCGGCCCCTCGGCGGCCGCTCGGGGTGCGTCGGAGCCCGGGTCGAGCACGGGCCCGGTGGCAGGCCCCGCAGCGGGCCCTGTCGCGGGATCCGGTGCCGGGACGGCCGGCGCGTTCGGCGCCGCGAACGCAGCGGGCGGCCCGGCGAACACCCCGCCGCCCAGCAGCGTCCCGATGACCGCCACAGCCGCGGCCGTCGCCCGCTTCCTGCCCCTGAGCTGCACGGAGCCTCCCCGTCCCGAGTCGTTCCCCGCCCGTACGAATGACCCCGAGCCCACCACCCGTGTGGGCGGAGTGTCAATGCGAGCGGGCGTTCTGACCTGGATACGCCAGGAATGCGGTGCTGCCCACGGGGTATGGCTGCGATGTTCCCCGGCGGTGTTCCATGGCCCCTGACCCACCCTCACACCTCCTACTGACCAAGGAGAAACCGCCCGTGAGCACCGCATCTCACCCCCGACACACCCCCGTCGCCCCGCGGCACACCCCGCTGCTCGCCCACCTGCCCGCGCAGGCCGGGCCCGCCGAAGGACCCCTCACCAGCGAGCCCCCGCTCGCCGGTTCCGCACACGCGCCGCTGACCAGCGAGCCCCCGCTCACCGACGAGGCCCCGCTGACGAGCGAGCCGACCACATCCGCCGCGGCGGCTGCCGCAGGCGACTAGACACAGGGACACAGGTATTCACATGGACGACCTCGCCCGGCTCGCGGCCCTGCACGGCATCGCCACCACCTACCAGCCCGCCGAGGACGTCACCGTCCCGGTCCCGGATGCCACCGTCAAGGCGCTCCTCGGGCTGCTGGGGGTCGTCACCGACGATGACGAGAGCATCCGGGCGCTCGCCGAGGAGGCCGTACGGGAGGCGGCCGGGCGGCTGCTGCCGCGGACGGTGGTGCTCTGGCAGGGGGAACCCGTGCCGCCGGAGCCCGCCGGGCTGCCGCCGGGCACCCGGGTGCGGGTGGCCGCGGAGGAGACGGGGGAGGAGCTCGCGTGGGGCCCCGGACTGCCGCTCGGCGTCCACCGGCTCACCGCCGAGACCCATGACGGCCGCACCGGTGGCGCCACCCTGATCGTGGCCCCGGAGCGGGCCCCGGCCGCGCCCGAGCGGGCCCACGGGCTGCTCGTCCAGCTGTACTCCCTGCTCTCCGAGCACTCCTGGGGCATGGGCGACCTCGGCGACCTGGCCGCGCTGGCCCGCTGGGCCGGCCGCACCCACGGAGTCGGGTTCATCCAGGTCAATCCGCTGCACGCGGCCGTGCCCGGGACCCCGACCGACCCCTCCCCGTACCGGCCCTCCTCGCGCCGCTTCCCCGACCCGGTGCACCTGCGGATCGAGGACGTCCCCGAGTACGCCGACTGCCCCGATCCGGGCGCCCTCGCCGAACTCGCCGCCCGGGGCGGGGAGCTGCGCCGCGAGGTCCTGGAGAAGGGGGCGCTGATCGACCGGGACGCCGTCTGGGCCCTCAAGCGCGCCGCCCTGGAACTGCTGTACGCGGTCCCGCGCACCCCCGAACGGGAGGCCGGCTACCGGGAGTTCTGCGCCGAACAGGGCGAGGCGCTGGACCTGCACGCCACGTGGTGCGCCGGACAGGCCGGCGACGATCCGAGAGGCGGGGCCGACTTCCACCGCTGGCTGGTCTGGCTGACGGACGCCCAGCTCGCCGCAGCCCAGCGCGCCGCCCGCGAGGCCGGGATGGCGGTCGGCATCGTGCACGACCTGGCCGTCGGGGTGCACCCCAAGGGCTCGGACACCTTCGGCCTGCCCCTCTACGCGACGGGCGTCTGCGTCGGCGCCCCGCCCGACGCCTTCAACCCGCGCGGCCAGGACTGGGGGCTGCCGCCGTGGCGGCCCGGCAGCCTGGAGGCCACCGGGTACGCGCCGCTGCGGGCCCTGCTGCGCGGGGTGTTCCGCTACGCCGGCGCCCTGCGCATCGACCACGTCATGGGCCTGTTCCGGCTCTGGTGGATCCCGGAGGGCGCCCCGCCCGCCGACGGCGCGTACGTCTCGTACGACGGCGAGGCGATGCTCGCGATCCTGGTGCTGGAGGCCCATCGGGCCGGGGCCCTGGTCATCGGCGAGGACCTCGGGACGGTGGAGCCGGGGGTCCGCCGGGCGCTGGCCCGGCGCGGGGTGCTCGGCACCTCCGTGCTGTGGTTCGAACGGGACTGGGCGGGCGACGGGCAGCCGCTCGCCCCCACGGCCTGGCGGGCCGACTGCCTGGCCACCGCCACCACCCACGACCTGCCGCCCACGGCCGCCAAGCTGGCCGGCGGCCATGTGGAACTGCGCGACCGGCTCGGCCTGCTGACCCGCCCGGTGGAGCAGGAGCGGGCCGAGGACGCCGCGGACACCGCCCAGTGGCTGGACGTACTGGAGGGGCTCGGCCTGGACACCAAGGGCGAGGAGGCCGCCGTACGGGCCCTGTACGGCTTCCTGCTGCGCACCCCCGCCCGGCTGGTCGGCGTATGGCTGCCGGACGCGGTGGGGGACCGGCGGCCGCAGAACCTGCCGGGCACCTGGGACCAGTACCCCAATTGGCGGCTGCCGCTCGCCGACTCGGCGGGACGGCCGCTGACCCTGGAGGCGCTGGCCGCCTCACCCCGGGCGAACGCCCTGCTGGGCGCGGTGCGGGAGGGGGTGCCTGCCCGTACGGCACCCCCGGGCGCGCGCCTCGTTTAGGTGTTCGCTACGTTTGCACCGTGGACAAGAAGAACGCTCTGCGCGCCGGCGCCGTCACGGCCGGAACGACGCTGATGATGCTGCTGATGACGTCTCCCGCGCTCGCGGTGACCCGCGACGACGGCGACGACCCGGGCCAGGGCCTGAGCATTGCCCAGACCCTCGGCCTGTACGTGGCCACGCCGATCGTGTTGTTCCTGATCATCGCGGGTCTCGTGATGGTCCTCGACAAGTCGGACAAGCCGCAGCCCACCAACTGAACAGGCTGACCCCGCGGGGACAGCACTCATCAGACCTCCGGAGCGCCGGGGGTCCGCAGGCCGACGCCGTGTCGGCTCCGGTGCGGACCCCCGGCGCTCCGTCGTGCGTCCGGGCGCCTGCCGGACCTGGGGGTGTCCGGCGGATCATGGCCGGGCCCGGGTCCGCAGGACACCCCCTAGACGCCGGCCAGCAGCTTGCGGAGCAGGCCGGTCAGGGCGGCGACCTCCTCGGTGCCCAGACCGGTGAGCGCGGCCCGCTGCACCTCCAGGCCGGCGGCGACGGCCTCGTCGATGAGGGCGAGTCCGCGGTCGGTGATCGTCACCTGTAGCCCCCGCCGGTCGTGCGGATCGGGCTTGCGGGAGAGCAGGCCGGCCTTCTCCAGCTTGTCCAGTCGGCCGGTCATGCCGCCCGTCGTGAGCATGAGCGTGGCCGACAGCTGGCGCGGCGAGAGGGTGTACGGGGCGCCGGAGCGGCGCAGCGTGGCGACGACGTCGAACTCGCCGCGCGAGATCCCGTAGCGGGCGTAGGCCCGTTCCGTCGCGTCTCCCACGGCCCGGGCGATCCGGTAGATGCGGCCGAAGACGGCCATGGGGGCGGTTTCCAGATCCGGTCGCACTGCGTGCCACTGGTCGATGATCGCGTCGACGGCGTCCTTCTTGGCCTCGGTCATGAGCGCAGTATCCGGCCTTCCTCCGATCGTTCGCAAGAAAGTTGCTTGACGGAAAGTAGCTTAGGAGTAAGCTACTTTCCAGCAACCTACTCGGGGGAGCAACGATGGCCGCGGCCAGGGAAACAAGGGCGGCGGGGGAGCGGTCCCTGCTCGTCGGCGCCGGGGTCGGCGTGGTCGGGATCGGCATGTACATCCCGTTCTCGCTCGTCTTCTTCCACCACGTCACCGGCCTCTCCTTCGCCCTCGCCGGCGTGGTGATGACCGTCACCGCCCTGGCGCTGGTCCGGCTGGAGCGGCGGCTGCCCGCCGAGGCCGTGCACGCGGAGCCGCCGGTCGTGGCCGCCACCGAGGGGGCGCGGACCCAGCCGCGGACCCCGGCGCAGGCCCCGGCCCGGGCGCAGGCCCTGGCTGCCTGAGCCGCCCCCGGCTGCCCGGGCCCGCTCGTCCGCCCCACTCCGCCCCACTCCGCTCCGCCCCGAGTTCCTCATCCGCCCGAGGAGGCACCTGCCATGAAGCGTCTCGCCACCGTCGCCCTGACCGCCCTCGCCCCGGTCTCCTGGGGCTCGACCTACGCCGTGGCGACCGAGCTGCTCCCGCCCGACCGGCCCCTGTTCACCGGGGTGATGCGGGCCCTGCCCGCCGGACTGCTGCTCACGGCCCTGTCCCGCAGACTCCCGAGCGGGGAGTGGTGGTGGAAGTCCGCCGTCCTGGGCACGCTCAACATCGGCGCCTTCTTCCCGCTGCTGTTCCTCTCCGCGTACCGGCTGCCCGGGGGTGTGGCGGCCGTCCTCGGCTCCGCCGGCCCGCTGTTCGTCGTCGGACTCGCCGCCCTCGTCCTGGGGGAGCGGGCACGGCTGCGGACCGTCCTCGCCGCCGTCGTGGGGGCGTTCGGCGTGAGCATGGTCGTCCTGACCGCCGCGGCCCGACTGGACCTCGTCGGCATCGTCGCCGGTGTCGTCTCCTCCGCCTCCATGGCCGCGGGCACGGTCATGACCAAGCGCTGGGGACGCCCGGAGGGGGTCGGCCCGCTGGCCGTGACCGGCTGGCAGCTCACCGCGGGCGGGCTGGTCGTCATCCCCGTCGCGGCCCTGGTCGAGGGGGCGCCGCCCGCGCTCGACGGCAAGGCCTTCCTCGGCTACGGCTACATGATGCTGATCAACACCGGTATCGCGTACTGGCTGTGGTTCCGCGGCATCGGCCGGCTCACCGCCACCTCGGTCACCCTGCTCGGCCCGCTCTCCCCGCTCACCGCGGCCGTCATCGGCTGGGCGGCCCTCGGGCAGGCGCTGTCGCCCGTCCAGCTGGTGGGCATGGGCATCGCCTTCGGCGCCACCGTCGTCGGCCAGCTGTTCGCCGCGCGGACGCCGGCAGAACCGTTCAGTTCCACTGAACAGAATGATCGAAACATTTCGATGGACCTGACGGATGACCCGGTGCGACGGTAGACCCACGCCAGACGGGCAGACCGTCAGACCAGCACCCGAGGGGGAGATACACCGTGGCCGTCATGGACCGGGTCCGTACCGTTTCGCAGCACAAGCCCGGCATCCGGGTGAAGAAGGGGTCCGCCGGACTCGGCGTACTCCTCGCCCTGGTCGCGACGGTCGTCTGGTCCGGCAGCTTCGTCGCCACCCGGGGAATGGCCGACAGCGTCCCGCCCGTCCAGGCCGTGTTCTGGCGCTGGATCATCGCCACCCTCGCCGTCGCCCCCTTCGCGGCCCGGCAGGCCTGGCAGCAGTGGGCCCTGATCCGCAGGCACCTCGGCTTCATCGCCCTCGCCTCTCTGTTCGGCGTGGCCTTGTACAACACGCTCGTGCACCAGGCCGGACTGACCACCTCCGCCTCCAACATGGGCATGATCATGGCTGCCTCGCCGGTCGTCATGGCGCTGTACGCCCGACTCGGCGGCGAACGGCTCGGCGCCCGCCGCACCTTCGGACTGCTGCTCGCCGCGTTCGGGGTGCTGCTGCTCGTCGGGGACGGCTCGCTCGGCTTCGACTTCGGGGCCGGCGACCTGTGGATGTTCGCGGCCGCCCTGTCGTTCGCCACGTACAGCGCGCTGCTCAAGCGCAAGCCCGCCGAGCTCGGCGGACTGGCCTTCCTGATCACCACCTTCGTGCTGGGCGCGCTGATGCTGGCCCCCGTGTACGCCGTGTCCGTCACCGTCCAGGGCGGCTTCGAGGTCACCGCGGGCACGGGCGGCATGCTGCTGTACGTCGGCGTCATGTCCTCCGCGGTCGCCTTCTTCGCCTGGAACAAGGCCGTCTCGATCATCGGTGCGGCCCGGGCGGGAGTCGTCTACTACCTCCAGCCGGTGTGCGTCGCCGGCCTCGGCCTCCTGCTGCTGGGCGAGCGGACGGGCCCGGCGCAGCTGCTCTGCATGGCGCTGATCCTGGGCGGCGTCAGCCTGGGTGCCCGGCGGTAGGTTCGGTCCCATGACCGAGTGGGACATCAAGAAGCTGCGGATCCTGCGGACCCTGGCCGACCGGGGGACCGTGACCGCGACGGCCGAGGCGCTGCACATGACGCCCTCGGCCGTTTCGCAGCAGCTGACCAATCTCGCGCGGCAGTTGGGTGTGCCGCTGCTGGAGGCGCAGGGGCGCCGGGTCCGGCTCACGGACGCCGCGCACCTCGTACTGCGGCACGCGGAGGCGGTGTTCGCGCAGCTGGAGCGGGCGGATGCCGAGCTGGCCGGGTACCTGGCCGGGGATGCGGGGGAGGTCCGGATCGGGGCCTTCTCCACGGCCGTGCCGGTGCTGGTGGTCCCGGCGGTGGCGGCGCTGCGGCGCACCCACCCGGGGGTGGAGGTGCGGGTACGGGAGACCGAGGCGGCGCAGTCGTACGAGCTGCTGTCGGCCGGGGCGGTCGACCTGGCCCTCTCGCTGGCGGCGCACGCCCCGACCGCCCGGGATCCGCGGTTCACCCGGCTGACGCTGCTGGAGGACCCGCTCGACGTGGCGCTGCCGCCGGGGCATCCGCTGGCGGGGGCGGAGGTGCTGCGGCTGGCGGACCTGTCGGGGGACCCGTGGATCTACGGGGGCAGCGGGCCGTGGCAGGAGATCGCGCGCACGGCGTGCGAGGCGGCGGGGTTCGTGCCGGAGCAGGCGCATGCGGCGGCCGGGTGGACCGCGATCCTGGCGATGGTCGAAGCCGGGATGGGCGTGGCCCTGGTTCCGCGCATGGTGTCGAGCCGGGCCTCGGGGGTGACGGTCCGGGTCCTGACCCGCGACCGCCCCACCCGGCACGTCGTCGCGGCCACCCGCCGCGGCTCGGAATCCGCGCCGGCGGTGGCGCACGCGCTGGCGGCCCTCCGGGCAGTCGCTGCCGCTCGCTAGTGCTGGTGACCGGAAAGGTCCACCTGCCCGCGGCGTCCGGCACGGTACCTCGTCCCCCGGCTACCGCTGGGAGGTGTCCCCGGCGTTGTCGGGCCGCGCACGTACGTCCAGTACGAGCCGCAGCCCTCCGCCTTGCGATGCACCGCACCCGGGAGGTACCCCCAGGGCTCCGCCCGCACCGGCCGGCGGGGCTGAAACGGCGCTCCGCGCGGGCGGGATCCGCCGCTGCGCGGCAACCGGCCCCACCGCGTACGGTGCGGCGGCGGAGCCGGGTACACCCAGCCCCGCCGGCGTTGGAGGCACGGGTCCGGGCAGAGCCCGGTGCCCGGCGGAGCCGGGTTCCGCGGAGCTCAGCCCCGCACTGCGCACCCCACGTTCCCGCAGTTGCCCCTGGGGACGGATCCGGCGGTGGCGGGGAAGGCCCCCGGCACCGCCGGAACGGAACCGCCGGGGGCGTCAGGCGGAGGCGGACGCCGCGTCTGCGGACTGGGCCTTCAGGGCGCGTTCCACGCCCGACCGGGATTCCGAGACCAGGCGCCGCAGGGCCGCGTTCGGCTCCGCCGAGGCCAGCCAGGCGTCCGTCGCCGCCAGGGTCTCCGGGGAGACCTGGAGCGACGGGTAGAGGCCCACCACGATCTGCTGGGCGATCTCGTGGCTGCGGTTCGCCCAGATCTCCTTGATCACCGCGAAGTACTTCTCGGTGTACGGGGCCAGCAGCTCGCGCTGGTCGGTCTGGACGAAGCCGCCGATCACCGCTTCCTGCACCGCGTTGGGCAGATCCGCCGAGTCCACCACCGAGGCCCACGCCTCGGCCTTGGCCTCCGCCGTCGGACGCGCGGCCCGCGCCGTGGCCGCGTGGCGCTCGCCCGCCGCCGTACGGTCGCGCTCCAGCTCCGCCGCGATGGCCGGCTCGTCCAGGACACCCGTGGCGACGAGGCGCTCCAGGAACGCCCACCGCAGCTCGGTGTCCACGACGAGGCCCTCGATCTCCGCCGCACCGTCCAGCAGCGCGGACAGGTAGGTCAGCTGCCCCTCGGTGCGGGCCGTGGCCGCGAACGCGCGGGCCCATGCCAGCTGGTGGTCGCTGCCCGGCTCGGCGCCGCGCAGGTGCTCCAGCGTGGCCTCGGTCCAGGTCGCCAGGCCCTGCTCCCGCCACGCCGGGTCGGCGTACAGGTCGACGGCCAGCTTCACCTGCCGGTGCAGTGACTGGACGACGCCGATGTCCGACTCCTTGCCGATGCCCGACAGGACGAGGGCGAGGTAGTCGCGCGTGGCCAGTTCGCCGTCGCGGGTCATGTCCCACGCCGAGGCCCAGCACAGCGCCCGCGGCAGCGACTCGGTGAAGTCGCCGAGGTGCGCGGTGACGTTGGCGAGGGAGACCTCGTCCAGGCGGACCTTGGCGTAGGACAGGTCGTCGTCGTTCAGCAGCACGACGGCCGGACGGGTACGGCCGACCAGCTCCGGTACCTCGGTCAGCTCGCCGTCGATGTCCAGCTCGATCCGGTCCGTACGGACGAGCTTGCCGCCGTCCAGGTCGTACAGGCCGATCGCGATCCGGTGCGGCCGCAGCGTCGGCTCGCCCTTCGCGCCCGCGGGCAGCGCCGGGGCCTCCTGACGCACCGCGAACGCGGTGACGGAGCCGTCCGCGGCCGTCTCGATGCGGGGGCGCAGGATATTGATGCCGGCCGTCTCCAGCCACGCCTTCGACCAGACGGTCAGGTCGCGGCCCGAGGTCTCCTCGAGGGCGCCCAGCAGGTCCGACAGGCGCGTGTTGCCGAACGCGTGCGCCTTGAAGTACGCCTGCACGCCCTTGAAGAATGCCTCCGTGCCCACGTAGGCGACGAGCTGCTTGAGTACCGAGGCGCCCTTGGCGTACGTGATGCCGTCGAAGTTGACCAGGACGTCGTCCAGGTCACGGATGTCGGCCATGATCGGGTGCGTGGACGGCAGCTGGTCCTGCCGGTACGCCCAGGTCTTCATCGAGTTCGCGAAGGTCGTCCACGCCTGCGGCCACTTCGTGCCCTCGGCGTACGCCTGGCAGGCGATCGAGGTGTACGTCGCGAACGACTCGTTCAGCCACAGGTCGTTCCACCACTCCATGGTGACCAGGTCGCCGAACCACATGTGCGCGAGCTCGTGGAGGATCGTCTCGGCGCGGGCCTCGTACGCCGCGTCCGTCACCTTCGAGCGGAAGACGTACTGGTCGCGGATGGTGACCGCGCCCGCGTTCTCCATCGCGCCCGCGTTGAACTCGGGGACGAAGAGCTGGTCGTACTTGGCGAACGGGTAGTCGTACGCGAACTTCTCCTGGAACCAGCCGAAGCCCTGACGGGTCACGTCGAAGATCGCGTCGGCGTCCAGGAACTCGGCGAGCGACGGCCGGCAGTAGATGCCGAGCGGCACCGACTGGCCGTTCGGGCCCTCGTACGAGCTGTGCACCGCGTGGTACGGGCCGACGATCAGCGCCGTGATGTACGTGGAGATGCGCGGCGTCGGCTCGAAGCGCCAGACGTTGTCCTTGACGTCCGCGGCCTCGGGCGTCGGAGAGTTCGAGATGACCGTCCAGCCCTCGGGGGCCGTCACGGTGAACTGGAACGTCGCCTTCAGGTCGGGCTGCTCGAAGCTGGCGAACACGCGCCGCGCGTCCGGCACCTCGAACTGGGTGTACAGGTAAGCCTGCTGGTCGACCGGGTCGACGAAGCGGTGCAGGCCCTCGCCCGTGTTGGTGTACGCGCAGTCCGCGACGACGCGGAGCTCGTTGGCGCCGGCCGCCAGGTCCTTCAGCGCGATGCGCGAGTCCCGGAAGGCCTCGGCCACGTCCAGGGACGCGCCGTTCAGGACGACCTCGTGCACGGCGGGCGCGACCAGGTCGATGAAGGTCTCGGCGCCGGCCTCCGCCGACTGGAACCGCACAGTGGTCACGGACGGGTACGTGCCGCCCTCCTGCGCACCGCTGAGATCGAGTTCGACCTCGTACGAGTCGACGGTGAGCAGCTTCGCCCGCTGCTGAGCCTCTTCACGGGTGAGATTCGTGCCAGGCACGCGGTCATCTCCTTTGATGGTGACGTTCCCGGTCATCCTTCCATGCCGCCGCTGTCACCGGTCGTGGCTACGCTGGCAGCGGAGGACATCCGACGGCGTAGGTGTGACTCGAGGGGTGACCGGCAGGCGGCCACGACCGGGTCCGGCCCGGGGGCGGACCCGGCGGTCCGCCCCGGGTGCTGACCCGGGTCAGCCCTGCTTGAGCTCCTCGGCGACGAGCTCGGCGATCTGGACCGCGTTCAGGGCCGCGCCCTTGCGGAGGTTGTCGTTCGAGAGGAACAGCGCGAGGCCGTTCTCGACCGTCTCGTCGACGCGGATGCGACCCACGTACGAGGCGTCCTTGCCCGCCGCCTGCAGCGGGGTCGGGATCTCCGAGAGCTCGACGCCCGGGGCGTCCTTCAGCAGCTCGTACGCGCGCTCCACGCTGATCGGGCTCGCGAAGCGGGCATTGACCTGGAGGGAGTGGCCGGCGAAGACCGGCACGCGCACGCAGGTGCCGGACACCTTGAGCTCCGGGATCTCCAGGATCTTGCGGGATTCGTTGCGGAGCTTCTGCTCCTCGTCGGTCTCGAAGGAGCCGTCGTCGACCAGGTTGCCCGCGAGCGGGACCACGTTGTACGCGATCGGGCGCTTGTAGACGGCCGGCTCCGGGAAGGCCACGGCGCCGCCGTCGAAGGTCAGCTGGTCGGCGGCCTCGGAGACCGCGCAGGCCTGGCCCTTGAGCTCGGCCACGCCGGCCAGGCCCGAGCCGGAGACGGCCTGGTAGGTGGTGGCGATCAGCGCGGTCAGGCCGGCCTCGGCGTGCAGCGGGCGCAGCACCGGCATCGCGGCCATGGTGGTGCAGTTCGGGTTCGCGATGATGCCCTTGGGGCGGTTCTTGATCGCGTGCGGGTTGACCTCGGAGACGACGAGGGGGACCTCCGGGTCGCCGCGCCAGGCGGAGGAGTTGTCGATCACGACGGCGCCCTGCGCGGCGACCTTCTCGGCGAGGGCCCGGGAGGTGGCGCCGCCGGCGGAGAAGAGCACGATGTCCAGGCCGGAGTAGTCGGCCGTGGAGGCGTCCTCGATGGTGATCTCCTTGCCCTCCCACACGAGGGTCGAGCCCGCGGAACGGGCCGAGGCGAACAGCCGCAGCTCGTCCACCGGGAACTTGCGCTCGGCGAGGATGCCGCGCATGACTCCGCCGACCTGTCCGGTGGCTCCGACGATTCCGACCCTCACGGTGACTCCTTTTGGTACGTACGACGCGGGCGCGTGAAGCCATCATGCGTTCGACCCCACGAGGCTTGTCCAATCCATTGTCCGAGGAACGGACGGTGTCCTGAATGCGAACCCCTGTGGCAGCTTCGCGGAGGCCGTGTCGCACCCCCGCTGAGCGCCCCTTTTGCCAGGTCACTGCCGGTTGCGGTCCGGCGCGTCGCATCCGGTATGCGGACGGGCGTTCCGTCCATCGAACGTGGGGAGAACCGCCGGGGGAAAAGCCCGGAGGGGCGGTGCTCGTCAGAGCGCCGCCCCTCCGGTGTGTAACCGTGGAACTACGGGGTGACCTTCTCGATCTGCACGCTGCCGGTGCCGGCGGCGGTGCCGCGGCCGTTGAGCAGCTTGACCTCGCCGAAGAACTGACGGCCCTCGGGGGCCGGAGCGGAGGCGAGGACGTTCGCCGAGACGGACGCCGAGGCGCCGTTGGCGAGGTTCACCGCGGCGGCCTCGTCGACCTGGACGGAGCCCAGGGCGGACGAGAAGTACACGTCGCGGTAGTTGTACGTGGTGGAGCCGGACGGAACCGCGTAGCCGGCCACCTCGATGGTGTAGGTACCGGCGGCCGGGTTGAGCAGGGTCACGGCCTCCTCGGAGTCGCCGTCGGCGGAGGAGCCGACCTTCACGCCGTCCTTGAGGATGGTGAGGTCGAGGTCGGCGCCGGTGTCGGAGACACCGCCGATGGCCACGTCCAGGCGGGAGACGCCCTCACCGATGGTGACGGTGCTCGTCTGGGTCTCACCGTTGGCGATGGTCGGCTTGGCGACCTTCGCGGAGCCGAGCGGACCGCCCTGGAGCTTGCCGCCGGTGATGGCCGCACCGTCGTTCTTGACGGTCCACTGGACCGGGGCCGGGGTGCCCTGCTTGATCTCGGGAAGGACCTTGACCGCCGGGTCGAAGCCCGCGCCGAGGACACTGACGTCCAGCTTGAACGGGTTGTCGAGCAGCGGCGACGTACGGCGCGACTCGACCTCGATCTCCCAGACGCCCGGCTGCGGGTTCTCGTACGAGCGCAGATCGGGGCGGCACTTGTTGGCCGGGTTGTCGTAGTTCGGGTAGCACATGGTGGTCGCGCTGTCCTCGACGCCCGTGCCGTACGGGTGGATCGAGATGAAGCGCGTCTGGCTGCCCGCCGCGAGACCGCCGAGGGCGACCTCGAGGGACTTCGCGCCCTGCGGCACGGTGACGAAGTACGACTTGTGGCTGTTGCGCTGGACGGAGGAGGTGTCCGACAGCGTGAACGACGGCTTCGCCAGCGGAGTGGAGGCGACGACCGTGGCCAGGATCTGCTTGTCGATGCCCTCGGTGGTCTCGTCGTCCAGCTGCAGGATGCCGCTGTGGACGCCGGCCGTCTTGGGCTGGGCCTCGACCTTGATGGTGACCGGCTTGTTCAGCGGCAGCGTGACGTAGTCGTAGCCGCCGACGACCTTGAACGTGCCGTCGTTGTTGCGCCAGCTCAGGTTGTGCCGGGTGCCGTACTTGACGCCCGTGGTGCGGGTGACGACGACGTCGTAGACCTTCTTCTGGCCGACCTTGAGGCCGCCCTCGCGGTCGTAGAGGCCGGTGCCGAAGCCCGGGGTCTTCAGGAACTGGTCGAGCGCGGTGTCGACCGGCGCCTTGACGGTGAACTCGTTGGCCTTGGCGCCGCGCTGGAGGGACTCCCACGCGTCGACGATGTTGATCAGGCCCGCGCCCTGGGCGTGCGCCGGGACGTCGTTGATCTTCTTCGCGGTGCTGGTGAGCGCCACGCGCAGGCTCGCCGGGGTGACCGCGACGTGCTGCTGCTTGGCGGCCGAGAGCAGCAGGGCGCTGGCGCCCGTCGCCTGCGGCGAGGACATCGAGGTGCCCTGGAGCATCGAGTAGCCGGCCGGCAGGCTGTAGCCGGCCTCCTTCACCGGGGAACCGGGCAGCCAGGTCTGCGTGGTGTTGATGGCCGCGCCGGGGGCGGTGATGGTCGGCGTGAAGCCGCCGTCCTCACGCGGACCGCGCGAGGAGAACGGGAACATGTCGTACTTCTTGGTCACGCCGGAGCCGTAGTTGGCGGCCCAGGTCTCCTTGGAGACCGCGGCACCCACGGAGATGACCTTGTCCGCGAGACCGGGGTCGCCGATGGTGTTGACACCGGGGCCCTCGTTGCCCGCCGAGATGACGAGCTGGACACCGTAGGTGTCGATGAGGTTCTTGTAGAGCTCGGCGCGGGCGTTGTTGCCGTCGTTCAGCGCCGGCAGGCCGCCGATGGACATGTTGACGATGTCCACGCCGCGGTTCACGACGAGGTCGATCATGCCCTCGGTCAGCGCGACGTTGGTGCAGCCGCCGGACCAGGAGCAGGCGCGCGAGGAGACGATCTTCGCGCCGGGCGCCTCGCCGTTCATCTTGCCGCCGAAGAGGCTGTTGGCGGCGGTGATGCCGGCGACGTGCGTGCCGTGCTCGGACTCGATGATGCCGATGTTGACGAAGTCGGCCTTCTTGCCGGCCCAGTCACCACCCAGCGGGTCCATCGGGACGTCCTTGCGGATCTGGATCACGAACGGGATCCGCTCGGCGACGTCGGTCGCCGGGTTGTCCGTGCCGAAGTAGCCGATCTGGTAGCCGTCCTTGTACGGCTTCATCGGCTCGTTGTTCGTGAAGTCGCCGTCCTGGTCGGTGTCGACACGGACGGTGCCGGCGACCGGGTCGTAGAGCATGCCGAACTTGTCGGTCGTGTCCCCGTCCCGGTTGACGTCGCCCTTCGCGTCACCGGTGGCGGTGATCGACTCGCTGAAGCGGCTGAACTGGAACGAGCCCTCCGGAGCCTTCCAGCTCTGGCCGGCCGCGCTGAAGCTGCCGCCGGAGGCCTGGACCGGGGTGATCTGGGCGCGCCAGGTCCCGTCGTTGTCCGTGATCGGGTCGGTCGCGGTGACCCAGTCGACGATCTTGCGCTCGCCGGTGGTGGTCTTCTGGAGCGCCGGGTGGCCGAGGTCGACGCCCGAGTCCAGGATGCCGATGGTCACGCCGCGGCCGTCGGCCTGCGGGTTCTTGGCGACGAAGTCCACCGCACCGGTCTCGAAGGACGGGTTGTACGGGTTCTTCGCGGGGGTGTTCTTGTCCGGCCCCGGGTAGGTCTCGGAAGCCGTCTTCTTCGCCGAGCCCGAGTCCTGGCCACCGTCGGGGCGCGGGTCCGACAGCTGGATCTCGTGCTTGAGGTCCATGGCGTGCACCGAGGACAGCTTCGCGGCCGCCTTCAGCGCGGCCTCGGCCTTGCCGGTGGGCAGCGTGGCCCGCACGTAGCCGAGCTTGTCGTTCGTCTGGCCGACCGAGGCGCCCTGGACCGAGGTGAGCTGGTCCGCGACCTGCTTGGTCTGGCCGGGGGCGGTGGCCATCATGACGGTGACGGTCGCGTCACCCTTGGCCTTGGCCTCCTGAAGCAGCTCGGCGTCCGCCGAACCCATCTTCTGGTCCGCGGACTTGACGGCCGGGCCGCTGCCCGGGGTGCCGGTTCCGGTGCCGGTCGCGGCGAACACGGGCATGGCGCCCGCGGTCGCCAGCGCGGCGACCAGGCCGGCCGCGGCCGCGACGCGCGCGACGCGTCTGGCCCCGGATATGGAACTGGGGGATTCGAGGGTCATCAGCATCCCTGGATAAGTGAAAGATACGGTCCGGATTTCGGTGCCGGATGACCGGTCAGCTTTGCGCAAGTGACAGCTGTTTGGGGAGCCTTGTCATTGACCGATACCTGACATGGCGGACTCTCGCCAGGTCGGAGCATGCGCCATCGAGGCCGTACCGGGGCGTACTTGTACGAATCACAGGGGCTGAAGAGTTGCTTTGTCGACTTCCCGACCTCGTGACGGGGCTGAGGCGGTGCTCGGTCTCAGATCGGGTGTGACAACTTTCGGCTTCTCAGCGCACGCGCGTACGCGCGTAATGGCGTGAGGCCTTTGCCCGGTTTCCGCACACGGACATCGAGCACCAGCGCCGGGTGCCGTTGCGCGAGGTGTCGTGGAAGTGCAGCACGCACGTCTCCGAGGCGCACTTGCGGATCCGCTCGGGCGCCGAGACCAGCAGCTCCAGGTAATCGCGGGCGGCCGTCCAGGCCGGACCCCAGGCCGGGTCGTCGAACTCGGCCCGCTCGCCCGGACCTTCGGCGGTCAGGGTGGCCCGGATCCGTCCGTGCTCCAAAACGGCGTCGACCAGGGTGCGCGCACTCTCGTCGGCCGGGTCCGCGACTGCGCGGGCCAGTGCCTCGCGGGCGGTCAGCAGGTGGACGAGGGTCGCGGCGTCGGCGCGGAAGCGGTCGGCCAGCCCGGTGCTGTGCAGCCAGATCGCGAGCCCTTCGATCCGGGTCAGCCCGAAGGCCCCGGCGAAGAGGTCGGCGGGCTCGCCGTCCTGTATCCAGCGCGTGTTCAGCAGGTCCAGGGCGACCGGCTCGCCCGTCAGGGGGCGGGGGTCCGCCGCCTCTGTCGCCATCTCGCCGCTCCTCCGTGCGTGCCTGCTAACCCCTCAAGGGTACGTGACCGGTTGACGCCGATCTGTCGGGGCGCCCTCGGCTTCGAGCTGCTGGGCGAGGGCAAGGAGGGGGCCGCCGCTTCGCCTTCCTCGGCCAGGACGGCGAACTCGTCCTCACGCTCTGGCAGCAGGCCGACGGCGTACGCCCCGGCTGCGGCCGGACTGCACCACCTGGCGCTCTCCGCCGGCGCCATCGAGGAGGTCCGGGCGTACGAGGAGCGGCTGCGCGAGCTGGGTGTGGAGTGCGCCTACGAGGGAGTCGTCGCCCACGGCGAAGGCGCGGCCTGCGGCGGCATCTTCTTCCACGACCCCGACGGCACCCGCCTGGAGATCTCCGTACCGGTCGGCGCCGAGGATGCACCCGCCCCCATCTCGGGGGCTCCGACCTGCGGGTTCTTCCAGGCGCTCAGGCAGGAGGCAGTGTCATGGACCGTTACCGCCAGGGCTCGCTGACCGTGCAGGAACGGGTTGGCGTACGCGAGCTCGCCGAGCACCGCGGCCGCTCGATCGGCACGGGCATTGCCGGCCAACCCGGCGCTGCCGCTTCACCGGGGGAGTACGACCAGGTAGGCGCCGGCCTCGCGGTCGGCGGACGCCGTCAGGGCGGTCCGGACGACCGCGGCCTGCTGCTCGGGCCAGTCGCGGAGCTTGCGCGGGGTGATGTGGAGGACGGTCACCCCGAGCCGCTCCAGGGTCTCCCGCTTGCGGACGGCCTCCGAGAACTTCTCGTCCTCGCCCTGCCGGGGTGCGCGGGTGTCGATCTCCACGGCGACGGCCTGCTCGGGCCAGAACGCGTCGACCCCGCCGAGGTGCGGGCCGCCGGGCAGGCGCAGATCCACGTTCCAGACCGGCTCGGGCAGGGCGTAGCCCCGTACGAGCTGGTACAGCCGGTCCTCGGCGATGGCCCGGCCCTCGGCGAGCAGGGACTCGACGGCGTCCACGACGTGGGGCCGGTTCAGCAGCCGGGCCACCGTCAGCTCCCGTACGACGGCGGCGGGTTCGCAGTGCCCGCCGCGGACGGCCTCGCTGAGCAGGCGGCGTACGGCGGCGGCGTCGGAGAGCCGGGCGACGGCGTCGGCCAGGGCCCGGGCCACGGGGGCGACGGGCAGCCCGGTCACCTCCTGCGGACGGGGCGGGGTGTGCGTGCGCACGATCCGCACGCTGTCGACGGAGCGGAGCCGGCGGGTGTGGGGCACGAGTACGTCGATCTGTGCGAGGGAGAGCAGCGCGGGGGCGGAGCCGAACCGGTACAGCGCGAGGGCCGCGAGCCCGGTGATCATGGCCTCGCCGCCTCGGCGGCCCGCGTACAGCAGGGCGGCGTGCAGGCGTTCCTCGCTGGTCGCGGCGCCGGGGTGGAGGAGGAACACTCCCGGCAGGATCTCCTGCCAGGGCCGCGCCGCGGCGTCGGAGGCGCTCACGCCGTGCTCGCGGAGCTGGGCGAGGCTCAGGACGCGGGGGCGGCTGCCGGTGAGGTGGGCGAGGGGGAGGGGTGCGTTGTGGTTCATGCGGCGGAGATTCCCGCTCGCACGGGCCTTGCTAACCACTGTTACATTCTCGTCGACAAATCGGGACAAGACTGCACTAAAGTACGGCCGTTCGAAAGCCGATACCGCCGTTCGCTTCGGCCGGCGGGGCTGGCGGACCAGCCCCGCCGGCGTGCGGGCTACACCGCGGCGGAGGCCGCGTCGCAGGCCTGCGCGCGCAGTGCGCGGGCCAGGTCGTCGCGGGCTTCCAGCACCAGGCGGCGCAGCGCCGGCGGAGCCGACTCGTGGGCCGACAGCCAGGCGTCCGTCGCGGCCAGAGTGGCCGGCGAGTCCTCCAGCTTCGGGTACAGCCCCTTCACCACGTGCATGCCGATCTGGATCGACCGCTCCGCCCAGATCCGCTCGATCACCTCGAAGTAGCGTTCCGCGTAAGGCGCCAGCAGCGCCCGCTGCGAAGCCTGCTGCATGCCGGCGATCGTGGCCTCCACCAGCGCGTTCGACAGCGCGTCCGATTCGACCACCGTTGCCCACGCCTGGTCCTTGACGGCCTCCGACGGCCGCGCCGCCAGGCACCGCACCTGGTGCCGCTTGCCCGAGGCGGTGTCGTCCCGCGCCAGCTCCGCCGCCAGTACGGCCTCGTCCACACCGCCATGCGCGGCCAGCGGAAGCAGGAAGTCCCACCGCAGTTCCTGGTCCACGTCCAGCCCGTCGATCCGCGCCGAACCGTCCAGCAGCCCCAGCAGCAGCTGGAAGTCACCCTCCGTCGCCGCGCTCGCCGCGAAGAAGCGGGCCCAGGTCAGCTGGTGCTCCGACCCCGGCTCCGCCAGCCGCAGCTCCTGCAGCGCGACCGCCGACAGCACCCGGCCGCCCTGCTCGCGCCAGTCGATCGCCGCGTAGTGCGTGACCGCGGTCAGCGTCTGCGAGTGCACCATCTGCAGCACGCCGACGTCCGTCTCGCGGCCGGCGTGCGCCAGCACCAGCGAGACGAAGTCGCGCGCCGGCATCAGCCCGTCCCGCGTCAGGTTCCACAGCGCCGACCAGCACAGGGCCCGCGCCAGCGGATCCGCCACGTCCCCCAGCCGCACCCGCAGCGTCTCCAGCGAGCCCTCGTCGAAGCGCATCTTGCAGTAGGTGAGGTCCTCGTCGTTGACCAGCACCAGGTCGGGCCGCTCCTGCCCGGCCAGCTCCGCCACGACCGTCGAGGCCCCCGACACGTCCGCCTCGGCCTGCGCGTAGCGGACCAGCGAGCCGTCCTCCAGGCGGTACAGGCCGACCGCGACCCGGTGCGGGCGAAGCTCGGCGCCCTCCTGGACCACCGACAGCCCGGTCACCCGGCCGCCCGCGCCGTACGTCACCACCGGCGTCAGCACGTTCACGCCGGCCGTCTGCAGCCACGCCCGCGACCACTCGGCCATGTCCCGCCCGGAGACCTCCCCGAGCACCGCCAGCAGATCGTCCAGCGTGGTGTTCCCGTACGCGTTGGCCTTGAAGTAGCGCCGCGCGCCCTCGAGGAACGCGTCCCGCCCCACGTACGCCACCAACTGCTTGAGCACCGCCGCGCCCTTGGCGTACGTGATGCCGTCGAAGTTGAGCTTCGCGTCCTCCAGGTCACGGATGTCGGCCGTGATCGGGTGCGTGGAGGGCAGCTGGTCGGCCCGGTACGCCCACGCCTTGCGGCTGTTGGCGAAGGTCACCCACGCCTGGTCGAAGCGGGTCGCCTCCACTTGCGAGAAGGAGCCCATGAAGTCCGCGAAGGACTCCTTCAGCCACAGGTCGTCCCACCACTTCATCGTCACGAGGTCGCCGAACCACATGTGGGCCATCTCGTGCAGGATCGTGTTGCAGCGGCGCTCGTACGCGGCCCGCGTCACCTTGCCGCGGAAGATGTACTCCTCGCGGAAGGTCACCATCCCCGGGTTCTCCATCGCGCCCAGGTTGTACTCGGGCACGAAGGCCTGGTCGTACTTCCCGAAGGGGTACGGGTAGTCGAAGTGATCGTGGAAGAAGTCGAAGCCCTGCTTGGTGACCAGGAAGACGTCGTCCGCGTCGAAGTGCTTCGCCAGCCCCTTGCGGCACATCGCGCCCAGCGGGATCGTCAGGTCCCCGCGCGTGTAGGTGTCCGTCACGTAGTGGTACGGGCCCGCCACCACGCACGTGATGTACGTGGAGATCGGCGCGGTCTCGGCGAAGCGCCGGGTCTGGCCCTCGCGGGACTCCTCCGCGCCGTTGCTCCAGACCTGCCAGCCCTCCGGCGCGGTCACCTCGAAGCGGTAGGGCGCCTTCAGGTCGGGCTGCTCGAAGTTCGCGTACACCCGCCGGGCGTCGGCCGGCTCGTACTGCGTGTAGAGGTAGACCTCGCCGTCCTCGGGGTCGACGAAGCGGTGCATGCCCTCGCCCGTCCGGCTGTACGCGCAGTTCGCGTCCACCACGAGGACGTTCTCGCAGGCCAGCCCGGCCAGGGCGATCCGAGCCCCGTCGAAGACGGCGGCCGGGTCCAGTTCCCGCCCGTTGAGCGTGACGGAGTTCACCGACGGGGCGACGAGGTCCGCGAAGGTCGCCGAGCCGGGGGCCGCGGTCCGGAAGCGGATGGTGGTCACCGAGCGGAAGGTCCGGGGGCCTTCGGCCGGTTCGGCCTCGTCCACGGCGGACCTCAGGTCGAGGACCACCTCGTACCCGTCGACGGACAGCAGCTCGGCCCGCTCACGGGCCTCGTCACGGGACAGATTCTCTCCGGGCACGTGCACTCCTTCGTGCGTGATCGCGATACCTGATCGAATCCTCCCACGGGGGAATGCGCGAGGTCCTGGGCTGGTTGGCGAGGAGGAGCAGGACCAGTGATGCCCAAGCGACTCGAGGAGAGACATGGCCGACACCCAGGTGCGCGAGAAGACCCCGGTCGACTTCTGGTTCGACCCGATCTGCCCCTGGGCCTGGATGACGTCCCGCTGGATGCTGGAGGTCGAGAAGGTCCGCGACGTCGAGGTGCGCTGGCACGTGATGAGCCTCGCCGTCCTCAATGAGAACAAGCTCGACGAACTGCCCGAGCGCTACCGCGAAATCCTCGGCCCCAAGGGCTGGGCCCCGGTCCGCGTGGTCGTCGCGGCCCAGCAGAAGCACGGTGACGAGATCACCGGCAAGCTCTACACCGCGCTCGGCACCCGGATCCACAACGAGGACAAGGGCGCGACCCGCGAGGTCATCGCCGAGGCGCTGGAGGAGGTCGGCCTGCCGGCCGAGCTGCTCGCGTACGCCGACTCCGACGAGTACGACCAGGTGCTGCGCGACTCCCACAACAACGGCATCGACCGCGTCGGCCAGGAGGTCGGCACCCCGGTGATCTCCGTGCCCGGCGCCGAGGGCGACGAGGTGGCCTTCTTCGGGCCGGTCGTCACCCCCGCCCCGCGCGGCGAGGCCGCCGCCCGGCTGTGGGACGGCACCCTGCTGGTCGCCTCCACCCCGGGCTTCTACGAGATCAAGCGCACCCGCACCGCGGCCCCGAGCTTCGAGTAGGCCTTCCGGCCGGCCCGGTGCCGGCTCCCGGTGGACACGGAAGACCCCCGCACGTCACGTCCGTGCGGGGGTCTTCCGTTGGACACGCCCGCACGCGAAGGCTGAGAAGACGATCACGAGGCTGGGGGCACCTCCCGGCGTTAGCTGGGGGAGGGCTCGGTGCGGCGATCAGCCCTTGGCGGGGATCAGCAGCGGGGTGTTCGCCTTGGCGTCGGCGTAGCGCTTGGCCACGTCCTGCCAGTTGACGACGTTCCACATGGCCTCGATGAAGTCCACCTTCTGGTTCTTGTACTGCAGGTAGAAGGCGTGCTCCCAGGCGTCGAACACGAGGACCGGTACGGAGGCCTGGCCCACGTTGCCCTGGTGGTCGTAGACCTGCTCGACGATCAGGCGGCCGCTGAGGGGCTCGTACGCGAGCACGCCCCAGCCGGAGCCCTGCGTCGCGCAGGACGCGAAGGTCAGCTGCTTCTTGAACTTCGCGAACGAGCCGAAGGACTCGGTGATCGCGTCGGCCAGGTCGCCGAGGCCGTCGGCCGCGGTGGGCTCGCCGCCGCCCTCTCCGGTCTTCGGGCTGGCCATGTTGTGCCAGTAGATGCTGTGCAGGATGTGGCCGGAGAGGTGGAAGGCCAGGTTCTTCTCCAGGCCGTTCAGCGCGCCCCAGTTCTCCTTTTCGCGCGCCTCCTCCAGCTGCTCCAGCGCGGTGTTGGCGCCCGCGACGTAGGCCGCGTGGTGCTTGTCGTGGTGCAGCTCGATGATCTGCGGGTTGATCACCGGCTCGAGCGCCGCGTAGTCGTACGGAAGCTCAGGAAGCGTGTAGATGGCCATGCGTGTTATCCGGTCCCCTCGGCGTGCCAACTGCTATTGCAATTAATGCGCAACTGCACGCTAGCAGCATCTACTCCTGTGATCACGTAGGGGTCACCTGACTTCCGCCGGGTACGACGAAGGCGCTCCCCGCGCCGTGCGCGGGGAGCGCCTTCGTCGTGTGCGCGCCGGTCAGGCCCGGGCCGCGGCCCGTCGCTGCATCAGGTAGCCGGTCGCCGCGAGGGCGAGGGTGAGGCCGCCGGTGAAGATCACCTGGGCCCGGGTGTCCTCGCCCAGGACCATCAGGACCAGGACCCCGGCCACCCCGGCCAGCGCCACCCAGGTCAGATACGGGAAGCCCCACATCTTGACGACCAGCTTCTCGGGAGCCTCCCGCTCCAGCCGGCGCCGCAGCGCGAGCTGCGAGACGGCGATGAAGCCCCAGACGACGAGGATGACCCCGCCGACCATGTTCAGCAGCCAGGCGAACAGGGTGTCCGGGTACCAGTACGACAGCAGCACGGTGACGAAGCCGAACCCGCACGAGACGAGCACCGCGCGGCGCGGCACCCGGCCGCTGACCTTGCCCAGCGCCTTCGGGCCCTGACCGCGGGAGACGAGCGAGTGGGCCATGCGCGAAGAGCCGTAGACGTTGGCGTTCATCGCCGACAGCAGGGCGATGAGGATGACCACGTTCATGATCTCGCCGGCGGCCGGGATGCCCAGGTGGTCCAGGGTGGCCGCGTACGGGCCCTCCTCGGTCACCGCCGGGTCGTTCCACGGCAGCAGCGTGACGATGACCAGCATGGAGCCGACGTAGACGATCGCGATCCGCCACATGGTGGTCTTCACGGCCCTGGCCACGCCCTTGACGGGGCTCTCCGACTCGGCGGCCGCGATGGTCACCGTCTCCAGGCCGCCGTACGCGACGACCGACGCCAGCAGTCCGACCAGCAGGCCGTCCATGCCGCCCGGCAGGAACCCGCCGTCGTGCAGCAGATGGGCGGCGCCGGGGGAGGAGGTGCCGGGCAGCAGGCCCAGGACGGCCAGCACGCCCAGGCCCAGGAACAGCGCGATCGCACCGATCTTGAGGGCGGCGAACCAGAACTCGAACTCGCCGAAGTTCGAGACGGCGGCCAGGTTGGTGCCGCAGAACAGCGCCATGAAGGCCAGCACCCACATCCAGGCCGGGGTGCCGGGGAACCAGCCGGTCATGATGTGCGCCGCGCCGATCGCCTCGATGGCCACGCCCACGCACAGCAGCGTCCAGAACATCCAGCCGGCCGTGAACCCGGCCCAGGGGCCGATCGCCCGGTCCGCGTGCACGGAGAAGGAGCCGGAGGCCGGGTTCGCGGCGGACATCTCGCCGAGCATCCGCATCACGAACATCACGAGCAGCCCGGACACGGCGTACGCGATCACGATCGAGGGACCCGCGGCGGCGATGCCGGCGCCGGAGCCGACGAAGAGGCCGGCGCCGATGACCCCGCCGAGGGCGATCATCGAGAGGTGGCGCTGCTTGAGGCCGTTGCCGAGGGGGGATCCGCCGCCGCCCGGACCGGTCGGCGGCGTCGCGCCGTGCTGCTGCTCGGGAGGTGTGATGGTGCTCTGACTCATGGGGCCATACTGCCCACCGTCCGACTATCGAACATTCGGTGTCCAATATCCGGACGGAGGGCTTGAAGGCGTCAGGCCCGGCGCGCCCGGATCTCCCGCACCCACGCCACCACCAGCACGACCGCGGCCGCACCCGTGGACCACAGCAGCTGCGGCCGCGCCGAGTCGTCGAACAGCATCAGCACCAGTACCGCCGCCATGCCGAGCAGCGCCGCCCACGTCAGGTACGGGAAGCACCACATGCGCAGCGTGAGGCGCTCCGGCATGTCCCGCTCCAGCGTGCGGCGCAGCCTCAGCTGCGAGACCGCGATCAGCGCCCACACGAACAGCAGCACCGCGCCGACCGCGTTGAGCATGTAGAGGAAGACCGTGTCCGGCCACAGCAGGTTCAGCACCACCGAGACGAAGCCGAAGGCCACCGAGGCGAACACGGCCCGGCGCGGCACTCCGCCACCGGACACCTTCAGCAGCGCCGTGGGCGCCTCGCCGCGCTCGGCCAGCGAGAACACCATGCGGGAGGAGCCGTACAGGTTGGCGTTGAGCGCGGAGAGCAGCGCCACGAACACCACGATGTTCATGATCTGGCCGGCCGCCGGGATGCCGATGGAGTCCAGGACCGCGACGTACGGGCTCTCGCCCGGCTTCAGCGAGTCCCACGGCAGCAGGGTCACGATGACCACCATCGAGCCGACGTAGAAGAAGAGGATGCGCCACACGGCGCTGCGCACCGCGCGGGCCACGGAGCGCGCCGGGTCGTCGGACTCGGCGGCCGCGATGGTGACGACCTCCAGGCCGCCGAAGGCGAAGACGACCGCGAGCATGCCGGCGACCACTCCGCCGAAGCCCTCGGGGGAGAAGCCCCCGTGGCCGGTGAGGTTGGCCGTGCCGACGGGATCGGTGTCGGGGAGCAAGCCGAAGATCGCGAGGGTGGCGAGGATCAGGAACAGGACGATCGCGCCGACCTTGAGGGCCGCGAACCAGAACTCGAACTCGCCGAAGTTCTTCACGGCGGCCAGGTTGCTCACGGTGAAGACCACCATGAAGACCAGCACCCAGATCCACTGGTCGACCGAGGGCAGCCAGCCGTTCGCGATCTTCGCGGCGCCGGTGGCCTCCACCGCCAGCACCACGACCAGCAGGAACCAGTACAGCCAGCCCGCCGAGAAACCGGCCCAGCGCCCCAGCGCCCGCTCCGCGTACACGGAGAACGAGCCGGAGGCGGGCATCGCCGCCGACATCTCGCCGAGCGCGCGCATCACCAGCATGGCGAGGGCGCCCGCGAGCAGGTACGAGCAGATGATCGCGGGGCCGGCTATGCCGATGCCGGCGCCGGAGCCGACGAACAGCCCGGCGCCGATCACGCCGCCGAGGCCCAGCATGGTCAGGTGGCGCTGCTTGAGGCTGTGGCTGAGGGGTTCCGCCGGCAGGTCGGGCCCGGTCGGAGGTGGGGTGGGCAGGCGGTCGCGCATGAGTGGATGCTCGTACTCTCGTGCTCGGCAGCGGCGGTGGGGGCTCCGCGTTGGATTGGCGGGACCCTACAGTCTCGCCGGACGGCGCCCGTCCGCGCAAAACGGACGTGTTGTCTGAATCTGGCTCGTGACGCGGATCACTCCCCCTCGGGTGTGAACCGGCCTCTTTGTGCACTCCCCACCAAACCGGCGAGTAGGGCTTTGTCCCGGCCGACGGTGAGGCGGGGACCGGTCGCGCACTAGCGTCGGTGATCGTCCCGTCACCCCCATCACGCGGAGCCCCCGATGAGCACTGCTTCCGTCTCCTTCCGTCCCGGCGCCGTCCTCGCCGACCTGCTGCCCGCGAGCCGCGTCCGCGACATCGCGCTCGTCGTCGGCGGAGCCGCGCTCACCGGCCTGGCCGCGCAGATCTCCGTGCCCGTCCCCGGCTCGCCGGTCCCGGTCACCGGCCAGACCTTCGCGGCCCTGCTGGTCGGTACCGCCTTCGGCGCCCGCCGCGGCTTCCTCTCGCTCGCCCTCTACGCCCTCGTGGGCATGGCGGGCATGCCGTGGTTCGCGGGCGGCACCTCCGGCGCGGGCGGTGCCTCTTTCGGCTACGTGCTCGGCATGCTGCTCGCCGCCACCGTCGCGGGCGCCCTGGCCCGCCGCGGCGCCGACCGCTCGGCGCTCCGCACGGCCGCCACGATGGCGCTGGGCTCCGCCCTGATCTACGCGGTGGGCGTGCCGTACCTGGCGCTGTCCACCGGGATGTCCTTCGGCGCGGCCGTCGCGGCGGGTCTGACCCCGTTCCTGATCGGCGATGCGCTCAAGGCGGCGCTCGCCATGGGTCTGCTGCCCGCCACCTGGAAGCTGGTCGGCCGCAAGTAGCCCCCCGCCCGCAAGGGCACGCACGGCAAGCACGGCAGCCCCGGACCACGTGTGGTGGTCCGGGGCTGCCGTGCTTGTTCGCCTAGACGCGCGCGGCGGCCTTGCGGCGCATGTCGCGCACCACGCCGATGACCAGCACGACGGCGGCGACCAGCAGCGACAGCATGACCGTCTCGCGGTTGTCCTTGTCGTAGACCATGTACGCCAGGACGAAGGTGATCATCGCGGCGGTGGCCCACGTCAGGTACGGGAAGAGCCACATCTTGACCGTCAGCTTGTCCGGCGCCTCGCGCGTCAGGATCTTGCGCATCCGCAGCTGGGTCAGGCAGATCACCAGCCACACGAAGAGCGCGATCGCACCCGAGGAGTTCAGCAGGAAGCTGAAGACGGTGTCCTTGTAGGCGTAGTTGAAGTAGACGGCGATGAAGCCGAAGACCACGGAGCCCAGGATCGCGACCGTCGGCACACCGTTCTTGCTGACCTTGGCGAAGGCCTTCGGGGCGTCACCGCGCTCGCCCAGCGAGAACGCCATGCGGGAGGCGGTGTACAGGCCCGAGTTCAGGCAGGACAGCACGGCCGTCAGGACGATCACGTTCATGATCTGGCCGGCGTGCGCGATGCCGATGGAGTCCAGGGCCGCGACGTACGAGCCCTTCTTGACGATCGACTCGTCGTTCCACGGCAGCAGGGTGAGGACGATGAAGATCGAGCCCAGGTAGAAGACGCCGATGCGCCAGATCACCGAGTTGGTGGCCTTGGTGACCGCGCGGCGCGGGTCCTCGGACTCGCCGGCGGCCAGCGTGACGATCTCGCTGCCCATGAAGGAGAAGACGACCATCAGCACACCGGTGAGGATCGAGCCCCAGCCGTTCGGCATGAACCCGCCGGCGTCGGTCAGGTGGGCGAAGCCCGCGCCCGGGTTGTCCGAACCCGGCAGCACGCCGAACACGGCCAGCATGCCGATGACCACGAACGCGCCGATGGCGACGACCTTGATGCCGGCGAACCAGAACTCGAACTCGCCGTAGGAGGAGACCGAGCCGAGGTTGGTGACGGTCAGGACCGCCATCACGATCAGTGCCCAGGCCCACTGCGGGACGGCCGGGACCCAGCCTTCAAGGATCTGCGCACCCGCGGTGGCCTCCACGGCCAGCACGACGACCCAGAAGAACCAGTACAGCCAGCCGATGGAGAAGCCGGCCCAGCGGCCGAGCGCGCGGTCGGCGTACGCGGAGAAGGAGCCCGAGTTCGGGCTGGCGGCGGCCATCTCGCCCAGCATCCGCATCACGAAGACGACCATCGCGCCGACGAGCGCGTAGGAGATCAGGATGGCGGGGCCGGCCTTGGCGATACCGCCACCGGAGCCGACGAACAGGCCGGCGCCGATGACGCCGCCGATGGCGATCATGGACAGGTGGCGGTTCTTGAGACCGGCCTTCAGACCGTCGGAGGGCTGACCGGCACCGTTGTTCCCGGTGGGGTCGCCTTCCTTCTGAAGGGTCGTCGTGGAGCTCATGGACGGATCCTTAGGTTCTCGGGTTGCGAGCCCCGGCATTCAAACCTGAGATGAACGCAGGACGGAAGACCTCGATCCGGATCGTTGCGTTGGGAGGAACGTCCAGGACCTTGGTCCCGCCGTGCCCCATCTGCGTTCTTTGGGTTTACTTGAGCTTTAGAAGTGACTTACGCGACACCCTCTGCGGGCCTTCCGGCCCGCTCGTGCCACACTCGTCCCATGCGCGTGTACCTCGGATCCGACCATGCCGGCTTTGAGCTCAAGAACCACCTGGTGGACTGGCTCAAGAACAACGGCCACGAGCCCGTCGACTGCGGGCCCCACATCTACGACGCGGTGGACGACTACCCGCCGTTCTGCCTGCGCGCCGCGGAGAAGACCGCCGCGGACGCCGACGGCCTCGGCATCGTGATCGGCGGCTCCGGCAACGGCGAGCAGATCGCCGCGAACAAGGTCAAGGGCGTCCGCGCCATCCTGGCCTGGAGCGTCGAGACCGCGAAGCTCGGCCGCGAGCACAACAACGCCAACGTGATCTCCGTCGGCGGCCGGATGCACACCCAGGACGAGGCCGTCAGCTTCATCGAGGCCTTCCTGGCGACCCCGTACTCCGACGAGGAGCGCCACACCCGCCGCATCGAGATGCTCTCCGCCTACGAGCAGACCGGCGAGCTCCCCCCGATCCCGGCCCACCACCCGCAGGGCTGATCTTCCGCTTCTCCGTGCCGCCGTGGCTTCCGGCCCGGCGGCGCGGCTGTTTCCCGCCTAAGGAGCAGTGCCGTGCCTGAGGGGCATACGATCCACCGCCTCGCGGAGGACCACCTCGTCCGGTTCGCCGGCCGGGAGGTCCGGGTCAGCAGCCCGCAGGGCCGGTTCGCCGAGAGCGCCGCGCTGCTCGACGGCCGGGTGCTCGACGGCGTGGACGCGCACGGCAAGCACCTCTTCCTGGGCTTCCAGGGCAATGGCTGGGTCCACATCCACCTCGGCCTGTTCGGCAAGTACGCGCTCGGGACGGCCCCGCTGGCGCCGCCCACCGACACGGTCCGGCTGCGCATCGCCCATGACGACCACTACTCCGATCTGCGCGGCCCGACCACGTGCGCGCTGATCACGGACGGCGAGAAGAAGGCGATACACGAGCGGCTCGGCCCCGACCCGCTGCGCCCGGCCGACGACCCGGACCGCGCATGGAAGCGAATCTCCCGCTCCCGCACCACCGTCGCCGCCCTGCTGATGGACCAGAAGGTGATCGCGGGCGTCGGCAACGTCTACCGCGCCGAGGTCCTCTTCCGGCACGGCATCGACCCGTACCGGCTGGGCAAGGACCTCGCGCGCGGCGAGTGGGACGCCATGTGGGACGACCTGGCCGCCCTGATGCGCGAGGGCGTACGGAACAACCGGATCGACACCGTCCGCGACGAACACCTGCCTGAGGCCATGGGCCGCCCGCCGCGCGTGGACGATCACGGCGGCGAGGTGTACGTCTACCGCAGGGCGAACATGCCCTGCCACATCTGCGGGGCCGGGATCCGCACCGCCGACCTCGCGGCGCGCAACCTGTTCTGGTGCCCGGAGTGCCAACAGCGTTAGGGGGGTCCGGCGGATCATGGCCGGGCCCGGCAGCGGGTCGTCCACCGGCCGCAGACAGGTCGTACGTCGCGGTGCCGTAGCCGAAACGCCCGTAGATCGCCGCCTCCGAGGCCGTCAGCACCGCGAGCGGCTCGCCACCCGCCCGGATGTCGTCCAATTGGCGACGCATCATCGACGTCAGCACGCCCCGGCGGCGGTGCGTCGGCGCGACCCCCACCATCGTGACCCCGGCCGCCGGCACCAGCGCGCCGCCCGGCACCGACAGGCGGAAGGAGAAGGCTCCGGCCGACCCCACGCAGGTGCCGCCGTCCCAGACGCCCAGTGAGCGCCCGAGCTCCGTCAGAGACTTGTAGAGTTCCCGCTCCTGGGGAGACTCCGGCACCCCGCCGACAGGTGGTCGTACCAGACATCCCACTCATCAGCCTGCAATACGCGCATCTCAAGAGCCATACGGCCATCCTTACCAGGGCATTCCGTCACAGTCGAAGCGTTTTCGACCAGCTGGATCCCCCCGGTCCGGGGGTCCCCCTGCGCATGCGCAGCCAGGATGGATAGGGTCCCGAAGCAATGGCCGGAGCACGCATGGAGACGCTCATGGCCCGGATGCGCATGCTGTCGCACCGGGCTCGCACCGCCCTGCGCAAATCCGCCGTCGACTACTTCCGCGGCGACGCCTCCGACTGGCTCGCCTTCGCCGGGCTGCTCCTGACCATCCCCGCCATCGCCTGCGGCACGCTCATGCTGCCGGTCTGGTTCTCGCCCTCCGCCCTCGTCCTGCCGATCGTCGCGGGCGGCCTGCTGCTGCGGCCCGCGAGCCTGCTCGCGCTGTACGCGGCCTCCGCGGCGGCCCTCATCGTCGAGGCGCTGGTCCTCGGTCCGTACACGCTGGGCCCCGCCCGGGTCACCCCGGGCACGGTCCTGGTCGTGGCCGCCTGCGGATTCTTCGGACTGGTCATCGCACAGTTCCGCAGCCGCGTCGGCGTGCCCTGGCGGCGCGGCGGCACCATGCTCTTCGACCTGCGCGAACGCATCCGGGTCCAGAGCAAGCTGCCCGCCCTGCCGCGCGGCTGGCACCGCGAGATGGCCCTGCGCCCGGCCGGCGGCCAGTCCTTCTCCGGCGACTTCGTCGTAGCCGCCCGCACGAACGGCGGCCGGACCCTGGAGGTCGTCCTGACCGACGTCTCCGGCAAGGGCATGGAGGCCGGCTCCCGCGCCCTGCTCCTGTCCGGCGCGTTCGGCGGCCTGCTCGGCGCCCTGCCCCCGCACGGCTTCCTGCCCGCGGCCAACGGCTACCTGCTCCGCCAGGACTGGGACGAGGGCTTCGCCACCTCCATCCACCTCGTGCTGGACCTGGAGACCGGCGATTACGAACTCCTCTCCGCCGGCCACCTGCCCGCCCTCCAGCTCTCGGCGGGAACCGGCCGCTGGCAGGAGAAGTCCGGCGAGGGCCTGCTGCTCGGCGTCTACGACGGCGCCGAGTTCGAACCCGCCCGCGGCAACCTGCGGCGCGGCGACGTCCTGATGCTCTTCACGGACGGCCTGGTCGAGACCGCCGACCGCGACATCAGCGAGGGCATCGACCGCCTCACCGGCGAAGCCGACCGCTACGTCGCCGCCGGCTGGGAGGGTGCGGCCTGGCACCTGATCGAAAAGGTCGCCAAGGACGTCAACGACGACCGCGCGCTGCTCCTGATCCGCCGCTCGCCCTGACTCCCGTGGTGGGGCTTTCCCCACCCTCCGTCCGCCGGGCTCCGCCATGGCCGCCCCCGTACGCCCGTCCGTAGCGTCGAGACGACGATCGACGCACCGGTCCGGTCGGGGCGGTGAACACGGAAGGCGGCACACCATGGGGCTCCGGCGGAGCAGGCGGCAGCACGAGACCGAGCAGGCGGCGTACGACACCACGGCCGCCGTCGAGCTGCGCGGCGTACGGCGCGCGTACGGGCGGGGAGCCGCTGCCGCGCACGCGCTGCGCGGGATCGACCTCAGCCTGCCCCGCGGCAGCTTCACCGCCGTCATGGGGCCCTCCGGCTCCGGCAAGTCCACCTTCCTGCAGTGCGCGGCCGGGCTCGACCTGCCCACCGCGGGCTCCGTCCGCCTCGGCGGCACCGAGATCACCGGAATGAACGAGAACGAGCTCACCGAGCTGCGCCGCAGCCGCCTCGGCTTCGTCTTCCAGGCCTTCAACCTGCTGCCCTCCCTCACCGTGGAGCAGAACGTCCTGCTCCCGATGCGGCTCGCCGGCGGCCGCCAGGACCGGGCCCGGGCCGCCGACCTGCTCGCCCGCGTCGGTCTCGAGAGCAAGGGCCGGCGCCGCCCCGCCGAGCTCTCCGGCGGCCAGCAGCAGCGCGTCGCCATCGCACGGGCCCTGGTCACCCGGCCCGACGTCGTCTTCGCCGACGAACCCACGGGCGCCCTCGACACCACCACCGCCGCCGAGGTCCTCGGGCTGCTCCGGGCGGCCGTGGACTCCCTCGGCGCCACGATCGTCATGGTCACCCATGACCCGGCGGCCGCCGCCCACGCCGACCAGGTGCTCTTCCTCGCCGACGGGCTGATCGCGGACCGGCTGCCGCGCAGCTCCGCCTCGACCATCGCCGCCCGGATGACCGCTCTCACCGCCCCGGCGTGCGCGGGAGCGGCCGCCTGATGCCGCTCCGCCCCACGGCCTGGTCCGGGCGGCGGTGCGGCTGCGCCCCGCCACCTTCGCCGGAACCTTCATCACCCTGCTCGTGACCGTCGCCATCGTCTCCGCCTGCGGCATCCTGCTGGAGGGCGGAGCCCGGGCGGGCGTCCCGCCGGTGCTCCACGCCTCCTTCGCGGCGGCCGTACCGGCCCTGGGCGCGGCCGCCACCACCCTCCCGGCCCGCCGGGCCCTGCGCCCGGGCACGCAGGCCGTCGCCCCGGGACCACGCCGGGCCCACGAGGCCTGGCCGCGGGGCCGCGCCCTTCAGGCGCCGGCGCTACCCGGCGGACACGCTCCGGGCCCGTCCTCCGGACGGCGGCAGATGCCGCGGGCTGAACCGCCCTGATCCGAACGCCAGGCCCCAGGCCGTCACTTCGGGATCCGGAAGCAACGCGCTAGTCGAACCGGATGTGCCGGACACCGACCAGCGCGCGCCGCAGCCTTCCGCGGAGCGCGCCGTCGGTGTCCGGGGCCGCCCGCAGCCCCGCCGTGGCCGCGATCCGGCCCGCCGCCTGGGACACCGTCAGTTGGTCGGTGACCAGGTGGTCGGCGAACTCCGGTCCGCGCAGCGCCTCCAGACATCCGTCGAGCCGGGCGACCGCGAAGCTCTCCCTCTTCAGCCCGCGCCCGAGCCCGCGCTCACCGAGCCGGCGCAGTACGGTCTCCCGCTCGGCCAGCAGCGCGAAGTGCCGTACGTCGTGCCCCGCTGCGCGCAGCCGCCCCACCGTCTCGGCGAAGTACCGCGGCTCCGTCACGGTCATCGGCACGAGCACGGGCCCCTGTCCCTGCCCCTGTCCCGGATGCCGCTGCGCGGCCAGGTCCAGCACTTCGAACACCCCTTGCCGCCACGCCGGCAGGTCCTGGAAGTCCCCGCGCAGCGCCGGCGGCATCATCCGGTGCAGCCCGAACCCGACGTGCTCCGGATCGCACACGACACTGCCGGGCAGTCGCCGGTGCAGCTCGTACGCGGTCTGCGTCTTCCCGCCCCCGAAGGGCCCGTTGAGCCAGATGATCACCGGGTCACCGCCTTCCAGGGGCCGATGCCGAGCTTCCCGGTGTTCCCGAGGTCGACGGAATGGCCGAGCTCCAGCATCACCCGGGGCGCACCGGCCCGCGGGGTCACGTCCACCACCCACCCCTCGGCGGCGGGCACCGTCGCATCGGTCACCAGGTTCCGCCACACCAGCGCGACGGTGGCCGCCTGGCCAGGCTGGAGCTCCACCCTCTGCGGGGCACCGTCCGCGCCGGTCGGCCCACTGGTGATCGCGTCCGCTCCGTGCACGACGGTCACTTCCACCGGGGTCCGCTTCTTGTCCAGCAGCCGGATCTCCGGATAACCCTCGAGTACGTACGGCTGCGTACCGCAGTTGACCAGCTGGATGTCGGCCACCCGGAGCCCCATCGCGGCATCCCCGGCCCCCTCGCGCAGGTGCACACCGCCCTCGGGACAGGCCTCCTGGGCCGGCGCGGTTGCCGCCGGCGGGGAAACGGCCCTCGGCGCCGCACCCACCCGGGTCGGCCCCGGCGCGGGCTCGGGCGCCGGTGGCGTATCGCACCCCACGACCACCCCCGCCACCAGGGCACCCCCGACAACCCCCGCCACCCACCGAGTCACGACCATCCCCCGACCCTACGACCCCCCACACCGCCCAAGCCCAGCCCCGCCGCCCAACTCAAGGATCCGGCCTTCCGCCTCCTCGCCCCCGTCCGCCTGAACGTCGTCTGCTTCACCCTCGCCGAGGAACCCACCCCGGCCCGTCTGAGGGCCCTCCGGGAGGCGGCGCAGGAGGAGGTGTTCGTCACCCCCACCGTCTACGCGGGAACCCCCGCCCTGCGCGCGGCGTTCTCCAACTGGCGCACCACGCAGGCCGATGTGCGCCGGGCCGCGCAGGCTCTCCGTACAGCGGCAGACACGGCAGCGAAGGGGACCGCATGACGCAGCAACCGCTGACCCTGCTCGAGGTCGAGGCCTTGGCGCGCTCCGCGCACGAGGGCCAGACCGACAAGGCCGGCCGGCCGTACGCCGAGCACCTCGCGGCCGTCGCGGAGGGAGTCCGTGTCCGCGGCGGCAGCCCCGAGCAGCAGGCGGCGGCCTGGCTGCACGACGCCGTCGAGGACGACGCACTCAGCCGGGAGTGGCTGGATTCCGCGGCTCTGCCCCAGCCGGTGAAGGACATGGTCCTGGCGGTCACCAAGCGCCGCGGCGAACCGGTGGAGGAGTATGCGGCCCGGATCCTCGCCACCCCGGGCGCCCTCCTGGTCAAGGAGGCCGACCTGGCGCACAACGCGGATCCCGTACGGCTCTCCGTACTGGACGGCCCCACCCGGGAACGGCTGTCCGCGAAGTATGCGTATGTCCGCTCCCTCCTCGGCCTCACCGCGCCATGACCCCGGCCCCACGCCCGAAATATGCCCGGCGCACGGGCGGTTGGCGGGAAAGCGCCGACGGCGATTCGCCACGTGACGGATAGCCGGGGCCTGTTGGTGGGAGGATGGTCCATGTGGGGGCGCACGTGGCCGTGCGTCCCAGGCCGACCAGGGGACGACCGAAGGTGTGATCAGTAGTGGCCATTTCGCTGTCAGTGGTGGTTCTGTTGGCGGTCATCCTGGTGGTGCTCGTCCGCGGCAACCACATCAAGACCGGCCCCGCGATCGTCGCGGTCCTCTTCGGCTTCTTCCTGGCGTCCAGCTCCATCGCGCCGGACGTCAACCGCTTCCTCAACTCCCTCGCCGACACCATCGCGGGGATCAAGCTCTAGACCGGCACCGGGAGCCGGCCCCACCCGCAAGGGGACCGGCCTAATCCGCCGCCCGCCGACACTCCAGGTCCGCGTTGACCTGACCGCCCAGCGTCATGACGTTGAGGGTGGCCGAATTCTCGTTGGCGATCGCCCTCTCCACCCGGGACACGAGCAACGTGAACGCATCGGCCTCGGACAGTCCGCTGTACGGGCCGACCCCGGTCTCGAAGTAGATCCGCTCATGCCCCAGCAACTGCTCGGTCGACCGGTAGTTCTTCCACTGCTCCCGGTACCGGTACACGCTCTCGAGGGACACGGACACGACCACGAGCAGGCTGAGCGCGGTGGCGACGATCCGGGAGAACGGCACGTCGAGATTGACCAGCACCGGCACGAGCGCCCCGCCGACGACGGACAGGGTCCGCATCCGTAAATACGCGGTCTTGCTCCGAACGGCCTTGCGGTCGTACCACTCCTGGTACTGACGCAGCCGTGTCTCGACGTACTCCCGCGCCGCCCCCACCCCTGGCATGCGGGGAGTACACAACTTCCCACCACCCCCGTCAACCCCGCGGATCCGGCCCGGAACATCGCGCCCCACCCGCTCCCGATCCGCGAGATGCCGCGCGACAGACCGGACGATAGGATGAAATCGGCATCATGCCCCATGAAATGCTCCGGAAAATGGCCGGGATGCGTGGTCGAAGTGGGGCGATATGCGCACGGCGTAACGGAGCGAGACTTCCCCCTCGGCGTCCCGTGCGACCGCTGCCGCGGGCATCGGAGCCGTCGCGCCTCACCGGCCGCACCGTCAGCGTCCAAGGCAGGTTGAATGATGAACCGGACACGTCGTCTTGCAGCACTCACGCTCCTCGCGGCCCCCGCTCTCGCGGTGGGCCCCACGGTCGCCGCACACGCCTCGATCACCGCGGCCCCCGGCGCCGCGTCCAGCGCCTCGTGCAAAGTCGAAGCAGATTCGAACGGCAAGTACCACCTGTGGGGTGTGGGATTCCCCAGTGGCACGAAGGTGACCTACTCCGGGTCCACCTCGGGCACCGTCCCCACGGGCACGTCGGGAAGGTTCGACATCGGCGGTCTCAGCGGGAGCAAGTACTCCGTCAAGACGGCCGATGGGACCACGGTCAACTGCACCGTGGTCCACTACTGAGGCCATGCCGTCTGCGCGCCGATCGCAGACCCGGGAACGACCGAGGGCCAGGTCGAGGAAACATCCTCCGACCTGGCCCTCCAGTGCTCAGAGCGGGCGACGGGAATCGAACCGCCTAGCTGGTCCGGAAGATCGCGTACGCACCCGCCGCCCGACCGGCCATGCCCCTGACCTGCACCTCCCCGCCCGCCTCCCCGGCATTCCCCCGCGGCTCCCCACAGGAACGGCCTTCTGGATCCCGGGGAGCGATGCTTCCTCGGCGTTCGCGTGCCGCGGCTCCGGCTGCTCCACGGCGTGGCTGTCGGTGACCCCGATCGCGGCCATCTGAGACCACGGATCGCGAAGGCGTGGCACAGTGGCGTCACGAAGGCGTGCGGCCGACCCCGGGGGTGTTTGCTGCCCGCTCCACCCCGGGGCGGCCTGTCATCAGCTCCTTCTGCCCGGCCCGGTCATCCGCGAGGGTGGCCGGGCCAGTTGCTGGTCACGGTGACGATGAGTGAGCCGATCTGCACCGCAAGGGCGACCAGAGGCTCGATGCGGCCGGCGGCCTTAAGAGCGTCGGCCAGGCGCCGCCGCAAGCGGGGCTGCCCAGGGTCCTCCTCGCGTGGGTCGTGCGCGTCGTGCACGGTTCTCCTTCCTCCAGAGTGGACATCGGCCTGAAGCCGCGCTGTCCCGAAGCGCATCTGCAAGGGGGCATCGGACTTCAGGCTCGGGTGAGGAAGCCAGTACACGGGCTGCGCATTGATCCCTCCAACGCCTGAACAGACTGCGGGAAGAATGCCGAACAAGGCTCTGACCTGCACCCGCAACATCAACTTCACAGAACGGGCCGCGTTGCGGCAGTAGTTCCGGAACAATGAGCGGCGCACGAACAATGGGGGGCGCATTCGTGGCAGGCCGCAGACTCAAGGACTTACCGGACGACGGATCGGCCCGCACCCAGCTTGCGCAGCGCATGCGCGTGCTGAAGGAACAGGCCGGGGATCCCACCTATGTCGAGATCAGCAAGCGCACCGGCTATTCACGTACTGCCTTGTCCGGACTGTTCAACGGTCAGGTACCCAGCCGTGAGCTCCTTCAGGACGTCGTGCAATGGCTTGGGGGAAACCCCCGTGAGTGGCTGGGGCTGCTCGATCAGGCCCAGCGTGAGGAGGAGCCGCTGCAGGAGTCCGTCTCCGGACTCGCGGAGGAACTCCGGCATGCTCGCGAGGAGATCGGCGCCTTGAAACTCTTGATCGCCAATCCGGACGATGCCGGATACTGGGCGGAACGCAGACTGAACGCCGCCACCGACCAGGCCCGTAGAGCGTCGGAGATGGAGCGGCAGGCCTCGGAACTCCTCACGCAGGTGCAAACCGAAATGCGCCACCTGAGGGACCTGCGCACCGGCATTGAACGGGACTCCGACGAGATGATCCGCAACGCGATGAGACACGCCACCCTCAGCGAAGAGCGTGCACAAGTGGCGGCAACCGAGACGATCCGAAATGCCGAGAACACGGCCGCCCACATTGTCGAAAGGGCTCGGGCACAGGCGGAACGCATCAGTGCCGATGCCCAGACCTACGCCTCCAGCCTGCACGGGCGGGCCGGCGAGCAGGTCGACGCCCTGTTGCAGGAGGCTGATGCAGTGGCCGCCGACGCGCGGCGCGAAGCCGACCGGCTCAAGGCGCGCGCACGGATCGAGATCCAGCGGATGGTTCGCGACACCCAGGACGCCCTCCACCGCGTTGGCAAACCGCACGTCGCCCAGACGTTGGAGCAGCTGTTGATGGACTTCGCGATAGGCGACATCCATCCCGAGGACGGACCGTCCGGACGCCACCGCCGCACTGCACTCCCCGCATCCGCTCCGCGCCCCGAACTCACCGCCTGAAGCTGCAACGGGTCCGCGACGGCCCGTCCGGCCGCAATCGAGCTGGCCGCACGCGCCGCGCGCGGTCGGCCGCTCGGGCGTGTGGACCGTACCGGCTCCTTTGATCTGGCACGGGTTCCGCCTGATCATCCGGTCGGACCGCGCCGTACCGAGAATGGCCCGGAGCAGGGCGTATGCCTTGGCCGCGGTGGCCGGCCCGGTCCCGCCGGCGCCGAACGAGGGGTGCGGGAATCTCCGCCACGTCGACAGCCCCGAAGGCCGGCTCCAACGTGCAGGAGGTCTGGGTTTCCGCGCGCTGCGGTGGGGTGGGCTGATCTGGTCCATGATCTTCGGCGCACGGGGAACACCCTGGCCGCGTCAACCGGCGCGGGTACGCGGGAGTTGATGGCGCGGAGGGGCCACAGGCCCGACCGGGACCGGTTGATCGCCGACGCGCTGAGCGAGTTGGTGAAGAAGGGCACGCGGGGCACGCCGGAGGGCAAGGGGCGCGCCGGGGGCACGGGGACCTGATCAGGCGGTCCGGGAACGACTGAGGGCCAGGTCGAGGAAACGTCCTCTGACCTGGCCCTTCAGTGCTCAGAGCGGGCGACGGGAATCGAACCCGCGTAGCTAGTTTGGAAGACTAGGGCTCTACCATTGAGCTACGCCCGCAACGCGTGCGCCGCAGGTCCGGGGACCGCGGCACGGACAGCATCCTAGCGGGTCGGGCCGGGGGAGTGCACACCGCATTACGCGCCCGCGGGGCGGCGTCCTGAAACGTTCGCTCAAAACCCCGCGCATCGGAGGGTCTCCGGGCATGTACCCTACGTGTCGCACCGACGGGGTGTGGCGCAGCTTGGTAGCGCGTCCGCTTTGGGAGCGGAAGGTCGTCGGTTCGAATCCGGCCACCCCGACCACTGGCACCGCCATCGCAAGATCGCGTTGTGGGCTGATTGCCGCTTGCGGTTACTATGCAAGCTGCGTGCCCGTGTGTCTGATGTACCGGGCCGAATCCGCCGAACCGCTGAATCGCAGCGCGGAGGCAGAACCCCCAGCAGTCAGCCACAAGGAGACCGAACCGTGAAGAGCGCCGTGGAGACCCTGAACCCGACTCGGGTTCGGCTCACTGTTGAGGTGCCCTTCGAGGAGCTCAAGGACAGCCTCGACGCGGCGTACAAGAAGATCAACCAGCAGGTCACGGTGAAGGGCTTCCGTAAGGGCAAGATCCCCGCCCGGGTCATCGACCAGCGCTTCGGTCGCGGTGCGGTGCTGGAGGAGGCCGTCAACGACGCCCTCCCGAAGTTCTACACCGAGGCGGTCAACGAGGCCGACCTGAACCCGCTGGGCCAGCCTGAGGTCGACATCACGGAGCTGAAGGACGGCGAGCTGCTGGCCTTCACCGCCGAGGTCGACGTCCGCCCCGAGATCGAGATCCCGGACTACTCCGGCATCGAGGTCGAGGTCGACGCGGTCGAGGTCTCCGACGAGGACATCGAGAAGTCGGTCGAGCAGCTGCGCGGCCGCTTCGCGTCCACCAAGGACGTCGAGCGCGCGGCCGAGGACGGCGATGTCGTCACCCTCGACCTCGAGGCCAAGGTCGACGGCGAGGTGCTGCCGGACGGCGTCGCCTCCGACGTCTCCTACACCATCGGCTCGGGCGAGCTCCTCGAGGGCATCGACGAGGCCGTCAAGGGCCTGGAGGCCGGTGGCGAGGCCACCTTCACCTCCCAGCTGAAGGGCGGCTCCGCCGAGGGCAAGGACGCCGAGGTCACCGTCAAGGTCACCAAGGTCTCCGCCCGTGAGCTGCCGGAGCTGGACGACGAGTTCGCGCAGATGGCGAGCGAGTTCGACACCCTCGAGGACCTCAAGGCGGACAGTCGCAAGCGCCTCGAGAACATGAAGCAGTACGACCAGGCCACGCAGGCCCAGGAGCGCGTCCTGGAGAAGCTGCTGGAGCTCGTCGAGGTGCCGATCCCCGAGAAGCTGCTCGAGGACGAGGTCAACACCCGCAAGCACAACCTGGAGCACCACCAGCTCGGCCAGATGGGCCTGACCATCGAGAAGTACCTGGAGTTCCAGGGCAAGACGGTCGAGGAGTTCGACGCCGAGACCAAGGACCAGGCGATCAAGGGCATCAAGACCCAGTTCGTCCTGGACGCGCTGGTCAACAAGGAGAAGCTGGGCGTCGACCAGGAGGAGCTCACCGAGCACCTCATGCGCCGTGCCGCCTCCTCCGGCATGTCCCCCGACCAGTTCGCCCAGGCCGTCGTCGAGGGTGGCCAGGTGCCGATGCTCGTCGGCGAGGTCGCCCGCGGCAAGGCCCTCGCGGTCGTCGTCGAGGCTTCCAAGGTCGTCGACACCAACGGTGAGGTCGTCGACCTCTCCGACGAGGACGACGAGGTCGAGACGGCCGCCGAGACCGTCGAGGCCGCTGTCGCCGGTGACGCCGACACCGACGAGGCGCAGGCCGACGAGGCCAAGTAACACCCTGGGTGCCGCCCCGCGCGGCACCCGCTGAGCAGCACTCCGGAGGGCCCGTACACAGCCGTGTACGGGCCCTTCGGCGCACCCTCCGCCCCGCCGCCGTCCGGCGCCTCCCGCAGGGCCTCGGCCCGGCCCCCGAAGGGCCCACGGACCTTGCGCTCCGAGCGAACAGTTCGGGAAGCGGGATGGCGTTGTCCGACCTGCGCGTTAGGGTCCATGAATACGAGGGCACGGGAGTACCCGGACGCCGGCGGCCACCGCCGCCCCGATCGGACCGCGCCCCAGAACGAGACGCTGAGACGGCATGTGGCCGTCGGAGACGAGCAGGTGGATACGTGACGAATCTGAAGCCTTACGCCGCGGGTGAGCCGTCCATCGGTGGCGGCCTCGGCGACCATGTCTACAACCGGCTGCTCGGCGAGCGCATCATCTTCCTCGGCCAGCAGGTCGACGACGACATCGCCAACAAGATCACGGCGCAGCTCCTCCTCCTGGCCGCGGAGCCGGAGAAGGACATCTACCTGTACATCAACAGCCCGGGCGGCTCGGTGACGGCGGGCATGGCGGTCTACGACACCATGCAGTACATCCCGAACGACGTCGTCACCATCGGCATGGGCATGGCGGCCTCCATGGGCCAGTTCCTGCTCACCGGCGGCGCCCCGGGCAAGCGCTTCGCGCTCCCGAACACCGACATCCTGATGCACCAGGGTTCCGCCGGCATCGGTGGCACCGCCTCGGACATCAAGATCCAGGCCCAGTACCTGCTGCGCACGAAGCAGCGCATGGCTGAGATCACCGCCCACCACTCCGGCCAGACCGTGGAGGCGATCATCCGCGACGGCGACCGCGACCGCTGGTTCACGGCGGAGGAGGCCAAGGACTACGGCCTCATCGACGAGATCATCTCCGCCGCGTCGCTGGTCCCGGGCGGCGGCGGCACCGGGGCCTGATCCCGGCCCCGGCGTGCGGGACCTCGTACGAGGACCCGCACGCCCGCCCGTACCCGGCAAGCCTCAGCCCGCAGAACGCCACCAGGATGGTGAACACCCAGATGTACATGAACAACCTCTCTCCCGCGAGCGGCCTCTACACCGGCGCGCAGGTGGACAACCGCTACGTCGTCCCGCGCTTCGTCGAGCGCACCTCGCAGGGCGTGCGCGAGTACGACCCGTACGCGAAGCTCTTCGAGGAGCGCGTGATCTTCCTCGGCGTGCAGATCGACGACGCCTCCGCCAACGACGTCATGGCGCAGCTGCTGTGCCTGGAGTCGATGGACCCGGACCGCGACATCTCGATCTACATCAACAGCCCCGGCGGCTCCTTCACCGCGCTGACGGCCATCTACGACACGATGCAGTTCGTGAAGCCGGACATCCAGACGGTCTGCATGGGCCAGGCGGCGTCCGCCGCCGCGGTCCTGCTCGCCGCCGGCACCCCCGGCAAGCGCATGGCGCTGCCGAACGCCCGCGTGCTGATCCACCAGCCGTCCGGCGGCACCGGCCGCGAGCAGCTCTCCGACCTGGAGATCGCGGCCAACGAGATCCTGCGCATGCGTGACCAGCTGGAGACCATGCTGGCCAAGCACTCGACCACGCCGATCGAGAAGATCCGCGAGGACATCGAGCGCGACAAGATCCTGACGGCCGAGGACGCGCTCGCGTACGGCCTGATCGACCAGATCGTCTCGACCCGCAAGAACTCCCACTGATCCTTGCCGCCAGTTGGCGTGGGCACGTCGTCACATTCGGCGATGTGAACCACGTCAAGGGGGCCCCGTACGGGGCCCCCGGCAAGGTACCGTCGGATATGAGGCACCAGGAGCGCTGAACCAAGCGTCTCCCAGGCGAAGGGGAAGCACCTCGTGGCACGCATCGGTGACGGCGGCGACCTGCTCAAGTGCTCGTTCTGCGGAAAGAGCCAGAAGCAGGTGAAGAAGCTCATCGCAGGACCCGGTGTGTACATCTGCGACGAGTGCATCGACCTCTGCAACGAGATCATCGAGGAGGAACTCGCGGAGACCTCCGAGGTCCGGTGGGAGGAACTCCCCAAGCCTCGTGAGATCTACGAGTTCCTGGAGAGCTACGTCGTCGGCCAGGAGCCGGCGAAGAAGGCCCTCTCCGTGGCGGTGTACAACCACTACAAGCGCGTCCAGGCCGGCGAGAACGGCGGTGCGCAGGGCCGGGACGACGCGATCGAGCTCGCGAAGTCCAACATCCTGCTGCTGGGCCCCACGGGCTCCGGCAAGACGCTCCTCGCCCAGACGCTCGCGCGCATGCTCAACGTCCCGTTCGCCATCGCCGACGCGACGGCGCTGACGGAGGCCGGGTATGTCGGCGAGGACGTCGAGAACATCCTGCTCAAGCTGATCCAGGCGGCCGACTACGACGTCAAGAAGGCCGAAACCGGGATCATCTACATCGACGAGATCGACAAGGTCGCCCGCAAGAGCGAGAACCCGTCGATCACGCGCGATGTGAGCGGCGAGGGCGTGCAGCAGGCCCTGCTGAAGATCCTCGAGGGGACGACGGCCTCGGTCCCGCCGCAGGGCGGACGCAAGCACCCGCACCAGGAGTTCATCCAGATCGACACCACGAACGTGCTCTTCATCGTGGGCGGCGCCTTCGCCGGCCTCGAGAAGATCATTGAGTCGCGTGCGGGCGCCAAGGGAATCGGCTTCGGGGCGACGATCCGCTCGAAGCGCGAGATCGAGGCGAGCGACCAGTTCCAGGAGGTCATGCCGGAGGACCTGGTGAAGTTCGGGATGATCCCCGAGTTCATCGGCCGTCTGCCCGTGATCACCTCGGTCCACAACCTGGACCGCGAGGCGCTGCTGCAGATCCTGGTGGAGCCGCGCAACGCGCTGGTGAAGCAGTACCAGCGGCTGTTCGAACTCGACGGCGTCGAGCTGGACTTCGAGCGCGAGGCGCTGGAGGCCATCGCGGACCAGGCGATCCTCCGCCAGACGGGCGCGCGCGGCCTGCGCGCCATCATGGAGGAGGTCCTGATGTCGGTGATGTACGAGGTCCCGTCCCGCAAGGACGTGGCGCGCGTGGTCATCACCTCGGACGTCGTCCGCTCGAACGTCAACCCGACGCTGGTCCCCCGCATCGTCCCGAAGGACCAGGGCCCGCAGGAGAAGTCGGCGTAGCCGTCACCTGACGAGAACACAACGAGGAGGGGCGCCCCGGTCACCCGGGGCGCCCCTCCTCGTTTTCAAGGCTACGTTGACCGATTATCGGACAAGCGGTCCGTGCTGCCTGGCGTGGCGGGCGATTTCTTGATCAACTTTGTCTCGAGCAGTCTTACTCAAGGGGAACGAGACATGACCATGAAGAAGCGCGCAGTCGGCATCCTGGCCGCGACGTTCGCCGCAGCGGCCCTCCCGATCATGGCGGCTTCGCCGGCGTCGGCAGATCAGGGTGACTGCCAGCTTTCCCTGATAGACGCGGGCTACAAGGTCGGCCCGAAGGTGGAGGCTGCCTGCCAAGCGGGGGCCAGGTTTTCGCCTACCGCCTACGGCACCTGTTTGATGGGCCTGCTCGACATCGGGGTGCGGGCCGACCACGCGCAGCTGGCGTGTGGCCGGGCGGGGTGATGGAGATGAGTCCGGCGCGGGACCAGCGACCGCGCCGGACACCGGTGCGATCAGACCTTGGTCCGTGAGGTGTTGTAGAGCTTCGCCGCCAGCTTGGAGACGTCTTCGAGCGTGCCGTGGCTGCCGCCGGTCAGGAGTGCGGTTTGGTCCAGGTGGTTGACCGCGGCCAGGGTCGAGTGGTCGCTCCAGGCGCAGGTGGGTATCACGATCGAGCTCGGCTCTCCGGGCTTGGTGGTCTTCGTCGTGGTCATCTTGAGCTCGACGCACTTCATGACGGCGCCCTTGAACCCGTCCGGCGTGAACGCCTTCGGGCTGCCGACCTTTTCGTACTTCAGACCGAACTTGTCGGTCTCCGGATTGGGTGCGCCGATCGTGCCGAAGTAGGCGTCGAGCGCCTTCTCCGGGTCGTCGATCTGGCCCCAGAAGCCGCTCGCGGTCATCTGCTTGGCCTTGCCACTGGTGCCGTTCAGGTACTGCTGGGTTGCCTGGTGCGGGTCCTTGACGCCGATGGCCTCGGCCTTGGTCTTCTGCTCGCTCGTCAGGGGGGTGTCGCCGTTCGCGGCCCCCTGTTCGTTCTTCGCGTAGCTGTCGACCGAGGCCGGGAAAGTCAGCTTGTAGCCCTTGGTGTCCGCGGCCACCGAGCCCGAGGCGCCGCCGCCCTTCGTGAAGTACCAGCCGCCGCCTGCGATCGCCGCCACCGCGACGATCACGGCTATGACGACGCCGGCCTTCGACTTCTTCGGGGGCTGCTGCGTGCCGTACGCGGGCTGCGGCGGCATGCCCGGCTGCTGGTAGCCGTAGGCCGGGGGCTGCTGGGGGTAGCCCTGCGGGGGCGGCTGCTGCGGGTAGCCGTAGCCGGGCTGCTGAGCGGGCTGCCCGTACGGTCCCGGCTGCTGCGGCGGCGGCCCGCCGTACGGTCCCGGCTGCTGTCCGTACGGTCCCGGCTGGTTGTAACTCATACCCGTGTCCCCCTTTAGGACTTTCTTATGTTCCTCATATCTTGGCGGAGGTCCGCGCAGGTCCGGCCGCCGGGGGCCCAGGCGTTACCGAACTAGGACGCCGCCGGGACTTCCATGGCCTCGCGCAGCGCCCGGGCCTGCGACGCGAGCGCGTCGATCGCCACGGGCTTGTTCTCGACCGGGACGGTGACCGTCACCAGCGTGCTGTGGTCGGCCCACATGCAGAGCGGGAGCGTCCCGCCACCGGCCTGGATCGTGCCGCAGCGCATGGCGCCGCCCGCCGGCGTCCCGGCCTCGTGCGTCGTGATCTCCGAGGCCGCCCCCGCGCCCTGGAGGCTCCGGGTCAGCACCGCGCCCGGGTCCTGGTCGCCGAACCGGCCGAAGGCGCCGCTGACCACCAGCTGCGCGGTGCCCGACTGGTCCGCGTACACGACGGCGACGTTCGTCGCGCCCGCCTTCGCCGGCCCCTGGCCCTGCTTGATGGCCTCGACCCGGGGACCGGAATCCTGGAGGGCCAGGCCCTGGAAGGAGGCCGGAGGGGCCAGCCGGTAGCGGCCCGCGTCGTCCGGGGCGTTGTCACCGAGCACCGCGTTCATGCCCATGCGCCCGAGCACCAGCCCCGCCGCCAGAGCGAGCACCGTCCCGGCCGTCTTGAGTGCGCGCCTGTTCTTCGACGGGGCGGCGGGTGCCGGGGCCGGTACGGGCTGCTGAGTGATCTCGTTCATGCGCACATCGAGCCCGATCTGCATGCTCAGGTCAATGAGTCCCCGGGTGTGGTATGGATTCGTAACGAAGGCGGGGCCGCCCGTATCCTGTGCCTCGTGACCGAGAACACGCAGACACCCAGCAGCCCCGACTCCGAACTGCCGACCGCGTACGCTCCGGCCGAGGTAGAGGGGAAGCTCTACGAGCGCTGGGTGGAGCGTGGGTACTTCACGGCCGATCCCGCGAGTGAGAAGCCCGCGTACACCATCGTCATTCCGCCGCCGAACGTCACCGGCTCCCTGCACCTGGGGCACGCCTTCCAGCACACGCTCATGGACGCCCTGACCCGCCGCAAGCGGATGCAGGGCTTCGAGTCGCTGTGGCTGCCCGGCATGGACCACGCCGGTATCGCCACCCAGAACAAGGTCGAGCAGCAGCTCGCCGAGGAGGGCAAGTCCCGCCACGACCTGGGCCGCGAGGAGTTCGTCGAGCGGGTCTGGCAGTGGAAGGAAGAGTACGGCGGCAAGATCCTCGGCCAGATGCGGCGCCTCGGTGACGGCGTCGACTGGTCCCGTGAGCGGTTCACGATGGACGAGGGCCTGTCCAAGGCCGTCCAGACGATCTTCAAGAAGCTCTACGACGACGAGCTGATCTACCGCGCCGAGCGCATCATCAACTGGTGCCCCCGCTGCCTCACGGCCATCTCCGACATCGAGGTGGAGTACCAGGAGGACGCGGGCGAGCTCGTCTCGATCAAGTACGGCGAGGGCGAGGACACCCTGGTCGTCGCCACGACCCGCGCCGAGACGATGCTCGGTGACACGGCCATTGCCGTCCACCCGGACGACGAGCGCTACAAGCACCTGATCGGCAAGCTCATCAAGCTGCCGCTCACCGACCGCTCCATCCCGGTCGTCGCGGACACGCACGTCGACCCCGAGTTCGGCACCGGCTGCGTCAAGGTGACCCCGGCGCACGACCCGAACGACTTCGCCATCGGGCAGCGCCACGACCTGCCGTCCATGACGATCATGGACGAGCACGGCAACATCACCGTCCACGGCCCCTTCCTCGGCCTGGACCGCTTCGAGGCCCGGTCCGCGGTCGTCGGCGCGCTGCGGCAGCAGGGCCGCATCGTCGCGGAGAAGCGCCCGTACATGCACTCCGTCGGGCACTGCTCGCGGTGCAGCACCACCGTCGAGCCGCGCCTGTCGCTGCAGTGGTGGGTCAAGGTCGAGACGCTGGCCAAGGCCGCCGGAGACGCCGTCCGCGACGGCCGCGTCGCGATCCACCCCGAGGAGATGTCGAAGCGCTACTTCGACTGGGTCGACAACCTCAACGACTGGTGCATCTCGCGCCAGCTGTGGTGGGGCCACCGGATTCCGGTCTGGTACGGCCCGGACGGCGAGATCGTCTGCGTCGGCCCGGACGACGAGGCGCCCACCGGCGAGGGCTGGCACCAGGACACGGACGTCCTCGACACCTGGTTCTCCTCGGGCCTGTGGCCGTTCTCCACGCTCGGCTGGCCGGAGAAGACCCCGGACCTGGCGAAGTTCTACTCCACCGACGTCCTGGTCACCGGCCACGACATCATCTTCTTCTGGGTCGCCCGGATGATGATGTTCGGCCTGTACGCCATGGACGGCGAGCCGCCGTTCAAGACGATCGCGCTGACCGGCCTGGTCCGCGACGAGCGCGGCAAGAAGATGTCGAAGTCCTTCGGCAACGTCGTCGACCCGCTGGACTGGATGGACAAGTACGGCTCCGACGCCGTCCGCTTCACCCTGGCCAAGGGCGCCAACCCGGGCACCGACGTGCCGATCGGCGAGGACTGGGTCCAGGCTTCCAGCAAGTTCGCCAACAAGATCTGGAACGCCACGCGCTTCGCGCTGATGAACGGCGCCACCATCGAGGGCGAGCTGCCGGCCCCCGAGCAGATGTCGGCGACCGACCGCTGGATCCTGTCCCGTCTGAACAAGACGGTCGCGCAGGTCGACGCGTACTACGAGGACTTCCAGTTCTCCAAGCTCAGCGAGGCGCTGTACCACTTCGCGTGGGACGAGGTCTTCGACTGGTACGTCGAGCTGTCGAAGACGACGTTCTTCGCGGGCGGCGAGCAGGCCAAGGTCTCCAGCCGCGTCCTCGGCGAGGTCATCGACGTCATGCTGCGGCTGCTGCACCCGGTGGTCCCCTTCGTCACCGAGACGCTGTGGACCACGCTGACCGGCCGCGAGTCCCTCGTCATCGCCGAGTGGCCCAAGGACAGCGGGTTCCGCGACGAGGCCGCCGAGGCGGAGATCGAGCGCGTCCAGGCCGTCGTCACCGAGGTCCGCCGCTTCCGCAAGGAGCAGGGCCTCCAGGACGGCCAGAAGGTCCCGGCCCGCCTGGACCTGACCGGTACGCCGCTGGCCGCGCACGAGGCGGCAGTGCGCCAGCTGCTGCGTCTCCAGCCGATGGGCGAGGGCTTCACCGCCACCGCCACCCTGCCGGTCGCCGGCGCAAGCGTCGCGCTCGACCTGTCGGGGACGATCGACGTGGCCGCCGAGCGGGGGCGCCTCTCCAAGGACCTCGCGGCCGCGGAGAAGGAGAAGCAGCAGGCCGGGGCGAAGCTCGGGAACGAGGCCTTCCTGGCCAAGGCCCCCGACAACGTCGTGGACAAGATCAAGGGCCGGCTCGCCAAGGCCGAGGCGGACATCGCCCGGATCCAGGCCCAGCTGGACTCACTGCCCGCCGCGTAACACGTAACAAACGGTGAACCGTCGGCCCCCGAGCACATCGCTCGGGGGCCGACGCGTAGGGTGACAGCGGTCCCGGGGGTTCCGCGCAACCGGCAGGGGCCGTTGCCGGCCGGCTGTCGACCGAGGGGGGTCTCGGAGTGTTGGGGCGTGACGTGCCAGGTCGCGAGGGCTTAAGCCGCGAGGGGTTGGGCCGCGCGCTGAAACGCCGCAATCTCCTCTTAGGGGCGGCGGCCACCGTGGCCACGGGCGGCGCCCTTGCCGGAGTGGCGGCCTTCAGCACCTCGCGCGCCCCCGCCACCGGCCTCCAGAAGGACCTGCTGTCGCGGGACCCCAAGGCCTCCAAGGCAGCCCAGACCGTGTACCGGTTACTGGCCGGTCTGGAAGCGGACGCCCGGGCCGGCCGGCGCCGCGGCACTCTCATGGGCCAGCACGCCGAGGTGCACAACGAGCGGTACAACCCGGAGTACGGCGACCACAACGGTCCCAAGCCGCCCGGTTACTACTACCGCAAGCCCCAGGACATCACCGGGAAGCTGCCGGCCTTCCTCGAACTGGACCTGGGCCCCGGCTATCAGCAGGACAGCTGGGGCGTGGGCGAGGCACGGGACTACTCCCGCGCCGCCTGGCCCGCCCGCCGCGAGTTCTGGACCTACACGAACGACGTCGTGGACCTCGCCATGGGCGTCTGGCACGGACTGCCCCGCAAGGACGACGGCTCGTACAACCCGACCGGCACCGAACGCCTCTGGAACGGCACCAAGACCGTGCTGGCGACCAACGGGGGAGCGCCCGCGGGCCTGGTCGGGATGTCGTTCCACCAGCCGTGGCCGGGCAGCCCGGTCAAGGGCTACGACCAGACGCTGCGCCGCAACGCCCCCTCGGCGAAGGACCCGGGCTGGATCGACCGGGTGCTCACCCCCGGTTCCCCGGAGCACGCGGCGCTCCTGCTCGACCTGTCGTTCCTCGCGGACCACCTCGGCTATCTGGCCGCGTACGACGTCCCCGTGCTGCTGCGCCCGTACCACGAGATGAACTCGCTCGGCGGGGAGCAGAGCTTCTGGTGGGCGGGGCTGAAGCCCCGGCAGTACACGGCGCTCTGGGAGCTGCTCTACCACTACCTGGTGGGCTCCCGCGGGCTGCACAACCTGATCTTCGTGTGGGCCCCCACCGCCTGGGACGGTGTCCACGGCAGCGATCCGTGGGACTTCTACCCCGGCGGCGAGTACGTGGACGTGGTCGGGGTCGACGACTACAGCGGAACGCCGGACCAGCCCTTCGACACCGGCGCCTGGACGTCGACGTGGCACCGCGGCCTCAAGGACTACGGGAAGCCGCGGATCCTCGCGGAGTCCTTCCACGTGCCGCTGGGCGCCGCGCAGCGCACGACGCTCGACCAGGCCCCCTGGGTGCTGTGGACCGTGTGGGGTGACGGACTCACCGCGAAGAACTCCCCGGCGGACGTGCAGCAGACGTACAACGACCCCAAGACGATCACCGGCGGCCGTGAACCGGGCCCCGCGGGAGTGCAATGGCTCGCCTTGCACGACGGAACATTCGAAGAGGAGTGAAGTTGAGCGCGTTAACGCCACGGGCCCACCGCGTGGCCGCCTTCGTGGCCATGGGCTGGGCAGGCATCCTGCTCCTTTGGGCCCTGTACAACTGCTTCTGGCAGGTCGGCGTCGTCGACTTCCTGCAGGGCATCGTCTACTACGGCATAGGCGACGGCTCCGGAGCCGCCGAGACGTTCAACCTCAACTGGGGTGTCGTCTATGTGGCGGGCGGGCTGCTGGTCCTGCGCGGGAACACCCTCGGCCGGGGCATCGTCATCGGCGGCGCGGCCATCGAGGGCTACAACCGGATGCGGAGCCTTACGGGCGCGCTGTTCGACGAGAAGCAGACGGACTACTTCACCTCGACGCTCCAGGGCGGGCTGAAGCTGGCGACCTTCGCCGTCGGGGTCCTCGTGACCGGGGCCCTCATCGTGCTGCTGCTGCGGGATTTCGCCGCGTACGAGCCGTGGCAGCCGCCGGTGAACCCCTGGACCCAGCAGGCGCACGAGGCTCGGCAGGCCCATGAGCAGGCCCAGCGCGCGGCAGCGCAGCAGGTACAGCAGCCGCAGCCTCAGCTGCCGCAGGCGCCTCAATCGCCGCAGCCGTCGCACGGGTTCGGTCCTCCGCCGTCCTACCCGGCGCAGCCCGGGGCCCAGTTGCCGCAGACGGGCTACGCCCAGCCGCAGCCCCAGCAGCCGCAGACGGGCTACGCCCAGCCGCAGCCCCAGCAGCCGCAGCCGCACCAGCCCCAGCAGCCGCAGCCCGGCTACGGGCCCGGCCCGTACGGCGGTCAGCCCGCCTGGCCTCAGCAGCCCCAGCAGTCGCCGCCGCAGCAGTAGGAACCCCGAAGGACCCTTCCCATGACCCTCGCCCCCGTACAAGAGGTCGCGACCACGTCCCGTCGCGATGCGAAACTGGTGCAGCGCCATGCCGATTGGAAGCCCAGCGTGCTGGCCTTCCTGCTGCCCTTCCTGGTCCTCGCCGGCTTCGGCCTGTGGGTGTTCGAGCCGAACCCGACCCCGCTGGGCTGGACGCTGTCGGTCATCTGGTCGCTGCCCGCCATCGGCGTCATGGTCGGCTTCCAGGGCGTCCTGCTGATCCGCCGCCGGCTGCGCAAGGCACACGAGATGGTCGCGCCGGCACCCGTGGAGGAGGACTTCCTCATCGTGCTCGTGCCGACCATCGGCCGCCACGACACGTACCCGGCGCTGGAGCGCTCGGTCCTCAGCTATGTGGACCACCTTCCCCCGTACTTCCCGCGCATGCGGGTCGACGTCCTCACGGAGGAGGGCTGCGAGGCGGCCGAGCGGATCGACGACCTGGCCGCGATGAACCCCCTGATCCGCGTGGTCACCGTGCCCAAGGTGTACGAGACGGCGAACGGGACGCGCTTCAAGGCCCGCGCGAACCACTACGCGCACGAGCTGCGGATCGACGAGGGCGAGGCGCTCGACGACGTCTGGGTGCTGCACATGGACGACGACACCGGGGTCGGCCCCGACACCGCAGCGTCCATGGCCCAGTTCGTCAACCGCCAGCGGCGGGCCGGCGACGAGGGCAAGCACATGGCGCAGGGCATCCTGGCCTACCCGCGCGAGAACGCCGTGAACCGGTTCACCTGGCTGGCCGACGCGGTCCGCCCCGCCGACGACATAGCCCGGTTCCGGGCCTTCACCGGTCTCGGCACCCCGGTCGCCGGCGTGCACGGCGAGCTGCTGCTGCTCCGCGCCTCCATCGAGGCGACCATCGGCTGGGACTTCGGCCCCAAGGCCATCGTCGAGGACGCCCAGCTGGCGCTGACGTTCTGCCGCAAGTACCCCGGTCGCAGCGACTGGTTCAACGGCCGCTGCTACGGCGCCTCGCCGGCCACCACCAGGGACTTCATCAAGCAGCGCGAGCGCTGGGCCTGGGGGCTGGTCGCCCTCTGCTTCAACCGAACGGTGCCGTTCCGGTACCGCTGGTTCCTGATGCTCTGCATGGTCAGCTGGGTCCTCGGCCCGCTCCAGCACGTCGCGACGGTGCTCCTCGTGGCCTGGTTCATCGGGGACTTCAACACCTCGCCCGTGACCCAGTCCGTCGTGATCATGTGGTCGCTCAGCTTCGCGTACGTCATCTGGACGTACTGGGAGGGGCTGCGGCTCAACGCCCTGGTCTCGGTGAACGGCAAGCGGGGCTGGTGGGAGCCGCTCGCCGTGCTCGCCCTCATCCCGCTGTTCTCCGTGCTGGAAGGGCTCGGCGGCCTGCGCGGGCTGATCAAGTTCATCAAGCGCGAAGAGAACAAGTTCGTCGTCATCGCCAAGCCCGCATGAGAAACCGAGAGCCCCTCGTGAAGAACGAGAAGAACAAGAACGAGAAGAACGAGAAGACGAAGCGTTCCAAGGTCCCCCTGCTCGCGATCCTCCCGGTGACCGTGACCTCCCTGGTCCTCGGCCTGCCGTTCGTGATCGGCGACCACCCCCTGCGCTGGAGGTCCGGCTCCCTCAAGCCGATCCTGGTCCTGCACGACACGACCCCCGCCAAGGGAGGCGGCGGCGACGCCGTCCTCGCCGGCGGGGGAGGCGGTGCGGCCGGGGCGGAACAGCCCGCCCTGCCCGCACCGAAGGTGGACAGGCCCTGGAAGGCCGGCATGCCCGAGTGGGGCGTCCAGCTCTTCTGGGAGGACAAGAAGGAGCACAGCGACGCGTACGTCGAGAAGAAGGCGCGCGAGCAGGCCGCCTACCTGGTCGGGCTGAAGGCCAACTCGGTCGCCGTCTCCTTCCCCTTCTACACGGAGGGCCGCACCTCGACGAAGCTCGCGGCCGGCCGGAGCACCCCGACACCCGAGCACCTCGACACGGTGCTGCGCATCTTCCACGAGGCGGGACTGCGCACCACCGTCCGCCCGACCCTGGACGAGGCGGCTCTCGTCCCGCCGGAGGGCTGGCGCGGCAACATCAAGCCGACCGACAAGGAAGCCTGGTTCGACTCGTACGAGGCCCTGCTCGGCCCGTACCTCGACGCGGCGCAGCGGCAGCAGGCGGCGACGTTCGTGATCGGCACGGAGCTGAACTCGATGGAGGGCCACCCGGGCTGGAAGACCCTGATCGCGGCGGCCGAGAAGCGGTTCAAGGGCGAGGTGTCGTACGACGCCAACTGGGACAACTACGTGGGCGGTCACATCGCCGTACCCGTCGACCGGCTCGGCGTCGACGCGTACTTCCCCGTCAAGGTCGCCGACGACGCCCCCGTCGACCAGCTCGTCGACGGCTGGAACACCTGGCTCGACAAGAAGAGCAAGGGCGCGCTGCCGCGGATCGTGCTCGCCGAGGCGGGCATCAGCGCCATGGAGGGGGCGTACCACGCACCCGGCGACTTCTACACGAAGCGCAAGTTGAACCCCGCGGTGCAGGCCAACTGGTACAAGGCGGTCTGCCAGGTCGTCCGTGAGCGGAAGATGGCGGGCGTCTACTGGTGGTCGGTCTACTTCGACTCCGACCCCAAGGCCGCTCCCAAGGAGGAGGAGTCCCGGTTCAACTTCGCCGGGCGCCCGGGCACCGAGCGGGAGATCCGGTCCTGCTTCGGCTCCGACTACGCCGGCCCGGGCCCCGAACCCGCGCCCTGACCGGGCGGGCAGGGTCTGGCGGCAGTGGTCCGGTGTTGTCTTGAGTTGTCCGGAGTGTCACACGTCACGATTTCGGCCGCGCCGGCGGATCCGATCCTCCTCGGCGAGCACGGATGATGGAAGGCATGCACGTCCGGCCCGTCGCCTCGGCGCTCCGACGGGCCGCGGCCACCGGCCGCAGGCTCGCCGAGAGCTGGGCCGGGTCACCCCGGGCCCTTGACGTGCTCACCGCAGTGAGCTGCCTCGCCCTGATGGCGCTGGACCTGCCCGGCCTGGCCGCCGCGGACAACTCGCTCAGCGGCCCGATGGCCGCCGTCGTGCTCACCGCCGGGTGCTCGAGCCTCCTGGTGCGCCGCCGGTCGCCCTGGATCTCGTACGTCACCGCGCTGCTCTTCATCGGCTGGCTGCACGAGTTGACGCTGATCCAGTTCGCGCTCTACTCGGTCGGCCGCTACCGGGGGCGCCGGCCCGCGGTCCTGGCCACCCTCGGGTACGTGGCGTACGCGCTGATCGTCTTCAGCGTCCCGGGCTGGCCCGAACCGCGGGCCGCGACCCTCAGCGCGTTCCTGAGCCTGGTCGTGCCCATCGGGGTGCTCGCCTCGGCCGTCGGCATCGCCGCCTACCGGCACGACCTGGTGCGCGAGCTGGCCGCCCGGCGCGCCGAGTCGGCGGTGCTCCAGGCGGTCCAGCAGGAGCGCACCTCGGTCGCCCGCGACGTCCACGACTTCGTCGGCCGGGAGCTGACGCTGCTGACGGTGCGCTCGGAGGTGCTGTCGATGCGGTCGCGCGAGACGCCGCACGCGAAGGACTTCGAGGAGCTGGCCGACACCGCGCGCCGGGCCCATCTGGTGCTCAACGAGATCATCGTGCAACGCGGGGAGCGGGCCGCGACGCCGGGGGTGGACGGGCTGCGGGCTCTCGCGGAGGAGAGCGGACGGGCCGGTTCGCCCGTACGGCTCGCTCTGGACCCGCAGGTGCACGGGCTGTCGCCGCTGCGCCAGGCCGCGGTCTACCGGGTGGTGCAGGAGTGCCTGACCAACGCGGCCAAGCACGCCTGCGGGGAGACCATCGACGTGTCGATCGCGGCGGACGGCCCGCAGCTGCGGATCGCCGTCAGCAACGGCCTGCCCGCCCGTACGCCGGCGCGCGCCCCCGTCTCGGCGGGCTCGGGCACGGCGAGCATGTCCGAGCGGGTACGGAGCCTGGGCGGAACCCTGACGGCGACGCGCACGGAGGACTCGTACACGGTGGTGGCCACCCTCCCGCGGGGGTAGCCGCGGTCGGCAGCCACGGTCGGCCGCGGTCAGCCCCGGTCAGGTCTTCGCCGGGACCAGCAGGCTGTTCAGGGTGTCCAGGTCCTCCACGCACGTGCCGGAGCCCAGGGCCACGCAGGCCCGCGCCGATCGCCGCCGCCATCGGCTCCTCGATCAGGTGGACGGCCCTGGCCCCGGCCCGGGTCGAGGCGTGGACGATGGCCCGCCGCTAGGGGGTGACCCCGGCGGGCACGCAGATCACCATCCGGGTGCGCGGCCGCCGCCCGGGCACGGCCTCGCGGACGAAGTGCCTGATCATCTCCTCGGCGGCCTCGTAGTCGCAGATCACCCCGTCCTTCAAGGGGCGGATCGCGGTGATGGAGCCGGGAGTGCGGCCGATGGTCTCCTTGGCCTCGATCCCGACGGCCAGCGCGGTGGTGGTGCCCGCCTTCACGACGACCACGGACGGCTCATTGAGGACGATTCCGTGCCCCCGGGCGTAGACCAGGGTGTTCGCGGTCCCCAGATCGATGCCTGTGCCGCGGCTGGAAGCGGTCTTTTTGTTGCCGCCCCGCGGCATTTGTTCCCCAATCTCCTGCCGCAAGGCTTGCATAACGATCCGGTCGCAACCTTCGCCGAAGGTCCCGAAACGGCCGGGTCGGAAGTCCTCGGGCCCCCCGTCCGTAGACTGGCCCCGTGAGTGAGCAGCAGCCCGAGAGCAACGGACCCGACGACCGCGACGAGACCACCGAGGTCTTCGACCGGATCGTGGCCGAAGAGTCCGACCGCGACCCCGACCTGGCGGTGATCGAGGCCGGCAGCCGCACCTTGCGCGCCCAGGCCGGACCGCCCCAGGGTGACCTGGTACCCGCGCGGCCCCTCGACCCGGAGGTGGCGCGGGCACTGCAGGAGGTGGAGCAGGAGCTCTCCACCCGCTGGGGCGAGACGAAGCTGGAGCCGTCCGTAAGGCGGATCGCCGCGCTGATGGACGTCCTGGGCGAACCGCAGCGCGCGTACCCCTCGATCCACGTCACCGGCACGAACGGCAAGACCAGCACCGCCCGCATGATCGAGGCCCTGCTGAACGCCTTCGAGCTGCGCACCGGCCGCTACACCAGCCCGCACGTGCAGTCGGTCACCGAGCGGATCAGCCTGGACGGGGCGCCGATCAGCGCCGAGCGCTTCGTCGAGACGTACTACGACATCAAGCCGTACGTGGAGATGGTCGACGCCTCCGAGGAGTTCCGGCTGTCCTTCTTCGAGGTGCTCACCGGCATGGCGTACGCGGCCTTCGCGGACGCCCCGGTCGACGTGGCCGTCGTCGAGGTCGGCATGGGCGGCACCTGGGACGCGACCAACGTGATCGACGGCTCGGTCGCGGTGATCACCCCGATCAGCCTGGACCACACGGACCGCCTCGGTTCCACGCCCGGCGAGATCGCCCAGGAGAAGGGCGGCATCATCAAGCAGGACGCCACCGTGATCCTGGCGCAGCAGCCGGTGGACGCGGCGCAGGTGCTGCTGAAGAAGGCCGTGGAGGTCGACGCGACGGTCGCCCGCGAGGGCATGGAGTTCGGCGTCGTCTCGCGCGAGGTGGCGGTCGGCGGCCAGATGCTGACGCTGCGCGGCGTGGGCGGCGAGTACGACGGCATCTTCCTGCCGCTGTACGGGGCCCACATGGCGCACAACGCGGCGGTGGCCCTGGCGGCGGTCGAGGCCTTCTTCGGGGTCGGCGCGCAGCAGTCGCGGGAGCTGGACCTGGAGACCGTACGCAGGGCCTTCGCCTCGGTGACCTCGCCGGGCCGGATGGAGGTCGTGCGCCGTAGCCCGACGGTGGTCCTGGACGCGGCGCACAACCCGGCGGGCGCGCAGGTCACGGCGGAAGCGGTGACCGAGGCCTTCGGTTTCAGCCGGCTGATCGGGGTCATGGCCGCGAGCGAGGGCAAGGACGTGAAGGGGGTCCTGGAGGCCTTCGAGCCGATCTTCGCGGAGATCGTCGTCACGGAGAACTCGAGCCACCGGGCGATGTCCGCGGACGAGCTGGCGGCGGTCGCGGTCGAGGTCTTCGGGCCGGACCGGGTGCAGGTGGAGCCGCGGCTGGACGACGCCCTGGAGGCGGCGATCACCCTCGCGGAGGAAGAGGCCGAGTACGGCGGGGCCGGGGTCCTGGTGACCGGTTCCGTGATCACGGTGGGCGAGGCCCGCCTGCTGCTGAAGAGGGGCTGAGGGATGCGTACGCTGTGTGCTTCGACGCTGATCGGCGAGTTCTTCGTGATCGGTTTCGCGGGGCTGGTCGCCATGAAGAACCCGGATCTGACGCAGGCCGCGGTCTGGACGGTGTGCGGGGTCGCCATGCTGCTGTCGGTGCTGCTGTGCGGGATGCTGTCGCGTCCGGGCGCGGTCCAGATCGGCTGGGCCCTGCAGATCGGCCTGATCCTGAGCGGGTTCGTCGTCCCGATGATGTTCTTCCTCGGTGCGGTGTTCGCGGGCCTGTGGTGGTGCTCGGTGCACTACGGCGCCAAGATCGACGCGATCAAGGCCCGCTGGGCGGCCCAGAGCGAAGCCCAGGCCTGAGGCACCCGCCGGGGGCTGCGGGCCCCCGGCCCGGGCCCGGGGCTCCGCGCAGGGGGGCCGCTGACCCCCTGTAGCCTCGTTGGACCGCACCCGTTTGCCGCAAGGAGTTACAACATGACCCAGCGCACGCTCGTCCTGCTCAAGCCGGACGCGGTCAGGCGTGGCCTGGTGGGCGAGATCATCGGCCGTATCGAGCGCAAGGCCGGGTGGAGCATCCCCGCGCTGGAGCTGCGTACGCTCGACCGGAGCATCCTGGAGCAGCACTACGCCGAGCACGTGGGCCGCCCGTTCTACGAGCCCCTCATGGGCTTCATGGCCAGCGGCCCGATCGTGGCCCTGGTGGTGGAAGGGGAACGCGTGATCGAGGGTGTCCGCCAGTTGGCCGGACCGACCGACCCGATCGCCGCGGCGCCCGGCTCCATCCGGGGGGACTTCGGCACCGTCACCCGGGAGAACCTGATCCACGCCTCGGACTCCGAGGAGTCCGCCGAGCGCGAGCTGAAGCTGTTCTTCCCCACTCTCGGATGAGTCCTTTCTGACGCAACATCAGCCGAATAGCGCTCATGACCTGGGGCGACCGAAGTAATTTCGGTCGCCCTTCGGTATTGCCGGGCACTTGCGGGAACGCATGGGCAGGACACGTCGTCACCACTGAGGGGGCGGGTTTTCGTTCCGGCGGGATTGCCGGAGTCCCGTCGCGCGGTGTTCGCACTTGCGGCACTACGATGGGGCCTCCACCCACACACCCACCTCGCCGACCTGACAGCAGCCGCTATCAACCGGAAGGCCAGACGCTCCTCATGGGGAACAAGGGGAACAACATGTCGTTCATCGGCCGTGACATGGCGATCGACCTCGGGACCGCCAACACGCTGGTGTACGTGAGGGGCCGGGGGATCGTCCTGAACGAGCCGTCCGTGGTCGCCATCAACACGAACACCGGTGGCATCCTGGCGGTCGGCTCCGAGGCGAAGAAGATGATCGGCCGGACGCCCGGCAACATCGTCGCCGTCAGGCCCCTCAAGGACGGCGTCATCGCCGACTTCGAGATCACCGAGCGCATGCTCCGGTACTTCATCCTCAAGATCCACAAGCGCCGCTACCTGGCCCGTCCGCGCGTCGTGGTCTGCGTCCCCTCCGGCATCACGGGAGTGGAGCGCCGCGCCGTCATCGAGGCGTCCACCCAGGCCGGCGCCCGCCAGGTGCACATCATCGAGGAGCCCATGGCCGCCGCCATCGGCTCAGGCCTGCCCGTCCACGAGGCCACCGGCAACATGGTCGTGGACATCGGCGGCGGCACCACCGAGGTCGCCGTCATCTCCCTCGGCGGAATCGTCACGGCGCAGTCCATCCGGGTGGCCGGCGACGAGCTCGACAACGCGATCATCCAGCACATCAAGAAGGAGTACTCGCTCCTCCTCGGTGAGCGGACCGCCGAGCAGATCAAGATCACCATCGGGTCGGCGTACGACCTCGACAAGGACGAGCACACCGAGATCCGCGGCCGGGACCTGGTCTCCGGCCTCCCCAAGACGGTCGTGATCTCCGCCGCCGAGGTCCGCAAGGCCATCGAGGAGCCGGTCAACGCCATTGTCGACGCGGTCAAGACGACCCTCGACAAGTGCCCGCCGGAGCTCTCCGGCGACATCATGGACCGCGGCATCGTCCTGACCGGCGGCGGCGCCCTCCTGCGCGGCCTCGACGAGCGGCTGCGCCGCGAGACGGGCATGCCGATCCACATCGCCGAGGACCCGCTCGACTCCGTCGCGCTCGGCTCCGGCAAGTGCGTGGAGGAGTTCGAAGCGCTCCAGCAGGTCCTGGACGCCCAGCCCCGGCGCTGACCCAGACCCCCGTCAGGGGGCCATACGGACCCCAAGGATCCGCCGTACGGGTGCTGCCGCGCCCGTGCGGCGGATCGTTGATATACAGACGAAGAACTCCGGTGCAAGCACCGGCTCCACGGGAGCCGGCTTCGCCGACACGACACATGGGAAGGCACGGCCGCCGCACGTGAGGGACACACGAGAAAGCCGGCTGCTCCTGGTGCTCCTGATCGCCATCGCGTTCGCACTGATCACGGTGGACATCAGGGCAGGCGAGGAGTCTCCGGTCGACGGCGCCCGGCAGGCCGCCGCAGCGGTCTTCGGCCCGGTCGAGAAGGGCGTGGCGACCGCGGTCGACCCGGTCGCCAATGCGATAGGAGCCGTACGGGACTCCGGCGAGCGCCACAACCGCATCGCCGTGCTGGAGCGCGAGAACGCCGCCCTGAAGGCCAGGCTGGGCAGCGACGACCAGACCCGCAGCCGGATCCGCGAGCTCGACGAGATGCTCAAGCGGGCCGGCTCCGGACAGTACGGCATCAAGGGCGCCGAGGTCATCGCCATAGGAGCGGCCCAGGGCTTCTCCTGGACCGTCACCATCGACGCCGGCAGCAAGGACGGCATCGAGCGCGACATGACCGTCCTCAACGGGGACGGACTCGTCGGCCGGGTCGCCACCGTCGGCCCCGACACCGCCACCGTCGTGCTCGCCAACGACCCCGACTTCACCGTGGGCACCCGCCTGGAGAAGACCGGCGAGCTCGGCTTCGCCACCGGCCAGGGCGACCGTGCCCTGTCCGTCCAGATGCTCAACGGCAAGGCCAAGGTCAGCCCCGGCGACCGGCTCGTCACCTTCGGCTCCCGCGGCAACAAGCCCTTCGTGCCCGGCGTCCCGATCGGCGAGGTGGTCAAGGTCGACCCCTCGCGCGGCGACCTGACCCGCACCATCTGGGTCCGCCCGTTCGTCGGCTTCTCGCGCCTGGACATCGTCGGCGTCGTCGTCATGCCGCCGCGCGAGGACCCGCGCGACGCCGTGCTGCCGCCCAAGCCCGAGGTGAAGCCGACCCCGACGGTCACCGTCACGGTCACCCCGTCCCCGTCCGCCAGCGTGTCCGGCAAGCCGGCCGACGAGTAGGAGCTGACCGTCATGCGCTTCAACCGGATCCTGCTCTCGGCCACGCTCGTCGTGGTCGCCCTCGTCGTCCAGGTCGCCGTCCTGGGCCGGCTGCAACTGCCCGGCGCCGTACCCGACCTGGTCCTGCTCACCGTCGTCGCCCTCGCCCTCGTGTACGGGCACCTCAGCGGCGCGCTCATCGGCTTCGCCGCCGGACTCCTCGCCGACCTGGCCCCGCCCGCCGACCACGCCGCCGGGCGGTACGCGCTCGTGCTCTGCGTCATCGGGTACGCCGCCGGCCTGGCCCGCCCCGACTCCGGGCGGTTCCGCTCCGCCTGGGGCCCGATGCTGACCGTCGTCGCCGCCGCGATCGGCTCCACCCTGCTCTACGCCGGCGTGGGCGCCCTCGTCGGCGACACCGCCGCCCGCCACGTCGGCCTCACCGGGCTGCTGTTCACCGCGACCCTCTACGACCTGCTGCTCGCCCCGTTCACCGTGCCGTTCATCATGGCGCTGGCCCGGCGCGCCGAGAACGACCCGATGGCCGTCGAGGCGAACGGCGGACCGGCCAAGGCCGCCGACGTGTCCTCCGGCTGGCTCTCCGGCGGCACCGGCCTGCGCATCGGCAGCCAGCGCGGCGGCCTGCGGCTCAAGACGGCCCGCAGCCGCGCCAACAGGGCCGGCCGGATAAAGGGCGTCAAGGGAATCAAGAGTGTGAAGAGCGTCAAGAAGCTGTGAGGGGGGAGCTCCCGTGACCAACGTCCCCGAGACCGGCCGCACCTCCCGGGTGCAGATCCGGCTCGTCATCCTCCAGGTGCTCGTCCTCTCCTTCCTGTTCACCCTCGGCGGGCGCCTGTGGTACCTCCAGATCCGCAACGGCGCGGAGTACTACCACGAGGCCAAGAGCAACCACGTCCAGCAGGTCGTCCAGCCCGCGGTCCGCGGCTCGATCCTGGACGCCCGCGGCGTCGCGCTCGCCGACAACGAGACCCGCCTGGTCGTCTCCGCCAGCCGCACGGCGCTGATGAAGATGAAGGACAAGGGCAAGGACGTCCTGACCCGGCTCTCCGCCGTACTGGACATGAAGCCGCAGGACGTCATGAACAAGGTCCGCGTCTGCGACTCCCAGACCCCCAAGCCCTGCTGGAACGGCTCCCCGTACCAGCCGATCCCGGTCACCACCGAGGCCACCACCCAGCAGGCCCTCCAGATCCGCGAGCGCCCCGAGGAGTTCCCCGGCATCACCGCCGAGCCGACCGCCGTACGCCGCTATCCCGCGCCCGGCGGCGCCAACACCGGCCAGGTGCTCGGCTACCTCTCCCCGGTCACCGACGACGAGATCCAGAAGGCCAAGAACACCAACTCGCCGCTGCTGCGCTCCGACCAGGTCGGCCGCTTCGGCCTGGAGCGCACCTACGACAGGACCCTGCGCGGAAAGTCCGGCGTCACCCGCTACGAGGTCGACAACCTCGGCCGCGTCATGGGCGAGGCCAGGAACGACCCGGCCGTCCCCGGCGCCCACCTCGTCACCAGCATCGACGCCCGCGTCCAGGGCGTCGCCGAGTTCGAGCTGAACGCGGCCATGATCGAGGCCCGCAAGCAGATCGACCGCAACACCGGCGTCCCGTACAAGGCCGACGCCGGTGCCATCGTCGTCCTGGAGTCCAAGACGGGCCGCGTCGTGGCCATGGCCTCCAACCCGACGTACGACCCGAACATCTGGGTCGGCGGCATCTCCGGCACGGACTACGCCAGGCTCACCGCCAAGGAGTCCAACGTCCCGCTGATGAACCGGGCGATCCAGGGCCAGGCGGCCCCGGGCTCCATCTTCAAGGTCATCCCGACCGCGGCGGCGGTCAACGCCGGGTACAAGTTCGACGGCGAGTACCCCTGCCCGAGCTCGTACGCCATCGGCGGTCAGGTCTTCCGGAACTTCGAGTCCCAGGGCCACGGCTCGATCACCCTCGGCCGGGCCCTCGAAGTCTCCTGCGACACCGTCTTCTACGCCCTCGGCCACAAGGAGTGGCTGAAGGACGGCGGGCTCCACCCGAAGAAGCCCCCGGCCGAAATCTTCTACAAGACCGCCCACCAGTTCGGCCTCGGCGCCGAGACCCACGTGGACCTGCCGGGCGAGGAGAAGGGCCGCGTCCCCGACCGCCGTTGGAAGCAGCGGTTCTGGGAAGCCAACAAGGACATGTGGTGCAAGACCGGCAAGAAGGGCGGCACCTACGTCGAGCTGCTGTCCTACGAGAACTGCCTCGAGGGCAATCTCATGCGCGCCGGCGACGCCATCAACTACTCCATCGGCCAGGGCGACACCCTCGTCACCCCCATCCAGATGGCCACCATCTACGCGGCCATCTCCAACGGCGGCACCATGTGGAACCCCACCATCGGCAAGGCCATCATCAGCGCCGACGGCAAGAAGACCGAGGAGATCAAGCCGCAGGCCCACGGCCGGCTCCCGATGACCGAGATCACCCGGCGCCAGATCAACGGAGCGCTGGAGGGCGTCGCCACCCGCGGCACCGCCGCCTGGCGCTTCGGCGGCTGGCCGCAGAAGCAGATCCCCATGCACGCCAAGACCGGTACCGCCGAGGTCTACGGCAAGCAGACCACCTCCTGGTTCGCCACGTACACCGAGGACTTCACGATCGTGATGACGATCTCCCAGGGCGGCACCGGTTCCGGAGCCTCCGGCCCCGCCGTCCGCAACGTCTACAACGCCATCTACGGTCTCGACATGGCCGGCACACAGGACGTCAACAAGGCCTTCCTGCTCAAGCCGGAGGCGAAGCTGCCCACCATCGAGCCCGACGGCTCCATCGACGCCCCCGACGTCAAGCCGTACGTACCCCCGTCCCCGGAGGAATCGGCGCCGCCCGCGCTCGCCGGTCCCCCCGCCCCGCCCACCGCGCGGCAGGACTGAGACCCCGATGCAGACCGCGAACAAGTTCTCCGTATCCCGGTACGCGCCCGAGCGCGGCGCGATGGCCAAGCTGACCTCGCGCGACTCGGTGCTGCGCCGGCTCGACTGGCCGATACTCCTCTCGGCGCTCGCCCTCTCCTTCATCGGCGCCCTGCTGGTGTGGTCGGCGACCCGCAACCGCACCCAGCTCAACCAGGGCGACCCGTACTACTTCCTGGTCCGGCACGCCATGAACACCGGCATCGGCCTCGTGCTGATGATCGGCACCATCTGGCTCGGCCACCGCACCCTGCGCGGCGCCGTCCCGATCCTGTACGGGCTCTCCCTGGTGCTCATCCTCGCCGTGCTCACCCCGCTCGGCGCGACGATCAACGGCGCCCACGCGTGGATCGTGATCGGCGGCGGCTTCTCGCTCCAGCCCTCCGAGTTCGTGAAGATCACGATCATCCTGGTCATGGCCATGCTGCTGGCCACCCGGGTGGACGCGGGCGACCTGGCCCACCCCGACCACCGCACCGTGGTCAAGGCGCTGTGCCTGGCCGCCGCCCCGATGGGCATCGTCATGCTGATGCCCGACCTCGGCTCCGTCATGGTCATGGTCATCATCGTGCTCGGCGTCCTGCTCGCCTCCGGCGCCTCCAACCGCTGGGTGCTGGGGCTGCTCGGCTCCGGGGCGGCCGGCGCCGTCCTGATCTGGCAGCTCGGCGTGCTCGACGAGTACCAGATCAACCGCTTCGCGGCCTTCGCCAACCCGGACCTCGACCCCGCCGGCGTCGGCTACAACACCAACCAGGCCCGGATCGCGATCGGCTCCGGCGGACTGACCGGCTCCGGGCTCTTCCAGGGCTCGCAGACCACCGGCCAGTTCGTACCCGAGCAGCAGACCGACTTCGTCTTCACGGTGGCGGGGGAGGAGCTGGGCTTCGTCGGCGCCGGGCTGATCCTGGTCCTGCTCGGCATCGTGCTGTGGCGGGCCTGCATGATCGCCCGCGAGACCACCGAGCTCTACGGGACGATCGTGTGCGCCGGGATCATCGCCTGGTTCGCCTTCCAGGCGTTCGAGAACATCGGAATGACCCTCGGGATCATGCCGGTGGCGGGGCTCCCGCTGCCGTTCGTCTCCTACGGAGGATCGTCGATGTTCGCCGTGTGGGTGGCGGTCGGACTGCTGCAGTCGATCAGGGTGCAACGGCCGATGTCGGCCTAGGGGGCTGATCTTCGGCCGCTTCCGCCACCGATTCGCCGTTCACCCTGCCTTCGTGATCCGTTCAGGACTAAATTCGATGCATGGCGGACACGAAACGCGAGATCGAGCGCAAATTCGAGTTCACGACGAGCAAGGCCGCACGGCGCGGAGTCCCGGACCTGACCGGCACGGCCGAGATCGCGGCCGTCGCCGACCAGGGCACCGTCGACCTCGACGCGGTCTACTACGACACCCCCGACCAGCGGCTCGCCGCCGACGGCCTCACCCTCAGACGCCGCACCGGCGGCGCCGACGCCGGCTGGCACCTCAAACTGCCCGTCTCCCCGGGCGTCCGCGACGAGGTCACCGCCCCCCTCGGCGACACCGTCCCCCGCTCCCTCGCCGCACTCGTCCGCTCCCGCGTCCGCGACACCCCCCTGGAACCCCAGGTCCGGCTGCTGTCCTCCCGCCGTGTCACCCACCTCCTCGACGCCGACGGCGCCCTCCTCGCGGAACTCTCCACCGACGCCGTCCGGGCCGAGCGCGGCGAGGCCGCCGCAGCCTGGACCGAGGTCGAGGTCGAACTCGCCGACGGCGTCGACCCCGCCCTCCTCGACGCCGTCGAGAAGAAGTTCCGCAAAGCCGGACTCCGCGTTTGCGACGCCCCCTCCAAACTCGCCCGCGCCCTCACCGAGACCGGCACGGAGCCGCCACCCCGGCCCGAGCCCGGCCCCGCCGAGGACACGGCGGGCGCGCACGTCCTCTCGTACCTGCGCGAACAACGCGACGCCCTCGTCGCCCAGGACCCCGCCGTCCGCCGCAACCTGCCCGACTCCGTCCACCAGATGCGGGTCGCCTGCCGCCGGATGCGCAGCGCCTTCAAGACCCACCGCAAGGTCCTCGACCGCACCAGCACCGACCCCCTCGGCGAAGAGCTCCGGTGGCTGGCCGCCGAGCTCGGCCTCGACCGCGACCAGGAAGTCCTGTTCGAGCGCATCCAGACCGGCGTCACCGAGCTCCCGCGCACCCTCCTGCTCGGATCCGTCCGCGGCCGCCTGCGGGTATGGAACAACACCCGCCGCTCGGGAACCCGGCGCCGCGCGCTCGCCGCGCTCGACGGCAAGCGGTACGCGGCCCTCCTCGACGCCCTCGACGCCCTGCTGGCCGACCCGCCCCTGCTCCCCGCCGCGGCCAGGCCCGCCGCCGAAACCCTGCCCAAGGCGGTCCTCCGCGACTACGGGCGGCTCGCCACCCGCGTCGCGGGCGCCCTCGACCTGGAACCGGGCCAACCGCGCGACGTGGCCCTCCACGAAGCCCGCAAGGCCGCCAAACGCGCCCGCTACGCGGCGGAGGCGTCCGCGCCCGCGCTCGGCAAATCGGCAAAACAGCTGGCCAAGGCCATGAAATCCGTCCAGACCCTGCTCGGCGACCACCAGGACAGCGTCGTCGCCCGCGAGGCCCTGCACGGCCTCGCCGTCCAAGCGGCCGGAGCGGGAGAGCCAGGCTTCACCTGGGGCGTGCTCTACGCCCGCGAGGAGGCCCTGGCCGACCGGCGGGAACGGGAGCTTCCGGACGTATGGGCGGAGGCCTCCGATCCCGCGCTCCGGGCGGCCCTCGGCACCTAGGCGGTGATCTTGGCGGCAGGGGGCGCCTGAGCCTCGGGTTACGCTTGAGAGTCGCCCCCTGCCCGCTTCACGAAAGTCGCGTGATGTCCGAGTCGGTCTTCCCACAGCTCGAAGCTCTGCTCCCGCATGTGCAGAAGCCCATCCAGTACGTCGGTGGTGAACTCAACTCCACCGTCAAGCCGTGGGATTCGTGTGACGTCCGCTGGGCGCTCATGTACCCGGACGCGTACGAGGTCGGGCTGCCCAACCAGGGCGTCATGATCCTGTACGAGGTGCTGAACGAGCGCGAGGGCGTGCTCGCGGAGCGCACGTACAGCGTGTGGCCGGACCTCGAAGCGCTGATGCGCGAGCACAAGGTGCCGCAGTTCACCGTGGACAGCCATCGCCCCGTGGGCGCCTTCGACGTGTTCGGCCTGTCCTTCTCCACGGAGCTGGGCTACACGAACATGCTCACGGCCCTGGACCTGGCGGGCATCCCGCTGGAGGCCAGGAACCGTACGGTCGACCACCCCATCGTCCTCGCTGGCGGCCACGCGGCCTTCAACCCCGAGCCGATCGCGGAATTCATCGACTGCGCGGTCATCGGCGACGGCGAGCAGGCCGTCCTCGACATGACCGAGATCATCCGTACGTGGAAGGCCGAGGGCCGCCCGGGCGGGCGCGAGGAGGTCCTCTTCCGCCTGGCCAAGACCGGCCAGGTCTACGTGCCGGCCTTCTACGACGTCGACTACCTGCCCGACGGCCGCATCGCGCGCGTCGCCCCGAACAAGTCGGGCGTCCCGTACCGCGTGTCCAAGCACACGGTCATGGACCTCGACGAGTGGCCGTACCCCAAGCAGCCGCTGGTCCCGCTCGCCGAGACCGTCCACGAGCGGATGTCCGTCGAGATCTTCCGCGGCTGCACCCGCGGCTGCCGTTTCTGCCAGGCCGGCATGATCACGCGCCCCGTGCGGGAGCGAAGCATCACCGGCATCGGCGAGATGGTCGAGAAGGGTCTCAAGGCGACGGGCTTCGAGGAGGTCGGCCTCCTTTCGCTGTCCTCCGCGGACCATTCCGAGATCGCGGACATCGCCAAGGGCCTCGCGGACCGCTACACGGACGACAAGGTGGGCCTGTCCCTCCCGTCGACCCGCGTGGACGCGTTCAACGTGGACCTGGCGAACGAGCTGACGCGCAACGGCCGCCGCTCGGGTCTGACCTTCGCCCCCGAGGGCGGCTCCGAGCGCATGCGCAAGGTCATCAACAAGATGGTCTCGGAGGAGGACCTGATCCGCACCGTCGCCACCGCGTACGGCAACGGCTGGCGCCAGGTGAAGCTGTACTTCATGTGCGGCCTGCCGACCGAGACCGACGAGGACGTGCTCCAGATCGGCGACATGGCGGTCAACGTCATCGCCAAGGGCCGCGAGGTCTCCGGCCAGAACGACATCCGCTGCACGGTGTCGATCGGCGGATTCGTGCCGAAGCCGCACACCCCGTTCCAGTGGGCGCCGCAGCTGTCGGCCGAGGAGACGGACGCGCGCCTGACGAAGCTGCGCGACAAGATCCGCGGTGACAAGAAGTACGGCCGCTCGATCGGCTTCCGCTACCACGACGGCAAGCCGGGCATCGTCGAGGGCCTCCTCTCGCGCGGCGACCGCCGCATCGGCGACGTCATCCGCGCCGTGTACGAGTCGGGCGGCCGCTTCGACGGCTGGCGCGAGCACTTCTCGTACGACCGCTGGATGGAGGCCGCGGAGAAGACGCTGTCGGCGTACGGCGTGGACGTGGCCTGGTACACGACGCGCGAGCGCACGTACGAGGAGGTCCTGCCCTGGGACCACCTGGACTCCGGTCTCGACAAGGACTGGCTCTGGGAGGACTGGCAGGACGCCCTCGACGAGACGGAGGTCGAGGACTGCCGCTGGACCCCGTGCTTCGACTGCGGCGTGTGCCCGGAGCTCGGCCTGGAGATCCAGATCGGCCCGACGGGCCAGAAGCTGCTCCCGTTGTCGGTCGTGAAGTGACCCTCGGCTGACGCTGCGCCTCGGACATGCCCCTCACCGGGAACGGTGGGGGGCATGTTCAATTCGATCGCCGGTTGAAGATGTAGACGCTGAGCGCCTGCGGTCACCGCGGCGGGGCACGGCCTGACGGTGCTCCACTACGACCGGGATTTCGAGACGCTCGCCACACACATCGACCTCCGCACCCGGTGGCCGGCCGAGCCGGGGTCCATCGGCTGACCGGGAGGGGCACGCCGCAACGGTCGGGGGGTTTTGGATGTCCTTACGGGTATGGAACTCGACAAGCGGCACCCCGGTGACAGGGGTGAGGGCTGCCTCGTGGGGGTCATCCGGATACCCGTCAAGATCGTGGCGCTGATCGTCGTACTGCCCGTACGGGTGGTTTGGGATCTGCTCGTCGCGTGCGGGCGGGCCGTTCAGCGGTATGTGCTGGGGCCCTTCTCCGTGTACGTCCTCCAGCCGGTGCTGCGCGGGATCGGCTGGGTGCTGACGGTGCTGCTCAAGCTGGTGTTCGTCTGGCCGTGGGTCGGATTGTGGCGGTATGTGCTCGAGCCGGTGTACGTCCATCTGCTCGCCCCCGCCGGGCGGTTCCTGTACGCGTACCTCCTCCATCCGCTCGGCGAGGCACTGTCCTGGGTCGGGCGCGGCGGGATGCGATATCTGCTCGCCCCGCTCGCCAAGGGCGGGATGTGGCTCGTGTGGGCGCTCGGGATGACCCTGTTCGTCTGGCCCTGGGTGGGGCTGTGGCGCTACGTGCTGGCGCCGGTCGGCCGGGGGCTGGTCCGGCTGGGCGAGGCCGTCCACCGGTACGTGCTCACTCCGGTCGGGCACGCGTTGGCCTGGACCGGTTCGCTGGTCTACCGGTATCTGCTGCGGCCCCTCGGGCTGGGGGTGTACCGGTATGTGCTCGTGCCCCTCGGGCAGGTGCTCGTCTGGGCCTGGCATGTCGCCGGGCGGATCGTACGGGCCGTGTGGCGCGGAGTCCGGCTGGCCGGGTGGGTGCTCTTGGGGTGGCCCGTGACGCAGGTGTACCGGCACGTGCTGACACCGGTCGGACATGTCGTTCGGGATGTGTGGCGCACCGTCCGTGCCGGCGTCCGGGAGGCCCGGGCCGAGGTGCGGCGGGTGCTGTTCGGGGGGCCCGCCCGGGAACCGGCGAGGTCGCAGGCGCGTACTCTGGGTAGTACGACAGCCGCAGGCAACACGCCCGCCCCCGAGAGCCACGTGCCCCAGCGGCAAGGGTGAGCCGGAGGGCGCGGAGTGGCCGGCAGGCTCACCAGACCTCAGGGCGACGCGCGAGCCGCGGAGCCCCGCACAAGGAGAAGAACCACTGGGCAAGCGACAGCCCGAGGGCCCACCCCCCGCACCGGTGGTGCAGCGCGTCCGACTGCGCTACACCAAGCGCGGACGCCTCCGGTTCACCAGCCACCGAGACTTCCAGCGCGCGTTCGAGCGGGCGCTGCGCCGCGCCGAGGTGCCCATGGCGTACTCGGCCGGCTTCACCCCGCACCCCCGCGTCTCGTACGCGAATGCCGCGCCGACCGGCACCGGCAGCGAGGCCGAGTACCTCGAGATCGCCCTTGCCGAGCCCCGCGACCCCGAGAAGCTCCGCGAGCTGCTCGACGAGTCGATGCCGCTCGGGCTCGACATCATCGAGGCCGTCGAGGCCCGTACCTCCGGGCTCGCCGACCGGCTGACGGCTTCCGTGTGGGAGCTGCGGCTGGAGGGTGTGGAGGGCGCCGACGCCGAGCGGGCGATCGAGGCCTTCCTCGCCGAGGAGACGGTGGAGGTGCAGCGCCGCACCAAGAACGGCATGCGCAGCTTCGACACCCGAGGAGCTGTGGTCAGTCTCGAGGCGCTTCCTACCCCTGCTGATAGGCCGCTGGACAATGCCTGTGCGATACTGCGGCTGGTTGTTCGGCATCTGACACCTGCCGTGCGACCCGACGACGTCCTGTCCGGTCTCCGAGCTGTGGCCGACCTGGCGCCGCCGGTCCCCGCAGCGGTGACCAGGCTGGCGCAGGGGCTCTTCGACGAGGAGTCCGGCACGGTGACCGACCCGCTCGCGCCCGACCGCGAGGCTGTCACGGCCGCCCCACCCACGGCCGCCGTAGCCGCCGACGCGAAGGCGCCGGAAGGTCCCGCCGCGTAGGGATCGTCGTCGTCGCGCAGCCCTGGCACTCGGGAGCCACCTGGGTCGGGCCGCGCACTGACCTGAAGACTTCCGCCAGGCCGTACGGACAAGACGTACGGAACCGGCGGCCATGGACTACAGCTCCCGTGTGGCGAACGCGCCCCGGAGGCCGGTTCCGCGCTGATCGCGCGGGGCCGTGCCGGACCGGAAGTCAGCCGCGGCGCCCGGGAGCGTGACGGGAGAACCGCCCGCATGCTCAGCAACGAAACCAACAACACCACCGGTGGCGCCGACAGCGGCAGCCCGAGCGACAACCTGCCTCCGCGCAGGCGTCGCCGTGCCGCGTCGCGGCCCGCGGGACCGCCCGGCGCGACGGGTGTCGCCCCGGCCGCCGCGGTGACCGAGGCCGCTCCGGCCGCCACCGCGGCCCCCGCCGAGGAGGCCGCTCCGGCCGCCGCCCCGGCCCGTACCCGCCGTCGTGCGACCCGTGCCGTGGCCGCCCCCGAGGCTCCGGCTGCTGCCGAGGCCGTCGTGGAGGCTGCTCCGGTCGCCCCGGTCGCCGAGGAGGCTGCTCCGGCGCCGCGTGTCCGCCGTCGTGCGACCCGTGCCGTGGCCGCTCCTGAGGCTCCGGCCGCCGCCGAGGCCGTCGTGGAGGCTGCCCCGGCCGCCCCGGTCGCCGAGGAGGCTGCTGCTCCGGCCGCCGCCCCGGCCCGTACCCGCCGTCGTGCGACCCGTGCCGTGGCCGCCCCTGAGGCTCCGGCTGCTGCCGAGGCCGTCGTGGAGGCTGCCCCGGCCGCCCCGGTCGCCGAGGAGGCTGCTGCTCCGGCGCCGCGTGCCCGCCGCCGTGCCACCCGCGCCGTGGCCGCTCCCGAGGCGCCCGCCGCCGAGGCCGTCGTGGAGGAGGCTGCCCCGAAGGCGACCGTCACCGTCGCCGACGCCGTGGACTCCCCGAAGCGCGGCGGCCGCCGCCGCGCCACCCGGTCCGCCGCTCCGGCCGCCCCGGCCGCGCCCGTGCAGCCCGTGGCCGAGGAGCCCGCCGCCCCGGCCCGCGGCCGCCGCGCCGCGCGCCCCGCCGTGGCCGTGTTCCAGGCCCCGGTGTTCACCGAGCCGATGTTCCAGACCCCGGAGACCGCGGCCATGGCCGCCGCGGCCGCCGCCGCAGCCGTCGAGGCGGAAGAGGTCGAGGAGGAGGACGAGCTCGAGGCCGAGACCGAGGCCGTCCAGACCCCGGCCCCGCAGCCGGCCGGCCGCCGCCGTCGCCGTGGCCGCGGTGCGGTCGAGGCCGCCCCGGCCGCCGAGTCCGCGCCGGTGTCCCTGGCCGACGTCGAGCTCATGGAAGAAGAGGCCGCCGAGGCCGCCGAGCTCGACGAAGAGGCTGCCGAGTTCGAAGAGGGCGACGAGACCGGCGAGCGCCCGTCCCGCCGCCGCCGTCGTGGCGGCCGTCGCCGTCGCCGCGGCGAGGCCGCCGACCTCGACGAGTCCGCCGAGGAGGAGGCCGAGGCCGAGTCCGCCGAGCAGGACGCGGAAGAGGAAGAGGCCGACGAGGACGAGGAGACCGGGGCCCTCGGCTCCAGCTCCAGCCGTCGCCGCCGTCGCCGTCGCCGCCGCAGCGGGGACACCGGTGTCGAGGGCGAAGCGGGCGAGGAGGACGGCGTACGCACCGTCGTCAAGGTCCGCGAGCCGCGCCCGGCGCGCGAGAAGGCCGAGCCGTCCGACGAGGTGCAGTCCATCAAGGGCTCGACCCGTCTGGAGGCGAAGAAGCAGCGCCGCCGCGAGGGCCGCGAGCAGGGCCGCCGCCGCGTCCCGATCATCACCGAGGCCGAGTTCCTGGCCCGCCGTGAGGCCGTCGAGCGCGTGATGGTCGTCCGCCAGGCCGGCGAGCGCACCCAGATCGGCGTCCTCGAGGACAACGTGCTCGTCGAGCACTACGTCAACAAGGAAGAAGCCACCTCGTACGTCGGCAACGTCTACCTGGGCAAGGTCCAGAACGTGCTGCCGTCGATGGAGGCCGCCTTCATCGACATCGGCAAGGGCCGCAACGCCGTCCTGTACGCCGGCGAGGTCAACTTCGAGGCGCTCGGCATGGCCAACGGGCCGCGCCGCATCGAGTCCGCCCTCAAGTCCGGCCAGTCGGTCCTGGTGCAGGTCACCAAGGACCCGATCGGCCACAAGGGCGCCCGCCTGACCAGCCAGGTCTCGCTGCCCGGCCGCTACCTCGTCTACGTGCCCGAGGGCTCGATGACCGGTATCAGCCGCAAGCTGCCCGACACCGAGCGCGCGCGCCTGAAGACCATCCTCAAGAAGATCGTCCCCGAGGACGCGGGCGTCATCGTGCGCACCGCCGCCGAGGGTGCGAGCGAGGACGAGCTGCGCCGCGACGTCGAGCGTCTGCAGGCCCAGTGGGAGGACATCCAGAAGAAGTCGAAGCAGATCTCGACCTCTTCGCCGAGCCTGCTGTACGGCGAGCCGGACATGACCGTCCGCGTCGTGCGCGACATCTTCAACGAGGACTTCTCGAAGGTCATCGTCAGCGGTGACGGCGCCTGGGAGACCATCCACGGCTACGTCTCGCACGTGGCCCCGGACCTGGCCGACCGGCTGTCGCGCTGGACCTCCGAGGTGGACGTCTTCGCGACGTACCGGATCGACGAGCAGCTCGCCAAGGCGCTCGACCGCAAGGTGTGGCTGCCCTCGGGCGGTTCCCTCGTGATCGACAAGACCGAGGCGATGATCGTCATCGACGTCAACACCGGCAAGTTCACCGGTCAGGGCGGCAACCTCGAAGAGACCGTCACCCGGAACAACCTGGAGGCGGCCGAGGAGATCGTGCGCCAGCTGCGGCTGCGCGACCTCGGCGGCATCGTCGTCATCGACTTCATCGACATGGTCCTGGAGTCGAACCGCGACCTGGTCCTGCGGCGCATGCTGGAGTGCCTGGGCCGCGACCGTACGAAGCACCAGGTCGCCGAGGTGACCTCGCTGGGCCTGGTCCAGATGACCCGCAAGCGGGTGGGCCAGGGCCTGCTGGAGTCCTTCTCCGAGACCTGCGTCCACTGCAACGGGCGTGGTGTGATCGTGCACATGGAGACGCCGACCGCCATCGGCGGCGGTGGCAACGGCAAGCGCGCGAAGCGTCGCGGCGGCCGTGGCCACGAGATCGAGGGCGTCGAGGTCGTCGAGCACGAGGCGCTCGAAGCCGAGACCGAGGCCGAGGTGGCCGCCGAGCTCGCGGCGCCGGTGGCACTGCCCGAGCCGGCGTTCGTCGCGGACGAAGAGCTCTACGGCAGCCCGGCGGAGGCGGAGGCCGCGGCCGGCCTGAGCGGCCGTCGCAGCCGTCGCCGTGCCACCCGCAAGGCGACCGCTCCGGCGGGTGCCCCGCGCGGTGCGGCCGCCCAGGCGGCTCCGGCCGCCGCGGCCCCGGCCCCGGTGGTCGAGGCCGAGCCCGTGCCCGTCGCCGCGCCGGTGGCGGAGCCCGTGGTCGAGGCAGAGCCGGTGACCGAGCCGGCCGACACGGTGCTGGAGCCGGCCTACGAGCCCGTCGCCGAGGCCGTGGAGGCCTCCGAGACGGTCGAGGCCGCGCCCAAGGGCCGCACGCGTCGCCGTGCCACCCGGAAGGCCACTGCCCCGGCGGGTGCCCCGGCTGCTGCGGCCGAGGCCGAGCCGGTCGCCCCGGCCGTCGCGGAGCCCGTCGCCCCGGCGGAGCCCGAGCCGGTCGCCGAGGCTCCGGTCGAGGCGCCGGTCGAGGAGGCTCCGGCCGTGGAGGCCGCACCGGCCCGTCCGCGTCGGCGTGCCACCCGTAAGGCCACCGCACCCGCCGGTTCCCCGGCAGGCGCGGCGGAGGCTGCCGTACTGGTCGTCGAGACCCCCGCCGCCGAGCCCGAGGCCGCCCCGGCCCCGGCCGAGGCAGCGGAGGCCGCAGAGGCCGAGGAGGCCGCCCCGGCGGCCAAGAAGGCGGTCCGCAAGACGGCCGCCAAGAAGGCCCCGGCGAAGAAGGCCACCGCCGCCAAGAAGACGACGGCCGCCAAGAAGACCGTCGCGAAGAAGGCGACGGCCAAGAAGACCGTGGCGAAGCGGGCGACGAAGAAGACCGCGGCGGCCGAGCAGCAGTCGCTGCCGTCCGTCTCGGCTCCGACCGAAGCCTGATCCGCTGCACGGCCGTGGGCACCGCCGAGAGGCGGGGCCCACGGCTGCTCGGGGCCCGGTTTGACCCTCCGGAACCGGCCCCGTAACCTAGACCGTCGGCATGTCCTAGATGGTTTACGTCTAGTGCGCGTCGCGCTCCTGAGCACCTTCCTCCCGATCCGTACGCGTATCTGTACGCGTCGTTGCGGGAGAGGCCGCTCGTCCAATCCGGATCTGTGCGGTCCCCGTCGAGAAGAGGGGCCTGCCTGAGCGGCTGGCTTCAGGAGCATCCGTCCCGAGTGAGAGAGAGATCCGCGTGTACGCCATCGTGCGCAGCGGTGGTCGCCAGCACAAGGTTGCTGTTGGTGACATCGTTGAGGTTGACAAGATTTCCACTGCCAAGGTTGGCGACACGGTCGAGCTCTCGACCCTGCTCGTTGTCGACGGCGACGCCGTGACCAGCGACCCGTGGGTGCTGGCCGGGATCAAGGTCCAGGCCGAGATCGTGGACCACCACAAGGGCGCCAAGATCGACATCCTGCGCTACAAGAACAAGACCGGCTACCGCCGTCGCCAGGGTCACCGTCAGCAGTACACGGCGATCAAGGTCACCGGTATCCCCACGGCTGCGAAGTAAGAGGGACTGAGACATGGCACACAAGAAGGGCGCATCGTCCACCCGGAACGGGCGCGACTCCAATGCCCAGCGGCTCGGCGTGAAGCGCTTCGGCGGTCAGGTCGTCTCCGCTGGTGAGATCCTCGTCCGCCAGCGCGGCACGCACTTCCACCCGGGCGCGGGCGTCGGCCGTGGCGGCGACGACACGCTGTTCGCGCTGCAGGCGGGTGCCGTGGAGTTCGGCACGCACCGTGGCCGCAAGGTCGTCAACATCGTTCCGGCCGCCTGATCCAGCTTCTGCTGATCAGCGGTACGTAACTTCCCGAGGGCGGATCTCAGCTCTTCCCGGCGCAAGCCGGGAAGAGAGGTCCGCCCTCGGCGCGTTGGGACATTGACACGTTTAATAGGCAGCAAGGCCTGCCTGGGACATTCCCGTATGTATCTGGAGGAACAACCATGACCACCTTCGTGGACCGCGTCGAGCTGCATGTCGCCGCGGGTAACGGGGGCCACGGCTGCGCCTCCGTTCACCGGGAGAAGTTCAAGCCGCTGGGCGGCCCCGACGGCGGAAACGGCGGCCGGGGCGGCGACGTGATCCTGGTCGTGGAGCAGGCGATCACCACCCTGCTGGACTACCACCACAGCCCCCACCGCAAGGCCACCAACGGCAAGCCCGGCGAGGGCGGCAACCGCTCCGGCAAGGACGGCCAGGACCTGGTCCTGCCCGTGCCGGACGGCACCGTCGTCCTCGACAAGGAGGGCAACGTCCTCGCCGACCTCGTCGGCCAGGGCACCACCTACGTGGCCGCCGAGGGCGGCCGTGGCGGCCTCGGCAACGCCGCGCTGTCCTCCGCCCGCCGCAAGGCCCCCGGCTTCGCGCTCCTCGGCGTCCCCGGCACCATGGGCGACATCGTCCTGGAGCTCAAGACCGTCGCCGACGTGGCCCTCGTGGGCTTCCCGAGCGCCGGCAAGTCCTCGCTGATCTCGGTGCTCTCCGCAGCCAAGCCGAAGATCGCGGACTACCCCTTCACCACCCTGGTCCCGAACCTGGGCGTCGTCACGGCCGGCTCGACCGTCTACACGATCGCCGACGTTCCCGGCCTGATCCCGGGCGCCAGCCAGGGCAAGGGCCTCGGCCTGGAGTTCCTGCGCCACGTCGAGCGGTGCTCGGTGCTCGTGCACGTCCTGGACACCGCCACCCTGGAGTCCGACCGCGACCCGGTGGCCGACCTCGACGTGATCGAGGAGGAGCTCAAGATCTACGGCGGCGGCCTGGAGAAGCGCCCGCGCCTCGTCGTCCTCAACAAGGTCGACATCCCGGACGGCCAGGAGCTCGCGGACATGGTCCGCCCGGACCTGGAGGCCCGCGGCTACAAGGTCTTCGAGGTCTCCGCGGTCGCCCGTACCGGCCTCAAGGAGCTCTCGTACTTCCTCGCCGAGGTCGTCGCCAAGGCGCGCGCCCGCAAGCCGAAGGAGGAGGCGACCCGTATCGTCATCCGCCCGAAGGCCGTGGACGACGCCGGCTTCACCGTCACGTACGACGAGGTCGAGGACGTCTACAACGTGCGCGGCGAGAAGCCGGAGCGCTGGGTCCGCCAGACCGACTTCAACAACGACGAGGCCGTGGGCTACCTGGCCGACCGCCTCAACCGCCTCGGTGTCGAGGACGCGCTGAAGAAGGCCGGTGCCCGTGCGGGCGACGGTGTCGCCATCGGCTCCGACGAGAACGCCGTCGTCTTCGACTGGGAGCCGACCATGATGGCCGGCGCCGAGATGCTGGGCCGCCGCGGTGAGGACCACCGTATGGAGGCGCCGCGCCCGGCCACCCAGCGCCGCAAGGAGAAGGAAGCGAAGCGCGGGGACGGGGCGCAGCAGGAGTACGACGAATTCCGGCCCTTCTGATCTGCTGCTTTGCCGTTCTTCTCCCCCGAACGGCGGAGTTGAGGTGATGTTTACCCCGGTCGCCTAGGATCCACGGGTGAGCAGCACCAACACTCCCAGCGTTTCCGTCGTGGTGATCGCGTACAACGACGCCGTGCTCGTGGGCGAGGCCGTTGCCTCGGCTCTCGCCCAGGGCCCGGTGGTCGCCGAGGTGATCGCCGTGAACGACGCCTCGGCCGACGGCACCGCACGGGTGCTGGACGAGCTGGCCGCCGTCCATCCCCGCCTCAAGGTCGTGCACCGCACGGAGAACAGCGGCGGATGCGGTACCCCGCGCAACGACGGGATCGCAGCTGCGACCTCGCCGTACGTCCTCTTCCTCGACAGCGACGACGTCCTGCCCCCGGGGGCGGCCGACGCCCTCGTGCGCGCCGCCGAGGAGCACCGCGCGCCGGTGACCGTCGGCGCGTGCGTACGCCGTGAGCTGCCGCAGTACCACGACGTGCCCTGGATGCCCGGGCTGTACACCGCGGGCGATGTGATCGAGCGGCCCGCGGACCGGCCCGAGCTCGTGCGGGACACCCTCTGCGTCAACAAGCTGTACGACCGGTCCTTCCTGGAAAAGCATGCGATCCGCTTTCCCGACGGCCGGTTCGTCTACGAGGACTTCGTCTTCACCGCGCGCGTACTGGCCGCCGCGCCCCGCATCGCCGTCATCGGCGACCTCGTCTACGTCTGGCACGTGCGCCGCGACGCCGCCCAGGTGTCGATCTCCCTGGACCGCAAGGACGTCGGCAACTGGCGTTCCCGGATCGAGGCCCACCGCACGGCCTGCCGGATCATCACCGGCTCCTCCCCGGAGCTGGGCCTCGCCTGCCAGGTGAAGTTCCTGGAGTACGACCTGCGCATGTATCTGCGCGAGCTCGGCAAGGACCCCGAGTACCAGGCCGCCTGGTGGACGCTGACCCGCGATTACGTCGCCGGGTTCGACGCGGCCGCGATCGAGGCCGCCGGGGCGCACGCCCGCTGGATCGTCCGGCTGCTGCTGGCCACGCCGGTCCCGCCCGCCGACGTGGAGCGGCTCACCCGCTTCGCCGCCGAGCCGCCGCGGCTGCTGCCCCCGTACGCGACCGGCCCCGACGGGCTGCCCGTGTGGAGCGAGGAGCTCCCGGTCGTCCTGGACCGGCTGGACGGGCTGCCGGTGGCCGAACTGCCCGTCAGCATCGACGCCGAACCGGTCGGCGCCGGCCGGCTCCGGATCCGGGTGCGCGACCTGTACGGGCGCCTCGCCGAGGCCGGACCGCGCACCGCCCGGCTGCGCTTCGTACCCCGCTCGGGCGGGGAGCCCGTCCTCGACCGGCCGGTCGAGCTGCGCCCCGCCGCCGACGGCGACGGCTGGACCGCCGAGCTGCCCTTCCGCCTCACCGCCGTGGCCGCCGCCGGGCGCCGCCGGGGCCGCCGCGGCATGCAGGCATGGGGCGTCCAGGTGGGCGTGGAGTTCGCCGACGCGAGCTCCCTGGTCACCTCCCCGCGCCCCCTCGACGCCCTCCTCCACCGCCGGGCGCTGCCGAGCAGCAGGTACGGTGTTCTGCTGGCGCAGCCGTTCCGGACGGGCGGAGGATCACTGGCCCTGCGGCTCGCGCCGGGTGCCGCGGGCGCGCTGAGCCTCGTACGCAATCGTCTCCACCGGGCCAGGGCAGGCCGCGGATCGGAGTGAAGACAGCCGGCGATCGTCAGGTCGTCCGGGATTTCGGACAGGACCCCGGACTCGGTCCGAGGACCCCAAGGAGATACGCATGACTTTTCTGATCACTGGTGGCGCCGGCTACATCGGCTCCCACGTCGTCCGCGCGATGCTCGCCGCCGGTGAGGAGGTCGTCGTCTTCGACGACCTCTCCACGGGCAACGAGGACCGCGTCCCGGAGGGCGTCCCGCTGGTGATCGGCTCGGTCCTGGACCGGCTGAACCTCGACGAGACCCTCCTGCGGTACAAGATCACCGGCGTGGTGCACCTGGCCGGCAAGAAGCAGGTCGGCGAGTCCGTCGAGAAGCCGCTGTACTACTACCACGAGAACGTGGAGGGCCTTCAGGTCCTGCTGGGGGCGGTGGCCGCCGCCGGCGTCCGCAACTTCCTCTTCTCCTCCTCCGCCTCCGTGTACGGCATGCCCGACGTGGAGCTCGTCACCGAGGAGACCCCGTGCGCGCCGCTGAGCCCGTACGGCGAGACCAAGCTGGCCGGCGAGTGGCTGGTCCGCGCCGCGGGCAAGGCGCACGGCATCTCCACCGCCTGCCTGCGCTACTTCAACGTGGCGGGCGCGGCCGCACCCGAGCTCGCGGACACCGGGGTCTTCAACCTGGTCCCGATGGTCTTCGAGCGTTTCGACAAGGGTGAGGGCGCCCGTATCTTCGGCGACGACTACCCGACCCCGGACGGCACCTGCATCCGCGACTACATCCACGTCGAGGACCTGGCCGAGGCCCACGTGGTGGCGGCCCGCAAGCTCGTCGAGTGGGGCGCGACCGGGGACTACAAGGACCTCACCGTCAACATCGGCCGAGGCGAGGGCGTCTCCGTACGGGAGATGGCGGAGCTGCTGAACGAGGGCACCGGACACACCCACGAGCCCGTCGTCGTCCCGCGGCGCCCCGGTGACCCGGCGAAGGTCGTGGCCTCGGCCGACAAGATCGCCGCGGAACTGGGCTGGAAGGCCAAGCACGACGTCCGCGAGATGATCACCTCGGCCTGGGCGGGCTGGGAGGCCAACCGCAAGGGCGAAGTGCGCCACATCGAGCGCTGAGCCCGTACGTACGAAGCCGCCCGCCCCGGATGCGTTCCGGGGCGGGCGGCTTCGTACGCGGGGGAAGCGCTCAGCGCTCCGGGGCTCAGCGCTCCAGAAACGTGAACAGCTCTTCCCAGCGGTCGGTGATCTCGGCGCTGGAGTAGCGCTGCACATTGCGGAAGGCGTTGTCGCCGAGCCGGTCGCGCAGCTCGCGGTCCGACATCAGCACATCGAGGTGCCCGGCCAGCTCCATCGTGTTGCCCAGCCGGGCCAGCAGACCGTCCTCGCCGTGCTCGACGATCTCCCGTACGCCGGGCGCGCAGTCGAACGCCGCTGCCGGCACGCCCGCGGCCATCGCCTCGAGCAGGGTGATCGGGAAGCCCTCGGCCCGCGAGGCCTGCGCGAAGACCGAGGCCCCGCGCAGCGCGCCCAGCACGTCGTCGGTGCTGCCCATCCACTCCACGGAGTCCTCCAGGCCGAGCGCGGCCGCGTGCGCCCGCAGCGCCGGCTCCTCCACGCCCGCCCCGTAGACCCGCAGGACCCAGTCGGGGTGTTGCGGCGCGGCCTCCGCCCACGCGTCGAGCAGCAGGTCCACGCCCTTCTCGAAGGCGAGGCGGCCGACGCTGGCGACGACCTTCTCCGTGCGCGGAGCGGGGGAGTCCGGCATGAACGGCAGCGGGTTCGGCATGCTGCCCACGTTCTCCATGCCGGCCCGGATCCACAGGTCCGCGTCCTCGGAGGTCAGCACGAGCAGCCGGTCGACCTCGGGGTAGTACCGGCGGACCCGCTGGCCGCGGGTGGACTTCTGGCTGGCTTCGAACGACTCGTGGCTCATGCCGATGACGGTGAGCCCCTTGGTGTCGGCGAGCGCCACCCACTCCATCGCCCAGACCTGCGTGACGATCACGACGGCCCCGGGGCGGGCCGCACGGAACAGCTCGTTCAGCTTTTCCGCCGTGGCCCGCATCTTCGCCCGCCGGGCCGCCTGGCGGCGCCGCTCGGGGGCGTTCAGCCGGCCCTTGATCCCGCGCAGGCGGCGGGCCTTCGGCGGGTGGGCGTCGTACAGGGTGGTCGTCTCGTACGGCAGGTCCTGTGGCAGCTTCTGCCGGATCTCCTCGGCGACCGGGGCGATGCCGACGATGTGCACCCGGTGCCCGCGGTCGGTGAACAGCCGGGCCATCTGGTGCGACCAGGTCGTCACGCCGCCGAGCTCGTCGACGCTGTTGGAGACGATGAAGACGTCACGGCCGCCAGGCTGTTCGTTGCGCGCGCCGGACTCGGCGGTCTGCTGGCTCACTTGCCGCTCCTGGTGAAGAACTTCTCGACGATCTGGCGGGCCGCGTCCCCGCGGTCGTACTCGCCGAACTCGGTGAGGAAACGCTGCCGCGCCTCCGCGTACTTGGCGTCCGCCTCGTCGAAGGCGGCGAGGGCCTGGAGGAGCTCGTCGGCCGTGGCCACCACCGGGCCGGGGGCCTTCTCCTTCAGATCGAAGTACGTGCCGCGGATGTCGGTCGCGTACTTCTCGTAGTCGTACGCGAAGAACACCATCGGCCGGTCCAGGACCGAGTAGTCGAACATCACGGACGAGTAGTCGGTGATCAGCCCGTCGGCGAGCGCCAGCAGCGGGGTGATGTCGTGGTGCCGGGACACGTCGACGACCCGGCCCGCGACCGACGGCGGCAGCGAGACGCTGTTGAGGTAGTGGGTGCGCACCAGCAGCGTGAAGCGGTCGCCGAGCCGCTCGGCGAACTCCTCCACGTCGAAGGGGAACTCGAAGCCCTCCACCGCGCCGTCCGCGTTCGCCCGGAAGGTCGGCGCGTACAGCAGCACCTTCTTCTCCGGGTCGATGCCCAGCTCGGCGGCGAGCGGCCCGCGCACCCGCTCCCCGCTCTGCGCCTCGGCCCGCTGCGCCTCGACCAGGGCGTCGTTGCGGGGGTAGCCCGTGCGCAGCAGCACCTCGTCGCGCAGCCGGAAGCCCTTGGCGAGGGTGCGGGTGTCGTGCTCGGAGCGGATCAGGAAGTGGTCGAAGCGGTTGACGGCCGCCTGGAAGCGGTCCTGGCCGGCCTTGCCCTGCGCCTTGGTGCGGGGCTCGTGGAAGCCCATGCGCTTGAGCGCGGAGCCGTGCCAGGTCTGGATGTACGTGGTTCCGGCGCGCTTGGTCAGGGCGAGGGGGAAGCCCTGGTTGTCGACCCAGAACTCGGCCTGCGCCAGCGCGCGCAGGTACGGCCAGCTCCAGCGGCGCACCAGGGTGGCGTCCTTGGGGAAGCCGGTGGGCTTGCCGCCCGCGTACGACCAGATCGCCTCGAACGGGACGCCCTGGCGGACCATCTCCTCGTAGATCGCCTTCGGGCTGTCGCTGTACTGCTTGCCCATGTGGCTCTCGAAGACGACCGTGCCCTTCTTGATCGGCAGCTTCGAGAAGACCTCGTGGTAGACCTTCACCTTCTGCTCGCCCGAGCCGAGGTTGCGGCGGGCCCGCAGGGCCTTGCGCAGGCCCCGCTTGACGAAGCCGGCGGCCTTGCCGTGCATCGCGCTGCTGATCAGCGTCTGGGTGCGGACGGCGGCGGCGCCCTCGGCGGTCAGGACGTAGGAGAGGTTCCCCTTCTTGGTCACCTCCGGCTCGAAGCGGTCGGAGACCAGCCGGGTCAGCCGCGGGCGCACGCGCAGGCGGGCCGCCGACTCCAGGTCGACCGCGCCGACGGAGACGCGGGTGGTGAGGCGGTCGCCGCCGGAGGTCAGCTTCAGGCGGACGTCCCAGACGGCGTCGATGATGCCGAGGGGGCGGACGGTGCTGCCGATGTCGGCCGTGGCGGTCCACTCGATCGTGTCACCGGCGTGGCGCACGGTTGCCACCGGGAAGCTGAAAGAGCGCACGCCGATCTGCCGGCGGGCCCGGAACTCGAGCGTGGCCCCCAGTTCCGCTTCCGGGCTGATCCGGCCCAGCGGGTTCACCACGGTGCCCGAGAGCGTGACGGTGCCGCGTCCGTCGTCCTCGTAGGAGGTGAGGCGGTTGCCCAGCGCGAGGGAGCCGAGCGGGGCGGTGTGGAAGCCCTGCTCGGTGACGTCCAGTATCCGGCGGGCCTCGGCGGCGTCGGGGCCGTCGAGGTGCTCGGAGCACCAGTAGACGCGCCCGTCGCGCTCGGCGAGCGGCGAGGACAGCCGGCCCTTGTTGGTCATGGCGTCGGCGGCCGGGAGCAGGTTGTCCCAGTCCTCCTTGCCCAGCAGGTAGGCACAGATCGCCTGGAGGTACGTGACGTTCTCGTACGCGGCCGGGTCGATGCCGGCCAGGTAGCCGTTGGCGAGGCGGGCGAACTCCTGGCGGTACGCGTCGCCCAGCAGGGGCAGGTCGCGCAGGTGCAGCACCAGGTCGTGCTTGAGGAACTTGGCGTCCTTCGCGGACTTGATGTCCGTGTGGCCCTTGGCGGCCAGCAGCTCGTCGACGCGGCGGTGGATCTCCATCCGGTGGACGAAGTTCGCGATCTCGTGGCGCCGGTTGCTGATCGACTTCGCCGCGGCCTTCTCGACCACGTTCCAGTAGTAGACGTGGTTCGGGATCAGCGTGATGCGGCGGGCGGCGACGTAGGCCTGCGCGGAGAACAGCAGGTCCTCGTAGTGGATGCCGACCGGGAACTCCAGGCCCTGCTCCAGCAGGAACGCGCGCCGGTAGCACTTGTTCGTGGAGAGGGTGTCGTAGACCAGCAGGTCGGGGTCCTCGGTGATCGACTCCAGCGTGCGGGTGCGGGAGTAGATCCAGGGGTACCACTCGGTGGTCTTGCCCCACCGGTTGTCGAGGTGCACGCGGACGCACATGCCGGAGACCAGGTCGGAGCCGGTCCGCTCAGCCGCTGCCAGCATGTTCCGGCAGGCGTTTCGTTCCAGCACGTCGTCACTGTCCAGGAACATGACGTACGTGCCGGTCGCCTGCCGGATGCCGTGGTTGCGCGGGGCTCCGCAGCCGCCGCTGTTCTCGGGCAGCCGGAAGGCGCGCACTCTCCCCGGGTGAGCGGCTTCGAGTTCCTGGGCGACCGCATACGACCGATCCTTGCTGCAGTCGTCGACGATCACGACTTCGACCCCGTGCAGGGTCTGGTCCAAAACCGACTGGACGGCTGTCGGCAGACGCTCTGCGTCGTTGTAGACGATGACGACCACGGAGACGTCAGGCACGTGCACCTCGATCCCTTCGTTCCATTCCGCTTAACCCGTCAAAGCTACCGTGTGCCGCGCTCGGCTCCGGCAGGCCGACCCTCGGCGTGCATACTTCTCAGCAAGAGGTGTGTGGCGGGTCCGGTCGCCGACAATCACCCGTTCGGACCCAGCAGGAAGTGTTCATGACGAAGCTGTCCGTAGTCGTCCCTTGCTACAACGAAGAAGCCGTGATCGACAGCTTCGACGTGGAGATCCGCAGGGTCCTGGACGCCCTGCCCGTAGAGTACGAGGTCTGCTACGTCGACGACGGTAGCCGCGACGGTACGCTCGCCAAGCTCCGTGAGATCGCCGCCGAGCACGGGGACCGCACCCGGTACGTCTCCTTCAGCCGCAACTTCGGCAAGGAGGCCGGCATGCTCGCCGGCCTGCGCGAGGCCACCGGCGACGCCGTCGTGATCATGGACGCCGATCTCCAGCACCCGCCGGAGCTCATCGCCACCATGCTCGACTACCACCGGCAGGGCCACGACCAGATCATCGCCCGGCGCACCCGCGAGGGCGACAAGAAGGTCCGCTCCGCGCTCAGCCGCCTCTACTACCGGGGCGTCAACCGCTGGGTCGACGTGGAGCTCACCGACGGCGTGGGGGACTTCCGCATGCTGTCCCGGCCGGCCGTGGACGCGCTGCTGTCGCTGCCGGAGTACAACCGCTTCTCCAAGGGACTCTTCTCCTGGATCGGCTTCGACACCGTCCACTTCGACTACCGCAACGCCCAGCGCGAGGCCGGCGAGACGAAGTGGAAGTTCGGCTCCCTGCTGAACTACGCCATGGACGGGCTGATCTCCTTCAACAACCGGCCGCTGCGCATGGGCATCTGGGCCGGCGTGTCACTGGTGGCCCTGACCGCCCTGTACGCCCTGTACATCGCCATCATGGCCATGACCAACGGGATCGACGCGCCGGGGTACGTCACCCTCGTGGCGATCATCGTCGGCATCGGCGGCGTTCAGATGATCATGCTGGGTCTGATCGGCGAATACATCGGCCGGATCTACTACGAGACCAAGCGCCGCCCGCACTTCCTGGTGAAGGAGGCGCACGGCGCGGACCCGCAGGCCCGGCCCGACGCCGCCGGGGTCCGGGCGGAGCGCGAACGGGGCGGCCTGTCCGCCTCGCGCCTGACGGTCTCCGCCGAGCGCGAGGTGCACTGACCCATGCGAAGCCAGCTGGGCCAGATCTTCCGCTTCGGCCTCGTCGGCGCCGTCAACACCGGCACCTTCTTCGCCATCTACCTGCTCCTGCACCCGTGGATGCCGTACTTCCTCGCCTACACCCTCGCGTTCCTGCTGGCGATGGTCGGCTCGTTCTTCATGAACACCTACTTCACCTACCGGACCAGGCCCACCTGGAAGAAGTTCCTCCTCTTCCCCCTGACGAACGTCACGAACTACGTGATCCAGTCCGTCGGGCTCTACGCCCTGGTGACCTGGGCCGGGCTCGACACCCGGATCGCCCCGCTCGTCGCCGCCGTCGTGGCCATCCCGTTCACCTTCCTGCTGTCCCGCAAGATCCTCGTCCCCGGCGCCGCCGCGCAGGCCGGGGACCCGGAGCCTGCGCGCAGCGGGCCCGCCGGCTGAGTCCACGGTCTGAAACCCCTGCGCGGGCGCCGCGCACCACCCCGTAGATTGAGGTGGCAGACGTACCGGCAAGGGGCAAGGGGACAGACGTGTCAGCGGCTAGGCAAGGTGTCGTGGACGCCCGCAGGATCGTGGTCAAGGTCGGATCCTCCTCCCTGACCACCGCGGCCGGCGGACTCGACGCCGACCGGGTGGACGCCCTGGTCGACGTACTGGCCAAGGCCCGCAGCGGCGGCGAGAAGGAGATCGTCCTCGTCTCCAGTGGAGCCATCGCCGCCGGACTCTCCCCGCTCGGCCTGCGCCGCCGCCCCACGGACCTGGCCCGGCAGCAGGCCGCCGCCAGCGTCGGGCAGGGGCTGCTGGTCGCCCGGTACACCGCCTCCTTCGCCCGGTACGGAGTCCGCGTCGGCCAGGTGCTGCTGACCAGCGACGACACCAGCAGGCGCGCCCACTACCGCAACGCGTACCGGACCCTGGACCAGCTCCTGGCCATGGGAGCCCTGCCGGTCGTCAACGAGAACGACACCGTCGCCACGGACGAGATCCGCTTCGGCGACAACGACCGGCTCGCGGCCCTCGTCGCCCACCTCGTCCGCGCCGACCTCCTCGTGCTCCTGTCCGATGTGGACGGCCTGTACGACGGCGACCCGTCGCTGCCCGGCACCACCCGCATCGACGAGGTGCGCGGCCCCGAGGACATCGCCCACGTCTCCATCGGCAGCGCCGGCAAGGCGGGCGTGGGCACCGGCGGCATGGTCACCAAGGTCGAGGCGGCACGGATCGCGGCGGCGGCCGGCATCCCGGTCGTCCTCACCTCGGCGAGCCAGGCGGCGGACGCCCTGGCCGGGCGGCCGACCGGCACGCACTTCCACGCCACGGGCCGCCGCTCGGCGGACCGGCTGCTGTGGCTCCAGCACGCCTCGACCCCGCAGGGGCACCTGGTCCTGGACGAGGGCGCCGTACGCGCGGTGACCGAACGCGGCAGCTCCCTGCTGCCCGCCGGGATCGCCGCCGTCGAGGGCGAATTCGTCGCCGGCGATCCGGTGGAACTGCGCGCGCCCGACGGCCGCGCCGTGGCCCGCGGGCTGGTCAACTTCGACGCCAAGGAGCTCCCGCAGCTCCTCGGCCGCTCCACCCGGGAGCTGGCGAAGGAACTCGGCCCGGAGTACGAGCGCGAGGTCGTACACCGCGACGATCTGGTCCTGCTGCAGGGCTGAGGTTCGGTAAAACCGCCGCGCGGCGGGCCGGGGACTGGTCAACTGTGAGGGGCGTACAGGCATGGCGCAGACAGGAGGCGGCTGGTGAGACGAGCGCTGACCAGCATCAGCGGCGGCGGGGACGAGAGCGGCGATGCCTCCCGACTCTGGCACGTCACCCTGAGCGTCTCGGGCAAGCCGGCTCCGCTGACCGAGGTCCGACGCGGGCTGGAACAGCTGGCCCATGACCACCCCTTCCTGCTGACCAGCAGATACGCCGACGACCACGCGGAGATCCGGTACTGGGAGGAGGCCCGCGACCTCCACGACGCCGCGGCCGTCGCCCTGCGGCTGTGGGGCGAACACCGCTCCTCGGCGCAGCTCCCGCCGTGGGAGATCGTCGGGCTGGAAGTCATCGACCGGGCCACTTACCACCTCCGGGTGGCAGAAGGCTACGGCCCGCCCCCGGCCCACCCCGTGGGCGTGCACCCGTACTGATGCCCGCCTCGCACCGCTTCGCGGGCTTCGGCCCGCCGGGCAGATCCAGCCCCGCCGGCGTTTGAGGCGCGGGGGTGCGGGGGCGGAGCCCCCGGGTCTTTCCAGCGTCCGGGGCGGAGCCCCTGGGGGCACCTCCCAGCGGTAGCCGGGGGAGGGACGGTGGAAGGGCGGGCAGGGGACGAGCCCCGCAGGGACCACCACCACCCGCACCCGCCCCCGGCCGGCACCGGACGGCGGCGGAGCCCCGAGCCCGGTCCCTGGTCCCCGCCGGACGGCGCGGTGGCCGAAGCCCGGGAAGCGTCCGGGAGTGGCGCGCGGGCCAGACCGGGACGGGCGTCTCGGGGGCTGGAACCCCGTCGGCCCGGGCGGGTCCGGGGACTACCCTGGGCGGCATGACCTCGCTCGACGCCACCGTCTCGCCCGTGATCGCCACCGCGCAAGCGGCCCGCACGGCCGCCGCGGCCATCGCCCCCCTCCCGCGGTCCGCCAAGGACACCGCGCTCCTGGCCATCGCGGACGCCCTGGAGGCCCGTACGGCCGAGATCGTCGCCGCCAACGCCGTCGACACCGACAAGGCCCGCGCCGCCGGCACCAGCGAGACCGTCGTCGACCGCCTCACCCTCACGCCCGAGCGCGTCCGCGCCATCGCCTCCGACGTGCGCGACGTCGCCGCCCTTCCCGACCCCGTCGGCGAGGTCGTCCGCGGCTCGACCCTCCCCAACGGGATCGACCTCCGCCAGATCCGCGTCCCGCTCGGCGTCGTCGGCATCATCTACGAGGCCCGCCCCAACGTCACCGTCGACGCCGCCGCCCTCTGCCTCAAGTCCGGCAACGCGGTCCTGCTGCGCGGCAGCTCCTCCGCCTACGCCTCCAACACCGCCCTCGTCGCCATCCTCCGCGACGCCGTGGAGAGCGCCGGCCTGCCCGCCGACGCGGTCCAGCTGGTCCCCGGCGAGTCCCGTGACTCCGTCCGCGAGCTGATGCGCGCCCGCGGCCTCGTCGACGTCCTCATCCCGCGCGGCGGCGCCTCCCTCATCAAGACCGTCGTCGAGGAGTCCATCGTCCCGGTCATCGAGACCGGTACCGGCAACTGCCACGTCTACGTGGACGCCCAGACCGACCTCGACATGGCCGTGGACATCCTCATCAACTCCAAGGCCCAGCGGCCCTCCGTCTGCAACTCCGCCGAGACCCTCCTCGTGCACCGCGACATCGCCGACGCCTTCCTGCCGCGCGCCCTCGACGCCCTCGCCGACGCCGGCGTCACCGTCCACGGCGACGCCCGGGTCCTCGCGGCCGCCGAGAACACCAAGGCCACCGCGCTCCCCGCCACCGACGAGGACTGGGCCGCCGAGTACCTCTCCTACGACATCGCCGCCGGCGTCGTGGACTCCCTCGACGACGCCGTCGCCCACATCCGCCGCTGGACCTCCGGCCACACCGAGGCGATCGTCACCACCTCGCAGGCCGCCGCCCGCCGCTTCACCCAGCTGGTCGACTCGACCACGGTCGCCGTGAATGCCTCCACCCGGTTCACGGACGGTGGCCAGTTCGGCTTCGGCGCCGAGATCGGGATCTCCACCCAGAAGCTGCACGCCCGGGGCCCGATGGGCCTTCCGGAGCTCACCTCCACCAAGTACATCGTCACGGGCGACGGTCACGTTCGGTAGTCGGACACCGAACACCGGGTGGCCGGATTTCGGCGTACACCCTGCCCAAAGCAGTGCCCCAGGTCTAGGCTGTTGCTGTGCCGGACGACGTGGGGGGCAAGATCCCGGACGACGGGGAGCCCGACAACGACGACCGCGGAGGCGCGGATCAGGACTTCGCCTCCGTGGTGTTCGACGAGGACTTCGTCCGGAGCGCCGAAATCCATGAACCGAGCGCCGCAGAGCGACAGCGGGCCGCCGACCGGGCGCGCGCGGAGGCGGAAGCCGCCCGCGCCGTCGCCGGCGGCTGGACGTCCGACGACGACCACGACGGGTACGGCTACGGCCGCACCGACGGGTACGGCCTCGACGAACCCGGCTGGGAACACGGCCCCGGCTTCACGGAAGGCCCGTACGGGGCCTACGGCGGCGCCCTGCGCCCCTACCGGGGCCGCTCGCGCTGGCTGCGCCCGGTCGCCTGGGTGCTCGCCTTCGTGATGGGCCTCGGCATGGTCGCCCTCGCCTTCAGCGCCGTCTACCGCAGCGCCTCGCGCGACGCGGACCACGCTCCCGCGCCCGCCAGCACCCCGCTGACGGAAGTCAGCGGCGCCGGAGCGTTTATGTACCCCGTCGGCCGCCAACCCTGAAGGTACGACCCCACTCGCGTTCGCCGGAGCCGGGGGCTTCTCTGAAGCGGGGACAGCGGGGAGAAGCAATGGCCGTGCCAGGAGATCCACCCGACGGCACCCCCGAGGGCATCGGCGGGGGCGACGAGGAATTCCGATCGGACGAGTACCGGTCGGACGAGTACCGGTCGGTGGTGTTCGACGAGGACTTCGTCCGGGCTGCCCGCCTCCAGGAGTTCTCCGCCCAGGAACGGATGGGCGAGCACGCGCGGGCCGTACGCAGCCGGTCCATCTGGTCCGGGAGCGGGCCCTCCCGGCCCCGGACCAGCACCCCCGGCCGCGGCGCCCGCCAGGGCATGCTGCTGGTGCTGCTCATCGCCGTGGCCTTCGCCGCGGCCGTCTACATGGGCCTGAGCAGCCCGGCCGCACTTCCGGCCGCCGGCCGGACCGATCCGCTGAGCAGCACGGTCGTGCCCCTCGCGCCGGCGGGCGCGGTGGTCGGCGGGCGGCCCGTCGACCTGTACGCGAAGAGCCCTGCGGCCGACTTCCGCGTCGGGGCGGCCGGGATCACCCTGCCCGCCGCGCGCCGCACCCACCACTTCACCGAGGGCCAGGTCGTCACCGCGCTGTCCATCGCCAAGGACTACCTGGTGCAGTCCTCGCTGGACCCCGACGTGCTGGCCGGCACCGCCACCCGGCCCGTGCGGGTCCTGCTCGACCCCGACCAGCTGGCGCAGTTCGACCGCAGCATGACCTCGCCCTCCGGCGACGGGCAGCACGCGGCCACCGGCTGGCTGGTCCGCTTCGACCCGGGCACGGCCGTCGTGGCCGACACCCGGGTCCGGGTGAGCGGAACCCTCGCCTTCGAGGAGGTCTCCGCGGACGTGCTCGAGGTGACCACCGACCACGCTTTCGTGTACGCCGTGCGCCCCGCCACCGGATCCCCGGCCGCGGCCGACGGCGCCTCGCTCTTCACCGTCCGGCGCGAGCTGCGGCTGCGCTTCGACCGGGAAGACCTCGCGGCCCGGCGGGCGGAGCTGGTCTCGGCCTATGTGATGGCCGGTCCGCAGGACTGTTCCGCCGAGCCCGCCGAAGGCTTCCGGCCGGTCCTGGCAGGGGCCGGACCGACCACGGTCGGCCCGGCCGTGAGCGACCCGTACGCCAGCGGCACCCCGAGGCGCACCGCCGGGCTGTGCGGCGTACTGGCGCCGCCCACGCCCGGCGGGACCGCCTCCGTCAGCCCTTCTCCGTAGCGCCGTCGCCCTTGTTCTCGGTGCGCGTGCCCGTGCCCGTACCGGCGCCGCCGGCCGCGGCCGTGAACTTGTCGCGCAGCTTGCCGCCGACGCCGGCCGCGCCGCCCGCGAAGTCGCCGACCAGCTTGATCAGCGGGTCCTTGCTGCTGCGCACCGCGTCCGCGTAGTGCGCGGCCGACTCCCGGAAGGAGTCCGTCACCGAGGTGTCCTTGTCCTCGTCCCGCCGCGGGTAGTGGCCGTCCATGATCCGCTGGTAGTCCCGGTTCTGCGACCACTTCTTCAGCTCGGCCGCCCGCACGGTGGTGAAGGGATGCGTCCGCGGCAGCATGTTGAGGATCTTCAGCACGGAGTCGCGCAGGTCGCCGCTCGACTCGTACTCCTCGGCCTGGGCCAGGAAGGAGTCCACGTTCATCTCGTGGAGGTGGTTGCCGCCCGCGATCTTCATCAGGCCGCGCATCGAGGCGTTCACGTCCTGCCCGACCAGCAGCCCGGCCCGGTCCGCCGACAGCTCCGACTTGCGGAACCACTCCCGCAGGGCGGTCACGATCGCCATGATCGCCACATTGCCCAGCGGGATCCACGCCACCTTCAGCGACAGAGCCGTCAGGAACAGCAGGATCGTGCGGTACACCGCGTGCCCCGACAGCGCGTGGCCCACCTCGTGGCCCACGACCGCCCGCATCTCCTCCTCGTCGAGCAGCTCGACCAGGGCGGTCGTCACCACGATGATCGGCTCGTCCAGCCCGATGCACATGGCGTTGGGCCTCGGGTCCTGCTGCACGTACATCTGCGGGACCTTCTCCAGGTCCAGGATGTAACAGGCGTCGCGCAGCATCTCGTGGAGGTGCGGGAACTGCGTCTCGCCGACCCGGACGGAGTCCGACAGGAAGAGCAGGCGCAGGCTCCGCTCCGGAAGCAGTCCGCTCAGGGCCTTGAACACGGTGTCGAACCCGGTCAGCTTGCGCAGCGCCACCAGCGCCGAGCGGTCCGCCGGGTGCTCGTACGCGCGCGAGGAAATGCCGGGAAACCTCCTGCGGTCCCTCGCCGGCACCTTCTCGAACCCGGACTCCGTCATAACGCCCTCCCCCTTGATCGGCCTGTGCGCTGCTGTGTCTATCCTCTCCAACGCCTGAGTCGGCGTGAGCGTGCCCCAGGCCCCCGCATACGATGTGAGCGAAGTCTCCGCCCGCTCCCCGACTCGATAGGTATCTGCCTGATGAGCCTCTCCTCCACCGCCCACAACCTGGTCGTTCTCGCGTCGGAGGGCGCCGAGCAGCACGGCGGCAACCACGACAGCCTGAACCCGTTCCTGACCGGTGGCGGCGCGCTGTGCGTCCTGCTGCTGATGCTCTGGGTGACCTCGCGCCTGAACCGCGACCGCTGAAGCCCCCGTCGCGCGCACGCTCGATCGCGGGTCGGCACCGCTCCGCCGGGCCAGTAGGCTCTGCGCTCATGGGAGAGCAGGAGATGCCTACCGGCCCGGTCAAGCGCCGGCTCGGCGTGATGGGCGGGACTTTCGACCCGATCCACCACGGACACCTGGTGGCCGCCAGTGAAGTGGCCGCCCTGTTCCACCTCGACGAGGTGGTGTTCGTGCCGACCGGCGAGCCGTGGCAGAAGTCCCAGCGCGCCGTGTCCCCCGCCGAGGACCGCTATCTGATGACGGTCATCGCGACGGCCTCGAACCCCCAGTTCTCGGTGAGCCGCATCGACATCGACCGCGGCGGGCCGACGTACACGATCGACACCCTGCGTGATCTGAGCGCGCTCAACGAAGACGCCGACCTTTTCTTCATCACCGGTGCCGACGCCCTCGCCCAGATCCTGACCTGGCGAAACGCCGACGAGCTCTTCTCGCTCGCCCACTTCATCGGAGTGACCCGGCCGGGCCACGTGCTCACCGACGACGGGCTCCCCGAGGACGGCGTCTCCCTGGTGCAGGTGCCCGCGCTGGCGATTTCTTCCACGGACTGCCGCACACGGGTCGCCCAGGGGGACCCTGTCTGGTATTTGGTGCCCGACGGTGTGGTGCGCTACATCGACAAGCGTGAGCTGTACCGGGGAGCCTGAGCTTCCGGAGAGAGGGGCCCCGCGGTGAACGACCGACAGGAGCCGTACGACCCGTACACAGCCCAGGAGCAGCAGCTCATCGGGTACGACGCCTACGGGCGGCCGGTGTACGGCCAGGTGCCCGCGCAGCCCGCCGCCCAGCCCGCCCCCGGGCAGCAGTACGAGCAGCAGTACGGCTACGACCACCAGGGCTACGGCCGGCAGCCCGAGCAGGCGTACTACCAGCAGCAGCCGCAGCAGCCGGCCGCCCCGGACTACGGGCAGCAGCAGTACACCCAGGCCCCCGCCTACGGGTACGACACGCAGCACCCGCAGCAGACCCAGCAGTGGATCCCGCAGCAGGCCGCCGCCGAGCCCCCCGCCCCCGTGGCCGAGCCGCAGCCCCCGCGCCCCGCCCAGGTCCCCGAACCGCGCCGGGCCGAGGACGAGCCGTCCGCCCCGGACTACCGCACCGATCAGTTCGCCTTCATCGACCAGCCGGACGAGGACTCCGAGGACGTCATCGACTGGCTCAAGTTCACCGAGAGCCGGACCGAGCGCCGCGAGGAGGCCCGCCGCCGCGGCCGCAACCGGGTGGTCGCCCTGATCGTCGTCCTCGCCCTCTTCGTCGTCGGCGGCGCCGGCTACCTCTGGTACGCGGGCAAGCTGCCGTTCCTCGACGGCCCCGGGCAGAAGAAGGACGCCGCGGCCGCCGCCGGACCGCAGAAGCGCGACATGATCGTCGTCCACCTGTACAACACCAAGAAGGGCGGCACCTCCACGGCGCTGCTCGTCGACAACGTCACCACCAAGAAGGGCGCCACCGTCCTGCTGCCGAACACGCTCGGCGTCTCCAAGGACGACGGCACCGGCACGGCCCTCGGCAAGGCGGTCGAGGAGGGCGGCTCGGGCGTACGGGACTCCCTCGACTCGGTGCTCGGCACCCACATCGGCGGTACGTGGCGCCTGGACACCCCCTTCCTGGAGAACCTGGTCGAGCTGGTCGGCGGCATCGACATCGACACCGACACCGCGGTCCCGGCCGACGACGCCGCCAAGATCCCGGCCGTGGGGCAGGGCCCGAAGCAGCACCTCAGCGGCGCGATGGCCGTCGCGTACGCCACCTACCGCGCCCAGGGCGAGCCCGAGGCCAAGCAACTGGACCGCCTCGGCAAGGTGCTCTACGGGGTGCTGCGCAAGATCCCCGGCGACCCGAAGTCGGCGACCGTCACCGTCGAGAGCATGGGCCAGATCCTCGACCCCTCCCTGAACGCCCAGACCCTCGGAGCCCTGCTGGCCAGGCTCGGCGAGCACGCCAAGGAGGGCGCCGACGCGTACCGCACGGACGTCCTGGGGGTGAAGCCGGACGGCGCGCTCACCGACGACGCCAACAAGAACGTCGTCAAGGAGGTGCTCGGCGGAAGCTTCACGGCGGCCCAGGCCGGCACCGCGCCGCGCGTCGGCCTCAAGGACGCCACCGGCGACGACAAGACGCAGGTCGCGGCGAAGGCGGCCCTGCTGAACGGCGGCTACACCTTCGTGGACGGCGGCAAGGCCGACAAGACCCAGCCCGCCACGCAGATCACGTACCAGGACGACGCACAGCGGGCCAAGGCGATCGAGGTCGCCAAGACGCTGGGCCTGCCGGAGACCGTCGTGAAGAAGGGCGAGAACGCCGTGAACGCCGACGTCGTGGTGACGTTGGGCAAGGACTACAAACCGTCCTGACCCGGGCCTGGCCAGGCCCTCAGGCGGTGCCTCCGCCCGCGCGGGACGTTCAGCGCGGGCGGGGTCGGCGGTACATGAGACCCTTGTAAGGATCTGCCCGCCAACCCGAAAGCATGGCCAGTGACCGCCACGGACCGCTCCATCGAGCTCATCACCGCCGCCGCCCAGGCCGCGGCCGACCGGCTCGCGCACGACATCATCGCGTACGACGTCAGCGACGTGCTGTCGATCACCGACGCCTTCCTGCTCGCCTCGGCGCCCAACGACCGCCAGGTCAAGTCGATCGTCGACGAGATCGAGGAGCGCCTGCTGAAGGAGCTCGGCGCCAAGCCGGTGCGCCGCGAGGGCGACCGCGACGCCCGCTGGATCCTGCTCGACTACATCGACATCGTCGTCCACGTGCAGCACAGCGAGGAGCGGGTCTTCTACGCGCTGGAGCGCCTGTGGAAGGACTGCCCCGAGATCGAGCTGCCCGAGGACGCCAAGCTCACCAAGGGCAAGGCCGAGGAGCACGCCAAGCTGCGCGAGGCGGCGGGCGACGACGAGCTGGACGGTGATCTGTTCTGAGTGCGACCGCCACCGGGAAGACCGGCCGGAAGATCGTCCTCTGGCGACACGGCCAGACCTCGTGGAATCTGGAGCGCCGCTTCCAGGGCTCCACGGACATCAAGCTGACCGAGACGGGTGTGGCGCAGGCGCGCCGCTCCGCCCGGCTGCTCGCCTCGCTGAAGCCGAACGCCATCGTGGCCTCCGATCTGCAGCGGGCTTCCGCCACGGCGGCCGAGCTGGCCGCCGTCACGGGCCTGCCCGTGGCGCACGACGCCGCGCTGCGCGAGACGTACGCCGGTGAGTGGCAGGGCCTCACGCACGACGAGATCATCGCGAAGTACGGCGAGCAGTACGCGGCGTGGAAGCGCGGCGAGCCCGTCCGCCGTGGCGGCGGCGAGCTGGAGACCGAGGTCGCCGACCGGGCGGCGCCGGTGGTGCTGGAGCACGCCGGCCGGCTGCCGGAGGGCGGCACGCTCGTCGTGGTCAGCCACGGCGGGACCATCCGTACGACCATCGGCCGGCTGCTGGGCCTGGCGGCGTACGACTGGGAGGGCCTGGGCGGGCTCTCCAACTGCTGCTGGTCCGTCCTCGGCGAGGGCGCGCGCGGCTGGCGTCTGCTGGAGCACAACGCCGGCACGCTGCCGGAACCGGTGCTCGGCGACGACGACTGAGTCCGCCTCAGGGCGGCTCCCACCCGGATTTCACTTTCCGGCTGGTCACAGGCTAGAGTTCTTCTTGTTCGCAGCGCAGAACACCGGAAACGGGGGGAGCGCAGCGGAGAGCGGGGCTATAGCTCAGTTGGTAGAGCGCCTGCATGGCATGCAGGAGGTCAGGAGTTCAATTCTCCTTAGCTCCACAATCAGGATCCCGTCCCCAACAGGGGGCGGGATCCTTCCGTTTGTTCCTTCGGTGCCTGCTGACCTGCCCCGTACCCGCGTGGCAGAATCGGACCGCCGGAGGGGGAGTCGACGGCCCGATGCGGGAGGGAGTCGCTGACGGATGGGTGCACACCGGCGGCGGTGCGACTGGTGCAACAACGGCACGCCGATCGTGCGGGACATGGACCCGGTCAACCCCGACTACCAGTACTGGTGCGAGGAATGCGCGCGGGCGCTGATCATAAAAGGCGACCCGATCGAGACGTACCGCGAGCTGGAAGGGGAGCCGATCTACGGCCGGCTGCTCGACGAGCACTGCACGCTCAAGCGGTTCTACCAGTTCGCCAGAGCGTAGAGCCGCAGAGCGGAACAGGGGCGAACCGGGCGAGCCTGAGCGCCCGGAAACCGATTTTTGGACCTGGGCCATGACCGTGTAATGTTCTCGATGTCGCCAGGGGGAACCGGCAAGGGAAACCGAGCAGGGGCCCGGCGGCAGAGAAGCAAGGGGCTATAGCTCAGTTGGTAGAGCGCCTGCATGGCATGCAGGAGGTCAGGAGTTCAATTCTCCTTAGCTCCACAGAAGAGAAGCGGGCCACCCGGATCGGGTGGCCCGCTTCTCGTTGTGCGGAACGGTCGAGCGGCTGCCGGGACCGCTGCGGTACCCTGGCGCCATGCGTGCCGTACGCCTTCTGCTTACCGAGCCGCGCTGATCAGTGCCGACCCTTCGAGACGGTCGGCATCGGCGCGGCGCCCCCTCCTGTGCGAGGGGTTTTTTCGTTTGGGCAGGCAGAGACGGCAGAGACGATCGATGGAGCTTCAGAAATCATGAGCGAGACGAACACCCCGGCCCCCGAGGCGGCCGAGGGGCACCGTTACACGGCTTCCATGGCCGCCGACATCGAGGCACGCTGGCAGGACGTCTGGGACGCGCAGGGCACCTACGAGGCTCCGAACCCGACCGGTGACCTGGCCGGGGACCCCGCGGTCGTCGCACGGCCCAAGAAGTTCATCATGGACATGTTCCCGTACCCGTCCGGTGCGGGCCTGCACGTGGGTCACCCGCTGGGGTACATCGCCACCGACGTCTTCGCCCGGCACCAGCGGATGACCGGCCACAACGTCCTGCACACCCTGGGCTTCGACGCCTTCGGCCTGCCGGCCGAGCAGTACGCCGTGCAGACCGGCACGCACCCGCGGGTGTCCACCGAGGCGAACATCGAGAACATGAAGGTCCAGCTGCGCCGGCTGGGCCTGGGCCACGACAAGCGCCGCTCGTTCGCGACGATCGCCCCGGACTACTACAAGTGGACCCAGTGGATCTTCCTGCAGATCTACAACTCCTGGTACGACGCGGACGCGGCCAAGGCCCGCCCGATCGCCGAGCTGGTCGCCGCCTTCGAGGACGGCTCCCGTGAGGTCCCCGGGGGCCGCTCCTGGGCCGGCCTGACCGCGGGCGAGCGCGCCGACGTACTGAACGAGCACCGGCTGGCGTACGCCTCGGACGCGCCCGTGAACTGGTGCCCCGGGCTGGGCACCGTACTGGCCAACGAGGAGGTCACCGCGGACGGCCGCTCCGAGCGCGGCAACTTCCCGGTCTTCAAGGCCAAGCTGAGCCAGTGGAACATGCGGATCACCGCGTACGCCGACCGGCTGCTGGACGACCTGGACGCGCTGGACTGGCCCGAGGCCATCAAGCTGCAGCAGCGGAACTGGATCGGCCGCAGCGAGGGCGCGCGCGTCGACTTCGCGGTCGGCGACGACGCCGTCACGGTGTTCACCACGCGTCCCGACACCCTGTTCGGCGCCACCTACATGGTGCTGGCGCCCGAGCACGAGCTGGTCGAGAAGATCGTCCCGGCCGAGTGGCCCGAGGGCACGCACCAGGTGTGGACCGGCGGCGCGGCGAGCCCCGGCGAGGCCGTGGACGCGTACCGCAAGCAGGCCGCCGGGAAGTCGGACGTCGAGCGCCAGGCCGAGGCCAAGGACAAGACCGGTGTCTTCACCGGCGCGTACGCGACCAACCCGGTCAGCGGCGACCAGGTCCCCGTCTTCATCGCGGACTACGTGCTGATGGGCTACGGCACCGGCGCGATCATGGCCGTCCCGGCGCACGACAGCCGCGACTTCGCGTTCGCGCGCGCCTTCGAGCTGCCGATGCGCTGCGTCGTCGAGCCCTCGGACGACCGCGACGCCGACCCGGCCGAGTGGGACGACGCGTTCTCCTCGTACGACGGCACCATCGTGAACTCGACGGGCGAGGGCGTCTCGCTGGACGGCCTGGGCGTCGTCGAGGCCAAGGCCGCCATCACGGCGTGGCTGGCCGAGCAGGGCATCGGCGAGGGGACGGTCAACTTCCGGCTGCGCGACTGGCTGTTCAGCCGCCAGCGCTACTGGGGCGAGCCCTTCCCGATCGTCTACGACGAGGACGGCGTCGCGCACCCGCTGCCCGAGTCGATGCTGCCGCTGGAACTGCCCGAGGTCGAGGACTACTCGCCGCGCACGTTCGAGCCGGACGACGCCACCTCGAAGCCGGAGACCCCGCTGTCGCGCAAGGCGGACTGGGTCAACGTGGAGCTGGACCTGGGTGACGGCCGCGGGGTGCGCTCGTACCGCCGCGAGACCAACACCATGCCCAACTGGGCCGGTTCCTGCTGGTACGAGCTGCGCTACCTGGACCCGAACAACGCGTCCGCGCTGGTCGACCCGGAGATCGAGCAGTACTGGATGGGGCCGCGCGAGGGCGCGCCGCACGGCGGTGTCGACCTGTACGTCGGCGGCGCCGAGCACGCCGTGCTGCACCTGCTGTACGCGCGCTTCTGGTCGAAGGTGCTGTTCGACCTGGGCCACGTCTCCTCGGCCGAGCCGTTCCACAAGCTGTTCAACCAGGGCATGATCCAGGCGTACGCGTACACCGACTCGCGCGGTGTGTACGTGCCGGCGGCCGAGGTCGAGGAGCAGGGCGGCGGCTACTTCCACCAGGGTGAGCCGGTCAAGCGCGAGCACGGCAAGATGGGCAAGTCCCTGAAGAACGCCGTCACGCCCGACGAGATCTGCGAGGAGTACGGCGCGGACACCCTGCGGCTGTACGAGATGGCGATGGGCCCGCTGGACGTCTCGCGTCCGTGGGACACCCGGGCCGTGGTGGGCCAGTACCGGCTGCTGCAGCGCCTGTGGCGCAACATCGTGGACGAGGAGTCCGGCGCGGTCACCGTCGTGGACGGCGAGCCGGCCGAGGACACCCTGCGCGCGCTGCACAAGGCGATCGACGGGGCCGGCGCGGACATGGCGGCGCTGCGCTTCAACACCGCCATCGCCAAGATCACCGAGCTGAACAACGCGCTGACCAAGGCGGGCCGCCCGCTGGAGCGCTCGGTCGCGGAGCGGCTGGTCCTGCTGATCGCCCCGCTGGCCCCGCACATCGCGGAGGAGCTGTGGCAGCGCCTGGGCCACGGCGAGTCGGTGGTCCACCAGGACTTCCCGGTCGCGGACCCGGCGTACGTCGTGGACGAGAGCGTGACCTGTGTCGTCCAGATCAAGGGCAAGGTCAAGGCCCGTCTGGAGGTGCCGCCGACGATCTCCGAGGGTGACCTGGAGCAGCTGGCGCTGGCCGACGAGGCGGTCGTGGCGGCGCTGGGCGGGGCCGAGATCCGCAAGGTGATCGTGCGCGCGCCGAAGCTGGTGAACATCGTCGTCTGAGGCGCCTTGCCCCTGATCTAGGGGTGTTCCCGTACGGGCAGGTTGGGGGTTCGTTTGGAACCCCTGACCTGCCCGTGGCGTTTACGGTGGAGGGGACGGAAACGGCAGGGGAAGGGAGCCTCTCATGGAGGCGGGCGCGTTGATCATCATCTTTGCCCTGTTGGTGCTGTTCGCCTTCCTGGGGCTGGGGGCCTGGGCCACCGTGAAGGTGGTCGGCGCGGCGCAGCGCGGCGTGGACCGCACCCTCACGCAGGCCCGCCGGACCGTGGAGGACACCGCGCTGAAGGCGAAGAGCTTCGGGCAGGTGGGCGTGGCGGGGGCGCTGGCACAGCTGCGGCTGGACCTGCGGACGTCGATGCGGGCCACGCAGCAGGCGCTGTACCAGGGGGTTCAGACGGATGCCTCGCTGAAGGAGTCGATCGGGCTGTTCGAGCGGCTGAACGCGCACGGGCACGAGCTGGACGACGAGCTGAAGCGGCTGGAGCAGGAGCCCGACCGGGGGCGGATCGCCGCGCTGCTGCCGGATCTGAAGGAGCGGACGGCCAAGATCACGCAGGCCGCGGACTCGCTGCGGTGGGCCGCCCGCGACCGCGCCCGGCGCTTCGCGGAGGACGACCTCTCGGCGCTGTCGGCGCAGATCGAGGTCGAATCGGATGCGCTGCGGGACTGGTCCCGCGATTCGGTGGACGACCTCGCGGCAGCGGCAGCGGCGTGGGACGCCCAGCAGCCGCCCCCGGCCGGGCCCGCCGGGTCCGCCGGCCGCGCCCCGGCGCCCGCGGCGGGCCGCGGCGGGCGCACCCCGGACCCGCAGCCGGCGGCCCTGAACCCGTCGGCCCCGGCGACCCGCCACCCGTGGCAGAAGGCCCCGCGCCCGGAGACGACGACCTGAGCCACGAGCGGGTCCGCCCCCGGCCACGGGTCGGGCTGCCGTCCCACCTCCACTGGCGGTAACCTCCGGCTCATGTCCCGCCATGTCGCGATCGTCACCGATTCCACGGCCTACCTGCCCCAACCGGCCATGACGCGGCACGGAATCACCTCCGTACCGCTGACCGTGGTCCTCGGCGACGAGGCTCTCGAAGAGGGCACCGAGATCTCGGCCCGCAGCCTCGCCCTGGCCCTGCAGAAGCGCCGGCCGGTCACCACCTCCCGCCCCAGCCCGGAGGAGTTCGTACGGGCCTACCAGGCGGCCGCGGAGGCCGGCGCGACCGGCATCGTCAGCCTGCACCTGTCCGCCGAGTTCTCCGGCACCTACGACGCCGCCGTGCTCGCCGCCCAGACCGCCCCGGTCCCCGTCCGCGTCGTCGACACCGGCATGGTCGCGATGGCCCTCGGGTTCTGCGCCCTCGCCGCCGCCGAGGCGGCCGAAGCGGGCGGCTCCGTCGACGAGGCCGTGGCCGCCGCCGAGAAGCGCGCCGCGGACATGTCGGCGTACTTCTACGTCGATACCCTCGACTACCTGCGCCGCGGCGGCCGGATCGGGGCCGCCCAGGCCCTCCTGGGCTCGGCCCTCGCCGTCAAGCCGCTGCTCACGCTGGAGGGCGGGCGGATCGAGATGCTGGAGAAGGTGCGTACGGCCTCCAAGGCCATCGCCCGCCTGGAGGAGCTGGCCGTCGAGCGGGCCGGGGCGGGCAGCGTCGACGTGGCCGTGCACCACCTCGCGGCGCCCGAGCGGGCCGAGAAGCTCGCGCACCGGCTCCGTGAGCGCATCCCCGGCCTGGTCGAACTGCACGTCAGCGAGGTCGGCGCGGTGATCGGCGCGCACACGGGGCCGGGGCTGCTGGCGGCGGTCGTCTCACCCCGCTGATCACCGATCTCGCCCCGCTGGTCACCGGATCCCGCTCCGCTGGTCACCGGAACGAGTGGCCGGGTTATCCACAACGGCCGGGATATCCACCGGAATTGATAAATCCGGACCGGGGTCGGGATTCGTCCCTACCGTCGTGCCATGACTCTTCGCACACGTACCCCGCACCCCTCCGGAGCCACCAGCGGACCCGGCCGTCCCCGTCTCTCCGACGGCCGGCTGCGCCACCGCCGGGGCCGCGCCCGCCCGCACCACCCCGAGCCCGCGGTGGTGCGCCGCCGGGCCGAAGCCCTGCTCGGCGGCAGCGGCCCGCCGCAGGCCCCGCCACCGGAGACGGTGTCGGGCCCGGAGCCCGGGATCCGGTCCGTGGCCGATCCGCCGCCGGAGGAGATCCGGCCGCCGGAGGAGATCCGGCCGCCTGAGGGGAGCCGGCCGCCGGAGGGGAGCCGGCCGCCGGAGGAGATCCGGCTGTCCGGCGGAGCCGCGATCCGGCTCGCCGTACGGGAGCGGCTGCCCGTGTGGCTGCAGGCCCGGTGCGGGGTGGAGCAGCGTACGGTGGCCGCCGTGGCGGTGGTGCTGGTCGCCGCGGTCGCCTTCGGCGCCCGGCAGTACTGGGCGGCCCGGCCGGAGCCGGTGACCGCGCCCTCGGTGGTCACCCCGGCGACGGCACCGGCACCAGCACCGGCACCGGCACCCGCGCCGAGCCCCGGACCCCCGGTCGCCGCCGGAGGCGCCGGCACGCGGATCGTGGTGGACGTCAGCGGCAAGGTCCGCGACCCGGGCGTGCGGCGGCTGCCCGCCGGCTCGCGGGTCGAGGACGCGCTGGCCGCCGCCGGGGGAGTGCGGCCCGGTACGGACACCACCGGGCTCAACCGGGCCCGGGTGCTGGTCGACGGCGAACAGGTGGTGGTGGGCGCCCCGGCGCAGCCCGCCCCGGGCGGGCCGGGCCCGGGTGCCGCCGCCGGTTCCGCCGCCGGTCCGCTGAGCCTCGGCACGGCCACGGTGGAGCAGCTGGACGGCCTGCCCGGGGTCGGCCCGGTGCTGGCGCAGCACATCGTGGAGTTCCGCACCGCCCGCGGCGGCTTCCGTTCGGTGGACGAGCTCCGGCAGGTCAACGGCATCGGCGAGCGGCGGTTCGCCGACCTGCGCAAGCTGGTCCGGCCGTGAACCGCCCCGAGGGGACGGGCCCGCTGGATCTGCGCCTCGCGGTACCGGCGCCGGCCGCTTGGGCGGCGGCCGCCCTCGCCCTCGACGCACCGGCCGGCTGGACCGCCGCCGGGGCCGTGCTCGGCGTCCTCGGCGCAGGGCTGCTGCTCCTGGCCGCGTGCCGGCGTCCGGAGTCGCTGTGGCGGATCGGCACGGCTGCGGCCGCCGCCCTGCTCTGCGCGGCCGCCGGTGCCGGTGTGGCAGGCCTCCAGCGGGCCGAGGCGCGCGCCGGGCCGGTCGTGGGGCTGGCCGCGGAGCACGCCCGGGTCCTCGCCGAGCTCACCGTCGACTCCGACCCGCGGCCCGCGCGCAGCGGGAGCGGCCCGCCCGTGGTGGTCCTGGATGCGGTGGCGACCCGGGTGACCGGGCCCGACGGGAGGCAGACCCGCATCGAGACCCCCGTACGGGTGCTGGCCGGGCATCCGCAGTGGGCCCGGCTGCAGCCGTCCACCCGGGTCGCGGTCGTCGCCCGGCTGGCCCCGGGCCGGGCCGGGGAGCGGGCCGTGGCGCTGCTGCGCCCGGCCGGGGACACCCCTCCCCGGGTGACCGCCGGCCCCGGCACCGTCCAGCGGCTCGCCGGGAGACTGCGGGCCGGGCTGCGCAAGGCCACCGAGGGGCTCGCACCGGACGCCCGGGCCCTGCTGCCGGGGCTGGTGGTCGGGGACACCTCCCGGGTGCCGCCCGACCTGGACGCGGCCTTCCGGGCCACCGACCTGCTGCACCTGCTGGCCGTGTCCGGGTCCAACCTGACCGTGGTGCTGTTCCTGCTCATCGGCCCGCCCGCCGCCGCGCAGCGCGCCGAGCGGGGCGGGATCGCACCCCGCCTCGGGCTGTCCCTGCGGGCGACGGCCCTGTGCGGGACGGCGCTGACCCTGGCGTTCGTGGTGGTGTGCCGGCCGGAGCCGAGCGTGCTGAGGGCCGCGGCCTGTGGCGCGATCACCCTGCTGGCCATCGCCACCGGGCGGCGCAGATCCCTGATCCCCGCCCTGGCGGCCGCCGCCCTGCTGCTGGTGCTCCACGACCCGTGGCTGGCCCGCAGCCCCGGCTTCCTGCTCTCGGTCCTGGCCACCGGGTCCCTGCTCACGCTCGGCCCGCGCTGGAGCGAAGCCCTGCGGCGCCGCGGGATGCGGCCCCGGCTCGCCGAGGCGCTGGGTGCCGCCGCGGCCGCCCAGGCGGTCTGTGCGCCGGTGGTCGCCGTGCTCTCGGCCCGGGTGAGCCTGGTCGCGGTGCCCTGCAATCTGCTCGCCGAGCTCGCGGCGGGTCCTGCGACCGTCCTCGGCTTCGCGGCGCTCGCGGTGGCGCCGCTGTCCCTGCCCGTCGCGGAGCTGCTCGCGCGGTGCGCGGGGGTGCCGGCCGGGTGGATCGCCGCCGTCGCCCGGGCCGGGGCGCGGCTGCCGGGCGCGGAGCTGGCCTGGCCGGGCGGGCTCACCGGAGGACTGCTGCTGGCCGCCGCCACCATGGCCGTCGTGGTGATCGGCGCACGGATCCGGTACCGGCCGTGGGTGTGCTCCGCACTGGCCGTGCTGCTGCTCCTGGCCGTCCTGCGGCCCCCGCAGCTCACCCGTACGCTCACCCGCTGGCCGCCGCCCGACTGGAGCTACGTCCAGTGCGCGGTGGGCCAGGGCGACGCCGCCGTGCTCGCCGCCGGCCCGGGCACGGCCGTGGTGGTGGACGCCGGTCCGGAACCGGGCCCGGTGGACGAATGCCTGCGCGCCCTGGGGGTGCGCCGGGTGCCGCTGCTCCTGCTGACGCACTTTCACGCCGACCACGTCGGCGGCCTGCCGGGGGTGCTGCGGGGGCGGGCCGTGGGTGTGATTCAGACCACCACCCTGGAAGAGCCCGCCGGGCAGGCCGAGTTCGTCCGGCGGACCGCGGCGGCCGCCCACGTGCCCGTCGTGCCGGCCTCGGCGGGGGAGCGGCGCCGGGCCGGACCGCTGGAGTGGCAGGTGCTGTGGCCCTCGCCCGACGGCCCGCGTCCGGAGGGGCCCAACGACGCCAGCGTCGCCCTGCTGGTGCGCGGCGCGGGCCTGACCCTCCTCCTGCTCGGGGATCTCGAACCCCCTTCACAGCAAGCCCTCCTGACGGCCCATCCGGAACTGGGGCCGGTCGACGTCCTCAAGGTCGCCCACCACGGCTCCGCACACCAGGACCCCGGTCTGCAGTCGAAGATCCGGCCCCGGCTCGCGATCGTCCCGGTCGGCGAGGGCAACCGCTACGGGCACCCTTCACCGGGTACGCTCGCGCAACTGCGGAGCCTGGGCGCGACCGTACTGCGCACCGACACCGACGGCTCGATCGCCGTCGCCGGGAGCGGCCCGCAGATGCGGGCGTTCCCCTCGCGCCGGCGGCGGCGCCGACACGGGCATACCGGACACGGTCTTTCTGTTTGCCCACAACCCGACAGCATGATCGAATGCGTCTTCGCCAGAGCGGTACAAGTCCACACAGCACGGGGGTGCATCAACCATGTTCGGTCGCCGAAGGGGGATGGAGACGGCCGGAAGTGCCGGTCCGCACACATCCGCGACACTGACGCTGCCGCATACGGCGCGGCTGCTCAGCTGCCGTGTCCTCGACACGGTCCACCAGCCGGTCCGGCAGGCCAAGTTCGAAGTGACCGACCCGATCGGCCGGCGCATCGTCAGCGGCGAGACCGACCCGTACGGAGGGTTCACCGCGGCCGTGCCGGAGGGGGAGTACCGGCTCTCCGTCACCGCCGAGGGCTACGCGCCGTTCCACGGGGCGACGCTGGTCGGGGACCCGGCGCAGCCCGGCACCGGGGAGATTATCCTCGACGCCGTCGAGCCGCCGCTGCTGCCGGCGCCCGGCCACTGGGAACTCGACCCCACGCATTCGTCCATCGGCTTCACGGCCCAGCACATCGGCTTCGCCCGGATCCGCGGCCGGTTCAACACGTTCGCCGGCGCGGTACGGATAGCCGAGCGCATGGAGGACTCCTCCATGCACGTGATCATCGACGCGGCGAGCATCGACACCGGTGTGCGGATGCGGGACGACCACCTGAGGTCCGGCGACTTCCTGGACGCGGCACGGCATCCGACGGTCGAGTTCTACAGCGAGCGGTTCATCCACCGCAGCGGCAGCCGCTGGGCCGTGGCGGGCGCCCTGACCCTGCACGGGGTCAGCCGCTCGGTCACCCTGGACACCGAGTACCTGGGCCTCGGCACCGGGCTGGAGAGCGAACCGCGCGCGGCCTGCCGGGCCACCACCGAGCTGCACCGCGAGGATTTCTCCCTGAACTGGCAGTCCGTGCTGGCGCAGGGGATCGCGGCGATCGGCTCGAGCGTGGAAGTGGCGCTGGACATCCAGATCGTGCACAAGGCCTAGGGGGTGTCCGGCGGATCAGGGCCGGATAGCCCGGGCCCGGCCATGATCCGCCGGACACCCCCTAGAGCGGGCCCACGGGGCGTTACGGGGTCTCCAACCAGCCCTCGTACTCGGCGGCGAGGCCGTCCAGCACCGTGGCGTCGAGCCGTTCCTGCGGGTCCTCGACGACCACCAGCCACTGGGCGTCCTCGGCGTCGTCCTCACCGGCCAGGGCGTCGCGGACCAGCTGCGGCTCCTCGGGAAGGCCGAAGCGGTCGACCGCCTCCTGGGCCGCCTCCTCGGCGGCGTCGCGGTCGGGCAGCACCAGTACATGTCGCACGTTCACTCGGCCATTCTCGGCTACCGGGTGAGGGAGGCCGGGGTGCGGGGGGCTGTCAGTGCGGCGTGGGATGCTGGACGCGATGGCCACCAGGAAGAACCCCACCGACGATCCGCTCGCCCCGCTCACCCTCGCGGTGGGGCAGGAGGACCTGCTGCTCGACCGCGCCGTACGGGAGGTGGTGGCGGCCGCGCGAGCTGCCGACGCCGACACGGACGTGCGCGACCTCGCCCCCGAGCAGCTCCAGCCCGGCACGCTCGCCGAGCTGACCAGCCCCTCGCTCTTCTCCGAGCGCAAGGTGCTGGTCGTACGCAATGCGCAGGACCTGTCCGCGGACACGGTCAAGGAGGTCAAGGCCTACCTCGCGGCGCCGTTCGAGGAGATCGTCCTCGTGCTCCTCCATGCGGGCGGGGCCAAGGGCAAGGGGCTGCTGGACGCGGCCCGCAAGGCCGGGGCCCGGGAGATCGCCTGCCCGAAGATGACGAAGGCGGCGGACCGGCTGGCGTTCGTCCGGGGCGAGTTCCGCACGCTGGGCCGGTCGGCGACCCCAGAGGCGTGCCAGACGCTGGTCGACGCGATCGGGAGCGATCTGCGGGAGCTGGCCAGTGCGGTCGCGCAGCTGTGCGCGGACGTCGAGGGCACGATCGACGAGGCCGTGGTCGGCCGCTACTACACCGGGCGGGCCGAGGCCTCCAGCTTCACGGTCGCCGACCGGGCGGTCGAGGGGCGGGCGGCGGAGGCCCTCGAAGCCCTGCGGTGGTCGCTGTCCACCGGGGTGGCGCCCGTCCTGATCACCAGCGCGCTGGCGCAGGCGGTCAGGGCGATCGGCAAGCTCGCCTCCGCGCCGCGGGGGGCCCGGCCGGGAGACCTGGCCCGGGATCTGGGCATGCCGCCGTGGAAGATCGACCGGGTGCGTCAGCAGATGCGGGGCTGGTCGGCGGACGGGGTCTCGGAGGCCCTGCGCGCCGTGGCCGCGGCCGATGCGGGGGTCAAGGGCGGGGGCGACGACCCGGAGTACGCGCTGGAAAAGGCGGTAGTGGCCGTGGCCCGCGCGGCGCGCCCGACCCGCCGCTAGGGGGTGTCCGGCGGCCGGAAGCCCCCGGCCGTGCCGGCCGAGCGGAGCTTCTGGCCCCCCGCGCCTCAAACGCCGGCGGGGCTGGGACGGGGCTTCGCCGCACGCGGCGGGGGCCCGGGAAGGCGAAGGCCCCGGTGCCGCCCTGGGGAAGGGTGGTACCGGGGCCTTCGGTTACTTCTCGGTTGCACCGCACCCGCGTGGCGAACGCTTCGTGTGCGGCGCGGGGTGCCGGTCAGGAGCGGGAGAGAGGGCCCGCTGGATCCGTTCCGGCGATCACATCAGGGAGCTCAGCCCTGAAGGGTGGCAACCTTGGTGGCCAGCGCCGACTTCTTGTTGGCGGCGGCGTTCTTGTGGATGACACCCTTCGAGACAGCCTTGTCGAGCGCACGCGCGGCAGCGCGAGAAGCCACGGTGGCCTTCTCGACGTCACCGGCGGCCACGGCCTCGCGGGCCTTGCGGATCGCGGTCTTGAGCGAAGACTTGACGGCCTTGTTGCGCAGGCGCGCCTTCTCGTTCGTCTTGTTCCGCTTGATCTGGGACTTGATGTTCGCCACGAAAGAGCCTTTTCAGGTTCAGAGTTTGATCTTCGGATTGTGTCCCTCCCCCAGACTCCGTCCGGAGGGACCCCCAACTGAGAGGGCATACGAGACACAGCTGCCCAGGCTACCAGGCACGCTCCGACCGGCCCAAACCGAGCGCATCCCGCAGTCCATGGGACCATGGGAGCCTGCGTACAGATCCGACGAGAGCCGGAAACGCTTCCGACTGCGACCCGAGAATCAGGACACTGCGTGCCCGCGATCCCCAGCCACGTGCCCGAGCCGAGCCGTACCGACCCGGCGCTGATCCGCAATTTCTGCATCATCGCGCACATCGACCACGGCAAGTCGACGCTCGCCGACCGGATGCTCCAGCTCACCGGTGTCGTCGACCAGCGGCAGATGCGTGCCCAGTACCTCGACCGCATGGACATCGAGCGTGAGCGCGGCATCACGATCAAGTCCCAGGCGGTCCGACTGCCCTGGGCGCCCACCACGGGCGAGGGTGAGGGCAAGACGCACATCCTCAACATGATCGACACCCCCGGGCACGTCGACTTCACGTACGAGGTCTCGCGCTCCCTCGCCGCCTGCGAGGGCACGGTCCTCCTGGTGGACGCCGCCCAGGGCATCGAGGCCCAGACCCTCGCCAACCTGTACCTGGCGATGGAGAACGACCTCGCGATCGTCCCGGTCCTGAACAAGATCGACCTGCCGGCCGCCCAGCCGGAGAAGTTCGCCGAGGAGCTCGCGAACCTGGTCGGCTGCCAGCCCGAGGACGTCCTGCGGGTCTCCGCGAAGACCGGCCTCGGCGTCGACGCCCTGCTCGACAAGGTCGTCGCCACCGTCCCGGCCCCCGTCGGCGTCAAGGACGCCCCCGCCCGCGCGATGATCTTCGACTCGGTCTACGACTCGTACCGCGGCGTCGTGACGTACGTCCGTGTGGTCGACGGCCAGCTCAACAAGCGCGAGCGCATCCGGATGATGTCCACCGGCGCCACCCACGAGCTGCTGGAGATCGGTGTCTCCTCCCCGGAGATGACCCCGGCCGACGGCATCGGCGTCGGCGAGGTGGGCTACATCATCACCGGCGTGAAGGACGTCCGCCAGTCCAAGGTCGGTGACACGATCACCAGCCTGCACAACGGCGCGACCGAGGCCCTCGGCGGCTACAAGGACCCGAAGCCGATGGTCTTCTCGGGCCTCTACCCGCTCGACGGCTCCGAGTACCCGGACCTGCGCGAGGCCCTGGACAAGCTCCAGCTCAACGACGCCGCGCTCGTCTACGAGCCGGAGACCTCGGCGGCGCTGGGCTTCGGCTTCCGCGTCGGCTTCCTCGGCCTGCTGCACCTGGACGTGGTCCGCGAGCGCCTCGAGCGCGAGTTCGGCCTCGACCTGATCGCCACCGCGCCGAACGTGGTCTACCGCGTCGTCCTGGAGGACGGCAAGGAAGTCACCGTCACCAACCCGAGCGAGTTCCCCGAGGGCAAGATCTCGGACGTGTTCGAGCCGGTCGTCCGGGCCACCGTGCTCGCGCCCACCGAGTTCATCGGCGCGATCATGGAGCTCTGCCAGACCCGCCGCGGCACGCTGCTCGGCATGGACTACCTCTCCGAGGACCGGGTCGAGATCCGCTACACCCTCCCCCTCGCGGAGATCGTCTTCGACTTCTTCGACCAGCTGAAGTCCAAGACGCGCGGCTATGCGTCCCTCGACTACGAGCCCACCGGCGAGCAGTCCGGCAGCCTGGTCAAGGTCGACATCCTGCTGCACGGCGACAAGGTCGACGCCTTCTCCGCCGTCACCCACAAGGACGCCGCGTACGCCTACGGTGTGCGGCTCGTCGCCAAGCTGCGCGAGCTCATCCCGCGGCAGGCCTTCGAGGTGCCGATCCAGGCGGCCGTCGGCTCGCGCGTCATCGCCCGCGAGACCATCCGCGCCATCCGCAAGGACGTCCTCGCCAAGTGCTACGGCGGTGACATCTCCCGTAAGCGGAAGCTGCTGGAGAAGCAGAAGGAAGGCAAGAAGCGCATGAAGATGGTCGGCTCGGTGGAGGTGCCCCAGGAGGCCTTCATCGCCGTCCTCTCCAGCGACGAGTCCGGCGGCAAGAAGAAGTAGCCCCCGGCCCCGAACGGCCATGAAAGGTTTTGAACCGCATACGGAACAGGCCCCCGCGCAGCCGCACGGGGGCCTGTTTCGTTATGAATCGGCGTCTCAAGGGCCCTTACGCGCCAGGCGGAGGCCCCCTAGTCTGATCACTGCCGTTGGTTACTCGCCAGTTACATGCCCTGGTTGCAAGCCCTGTTGGAAGCCGTCATCCACCGCCTTGGATGACAGGCCCTGCCGCGTGGTCCGGAGGACGTCCGTGAGCGACACACAGACCTTGATCGAGAACCGCCCGCCCACCGTGGCGGCCCTCTTCCTTGAGCGTGTCGCCGCCACGCCGAACGCCGAGGCCTACCGGTTCCCGGTGCCCGCGGCCGGCGGCAGCGGCCCGGACGACTGGAAGTCGCTGAGCTGGGGCCAGGCGTCCGAGCGGGTCTTCGGCATCGCCGCGGGCCTGCTGGACCTCGGCCTGCAGCCCGAGGAGCGGGTCGCACTCGCCTCCAACACCCGCGTCGAATGGATCCTGTCCGACCTGGGCGTCATGTGCGCCGGCGGCGCCGTGACCACGATCTACCCGAGCACCAACGCCGAGGAGTCGGCGTTCATCCTCTCCGACTCGGCCAGCCGCGTGCTGATCGCCGAGGACGCGGCCCAGCTGGCCAAGGCCCGCGAGCGCCGCGCCGACCTGCCCGAGCTCGCCCACGTGGTGGTCCTGGAGTCCGCCGACGCGGTGCCGGCCGACGGCGATCCGGAGGGCTGGGTGCTCTCCCTCGCCGACCTGGAGGCGCGCGGCAAGGAGTACCTCGCCAAGCACCCCGAGGCGGTCAAGGAGCGGATCGCGGCCATCACCGCCGACCAGCTCGCCACGCTGATCTACACCTCGGGCACCACCGGTCGCCCCAAGGGCGTACGGCTCCCGCACGACAACTGGTCGTACATGGCCAAGGCCACCGTCGCCACCGGCATGATCTCCAGCGACGACGTCCAGTACCTGTGGCTGCCGCTCGCGCACGTCTTCGGCAAGGTCCTGACCTCCGGCCAGATCGAGGTCGGGCACGTCACCGCCGTCGACGGCCGGATCGACAAGATCATCGAGAATCTGCCGGTCGTCCAGCCCACCTACATGGCGGCCGTCCCGCGCATCTTCGAGAAGGTCTACAACGGGGTCGCGGCCAAGGCCCGGGCCGGCGGCGGCGCCAAGTACAAGATCTTCCAGTGGTCGGTCGGCGTGGCCCGCGAGTACGCCAAGGTCACCCAGGACAACTACCGGCGCACCGGCAGCGCCACGGCTCCCTTCGGCCTCGCCACCAAGCACAAGATCGCCGACGCGCTCGTCTACGCCAAGCTCCGCGACGCCTTCGGCGGCCGGCTGCGCGCCGCCGTCTCCGGCGCCTCCGCCCTGGCCCCCGAGATCGGCTACTTCTTCGCCGGCGCCGGCATCAACATCCTCGAGGGCTACGGCCTCACCGAGTCCAGCGCCGCCTCCTTCGTCAACCCCGGCGAGGCCTACCGCACCGGCACGGTCGGCAAGCCGCTCCCCGGCACCGAGGTCCGCATCGCCGACGACGGCGAGATCCTGCTGCGCGGCCCCGGCGTCATGCAGGGCTACCACCTGCAGCCCGAGAAGACCGCCGAGGTGCTGGAGGAGGACGGCTGGCTGCACACGGGCGACATCGGCGAGCTCTCGCCCGACGGCTACCTGCGCATCACCGACCGCAAGAAGGACCTGATCAAGACCTCGAACGGCAAGTACGTCGCCCCGGCCGAGATCGAGGGACAGTTCAAGGCGATCTGCCCGTACGTGTCGAGCATCGTGGTGCACGGCGCCGACCGGAACTTCTGCGCCGCCCTGATCGCGCTCGACGAGCCGTCGATCCTGGGCTGGGCCGCGGAGAACGGGCTCGAGGGCAAGACGTACGCCGAGGTCCTGGCCGCGGCGGAGACGAACCGGCTGATCGAGACGTACGTCCAGACCTTGAACGAGGGCCTCCAGCGCTGGCAGACGGTCAAGAAGTTCCGGATCCTGCCCCGCGACCTAGACGTGGAGCACGGCGACCTCACGCCCAGCCTCAAGCTCAAGCGGCCGGCCGTCGAGCGTGAGTTCAAGCACCTGATCGACGCGATGTACGAGGGCGCGCGGGAGGCGTAGCGCCTGCGGCGGGCGGTACGGGGCCGGCGGCCCGGGGGCGGCCGGCCCGCCGGGCGGCCGCCGGACGCCCGGCCGGAGCCGACGAGCGGCCCGGCCGCCGGCCGGGGTGCGGGACAATGGGTGCATGCCTTCCGCACTGCCCGACGGTGAACCCATGCCCGAAGACGGCTCGCTGCCGTCGCATGCCCTGGCGGGTGCCGGGGACCGGCCGCTCGGGTTCTACCTGCACGTCCCGTACTGCGCCACGCGCTGCGGGTACTGCGACTTCAACACGTACACCGCGACCGAGCTGCGCGGCACCGGCGGCGTGCTCGCCTCCCGGGAGAACTACGCCGACACCCTGATCGACGAGGTCCGCCTCGCCCGCAAGGTGCTCGGGGACGATCCGCGGGCCGTCCGGACGGTGTTCGTGGGCGGCGGTACGCCGACGCTGCTGCCGGCCGCGGACCTCGTGCGGATGCTCGCGGCGATCCGCGACGAATTCGGCCTGGCCGAGGACGCCGAGATCACCACCGAGGCCAATCCGGAGTCCGTGAACCCGGCGTACCTCGCCGAACTGCGGGCCGGCGGCTTCAACCGGATCTCCTTCGGCATGCAGAGCGCGAAGCAGCACGTCCTGAAGGTGCTGGACCGCACGCACACGCCGGGCCGGCCCGAGGCGTGCGTCGCGGAAGCGCGCGGGGCGGGCTTCGAGCACGTCAACCTGGACCTGATCTACGGCACCCCGGGGGAGTCGGACGAGGACTGGCGGGCGTCGCTCTCGGCCGCGCTGGGGGCCGGGCCCGATCACATCAGCGCGTACGCGCTGATCGTGGAGGAGGGCACCCAGCTGGCGCGCCGGATCCGGCGGGGCGAGGTCCCGATGACGGACGACGACGTGCACGCGGACCGGTACCTGATCGCGGACTCCGTGATGGCCGAGGCCGGGTACTCCTGGTACGAGGTCTCGAACTGGGCCACCTCGGAGGCCGGCCGCTGCCTGCACAACGAGCTGTACTGGCGCGGAGCCGACTGGTGGGGCGCCGGGCCCGGCGCGCACTCGCACGTGGGCGGCGTGCGGTGGTGGAACGTGAAGCACCCCGGGGCCTACGCCGCCGCCCTGGCCGAAGGGCGCTCGCCGGGCGCGGGGCGCGAGCTCTTGTCCCCGGAGGACCGGCGGGTGGAGCGGATCCTGCTGGAACTGCGGCTGGTGGACGGCGTGCCGCTGTCCCTGCTGGCCCCGGCCGGGCTTGCGGCGTCCCGCCGGGCGCTGGCGGACGGGCTCCTGGAGGCCGGCCCGTACGAGGCCGGGCGCGCCGTTCTGACCCTGCGGGGGCGGCTCCTGGCCGACGCGGTGGTCCGCGACCTGGTCGACTGACCCGGCGCCTCGATCGCCGGCGGGGCCGGGCAGAGCCCGGGGAACGGTGGAAGGGCGGGGCGGGGAGGCAGCCCCGCGCGGCGGCGCCTGCGCCACCTGCCTGAGCCCCGCACCTCAAAACGCCGGAGGGGCCCGATGCGGCGGTCAGGCCGTGACGTGGTCGATCAGGTGTTCCACCGAGCCCAGCAGGGTGGGCTCCAGGTCCTTGTACGACGTCACGCGGGACAGGATGTGCCGCCAGGCGGCTCCGGTGTTCTCCGGCCAGCCCAGCGCCCGGCAGACGCCCGTCTTCCAGTCCTGGCCCCGCGGGATCACCGGCCACGCCCCGATGCCCAGCGCGGACGGCTTCACCGCCTGCCAGACGTCCACGTACGGGTGGCCGACGATCAGGACGTGCGGGGAGGTCACCGACGCCGCGATACGGGACTCCTTCGAGCCCGGGACCAGGTGGTCCACCAGGATGCCCAGGCGGGCGTCCGGGGCCGGGGCGAAGTCCGCGACGATGGCGGGGAGGTCGTCGATGCCCTCCAGGTACTCCACCACCACGCCCTCGATCCGCAGGTCGTCGCCCCAGACCCGCTCCACCAGCTCGGCGTCGTGCCGGCCCTCCACGTAGATCCGCCCGGCGCGGGCCACGCGGGCGCGCGCCCCGGGGACCGCCACGGAGCCCGACGCGGTGCGCAGCGGCGCCTGCGGGGCCCGCGACGGGCGGGTCAGTGTCACCACGGCCCCCTCGAGCAGGAACCCCCGCGGCTCCAGCGGGAACACCCGGCGCTTGCCGAAGCGGTCCTCCAGGGTCACCGTGCCCGCCTCGCAGGCCACCACCGCGCCGCAGAAGTCCGTACCCGCCACCTCGACCACCAGGTCGGGCTCGGCCGGCACCTCCGGCACGGCCTTGGCGCGCTTCCACTGGGGGGTCAGGTCGGGGGAGTACTCACGCATCCGGCCGACACTAGGAGACGGGGCGGTCTCAGGCGCCCGACACGCCGAACTGCGCCCGCAGTGTGTCCCGTTGCGCACGGACAAAAGCCGCGGAGACCACCGCTCCGTGACCCGGCACGTACAGGGCGTCCTCCCCGCCCAGCGACAGCAGGCGGTCGATGGCCGCCGGCCACTGCGCCGGCACCGCGTCGCGGCCCGCCTGCGGTTCGCCCGACTCCTCCACCAGGTCCCCGCAGAACACCACCTCGCGCTCGCCCGGCACGCACACCGCCAGGTCGTACCGGGTGTGCCCGGGCCCGACGTTCGCCAGCAGCACCTGTACCCCGCCCAGCTCCAGCGTCCACTCGCCGGACACCGGATGCCGCGGCAGTACCAGCAGGTCCGCGGCCTCGGCCGCCTCCGCCGCGTCCAGTCCGTGCCGTACCGCGCTTTCGCGCAGCCCGTCGCGGCCGGTCGACAGCTCCGCGTCCAGTCCGACCGCCCCGTACACCTCGGCGCCGGCGAACGCGGCCACGCCCAGCACGTGATCGAAATGTCCGTGGGTGAATGCGATATGCGTCACGCGCCGGCCCGTCAGCCGCTCCGCCTCGGCCCGCAGCTGCGCACCCTCCCGAACGCACGAGCCCGGATCGATCAGGAGGACCGATTCGTCCCCCACCACCAGTCCCACGGTGCAGTCCCACACCGGAAGCCGCCTCCGGCCGGTCCGCCCGGTCAGCCGCTCCCAGCCCGCCTCTTCCCAACGTACGTCCATGGCGCGACGCTACCCTGGCGGGCCTCCCTTGCCAGGGGCTGACTACCCGGCCGTACACTGGCCGGGGGATCTCTGGCACTCGAACGCCCGGAGTGCCAACGAAGCAGATGAAACCGACCACGACGAGCGCCGACGACCAGCTGGAGGTGTGCGCGATGCTCAGCGAACGCAGACTCGAGGTGCTGCGCGCCATCGTCCAGGACTACGTCGGGACGGAGGAGCCGGTCGGCTCCAAGGCGCTCACCGAGCGGCACCGGCTCGGCGTCTCGCCCGCCACCGTGCGCAACGACATGGCCGTGCTGGAGGAGGAGGGCTACATCGCCCAGCCCCACACCAGCGCCGGCCGGATCCCCACGGACAGGGGCTACCGGCTCTTCGTCGACAGGCTGGCGGGGGTCAAACCCCTCTCGACGCCCGAGCGCCGGGCCATCCAGAACTTCCTCGACGGGGCCGTCGACCTCGACGACGTCGTCGGCCGGACCGTGCGGCTGCTCGCGCAGCTCACCCGGCAGGTCGCCGTCGTCCAGTACCCGAGCCTGACCCGGTCCACGGTCCGGCACGTCGAGTTGCTGTCGCTGGCTCCAGCCCGGCTCATGCTCGTGCTGATCACCGATACAGGACGGGTCGAGCAGCGGCTCGTCGACTGCCAGACACCGTTCGGCGAGACCTCGCTCGCCGATCTGCGGGCGCGGCTCAACAGCCGGGTCGTCGGTCGCCGGTTCACCGACGTGCCGCAGCTCGTGCAGGACCTGCCGGAGTCGTTCGAGTCGGAGGACCGCAGCACGGTGTCGACCGTGCTCGCGACCCTGCTGGAGACGCTGGTCGAGGAGGCCGAGGAGCGGCTGATGATCGGCGGAACCGCCAATCTCACGCGCTTCGGACATGATTTTCCCCTGACGATCAGGCCGGTGCTCGAGGCGCTGGAGGAGCAGGTCGTGCTCCTCAAGCTGCTCGGCGAGGCCAATGAGTCGGGAATGGCCGTACGGATCGGGCATGAGAATGCCTACGAGGGACTGAACTCCACGTCCGTCGTCTCGGTCGGCTACGGTTCGGGCGGCGAAACTGTCGCCAAACTCGGCGTGGTCGGACCGACCCGCATGGACTACCCCGGAACGATGGGAGCGGTACGCGCAGTGGCACGTTACGTCGGACAGATCCTGGCGGAGTCGTAAGTGGCCACGGACTACTACGCCGTTCTCGGCGTACGCCGCGATGCATCGCAGGACGAGATCAAGAAGGCTTTCCGCCGCCTCGCGCGTGAACTCCACCCGGACGTGAATCCGGACCCGAAGACGCAGGAGCGCTTCAAGGAGATCAACGCGGCCTACGAGGTGCTCTCGGACCCGCAGAAGAAGCAGGTCTACGACCTCGGTGGCGACCCGCTGTCCTCCTCGGGCGGCGGTGGCGCCGGCGGCTTCGGAGCAGGTGGCTTCGGCAACTTCTCCGACATCATGGACGCCTTCTTCGGCCAGGCCTCGCAGCGCGGACCGCGCTCGCGGACCCGCCGCGGCCAGGACGCCATGATCCGCCTCGACCTGGAGCTGGACGAGGCCGCCTTCGGCACGACCAAGGACATCCAGGTCGACACGGCCGTCGTCTGCACCACCTGCTCCGGCGAGGGTGCCGCCCCCGGCACCTCGGCGCAGACGTGTGACATGTGCCGTGGCCGCGGTGAGGTGTCGCAGGTCACCCGGTCCTTCCTGGGCCAGGTCATGACCTCGCGCCCCTGCCCCCAGTGCCAGGGCTTCGGCACCGTGGTCCCGACCCCGTGCCCCGAGTGCGCGGGCGACGGCCGGGTCCGGTCCCGCCGCAGCCTCACGGTCAAGATCCCGGCCGGTGTCGAGAACGGCACCCGGATCCAGCTCGCGGGCGAGGGCGAGGTCGGCCCCGGCGGCGGCCCCGCCGGCGACCTGTACGTGGAGATCCACGAGCTGTCGCACCCGACCTTCCAGCGGCGCGGGGACGACCTGCACTGCACGGTGACCCTCCCCATGACGGCCGCGGCCCTGGGCACCAAGTGCCCGCTGGAGACGCTGGACGGCATGGAGGAGATCGACATCCGGCCCGGTACCGGGTCGGGCCAGTCGATCCCGCTGCACGGGCGCGGCGTCACGCACCTGCGCGGCGGCGGCCGGGGCGATCTGATCGTCCACGTCGAGGTCACCACCCCGGGCAAGCTGGACGCCCAGCAGGAGGAACTGCTGCGCCAGCTCGCCAAGCTGCGCGGTGAGGAGCGGCCCATGGGCCAGTTCGCGCCGGGTCAGCAGGGGCTGTTCAGCCGCCTGAAGGACGCCTTCAACGGCCGCTGACCGGCCTTTCCCCTTGCAGGAGCACGTGACGAAGCCCGGTCCGGGGATGCCCCGGGCCGGGCTCGTCGCATTGTTCCGGACGCGCCCGGTGAAGCGGACTATGCCAGGCGAATGCCGTGATTCGGCCCGGTGAGCGGGACATGGCACGATGCAGTCCATGTCCACCGCACCGAACGGTCTCTCCCCGTACCCGATCGTGCAGGCTCCCATGGCGGGCGGCGCCTCCTGTCCGCCGCTCGCCGCCGCCGTGTGCGAGGCGGGCGGGCTGGGCTTCCTGGCCGGCGGCTACAAGACCGCCGACGGCATGTACCAGGAGATCAAGAGGCTCCGCGCGCTCACCCGGCGCCCGTTCGGCGTGAACCTCTTCATGCCGCAGACCGGGTACGTGGACCCGGCCGCCGTGGAGGCGTACCGCGGGCAGCTGGCCGGTGAGGCCAGCTGGTACGAGCTCTCCCTGGCCGACGAGGACATCATCGGCACCAGCGACGACGGCTACGACGCCAAGCTCGCGATCCTCCTCGAAGACCCCGTTCCCGTGGTCTCGTTCACCTTCGGCTGTCCCACGCCCGTGGTCCTCGCCTCGCTGCGCAAGGCGGGCACGTACTCGGTCGTCACCGTCACCTCGGTCGACGAGGCCCGCTCCGCGCAGGCCGCGGGCGCCGACGCCGTCTGCGTCCAGGGCGTGGAGGCCGGCGGCCATCAGGGCACCCACCGCGACGACCCGCAGGCAGACGGCACGGCGGGCGTGGGCCTGCTCGCGCTGGTGGCGCAGGTACGCGAGGCCGTGGCCCTCCCGATCATCGCGGCGGGCGGTCTGATGCGGGGCTCGCAGATCGCCGCGCTGCTGGCGGCGGGAGCGGAGGCGGCGCAGCTCGGCACCGCGTTCCTGGCCTGCCCCGAGTCGGGCGCGCACCCGCTGCACAAGAAGGCGCTGACGGATCCCCTCTTCGCCCACACGGAGCTCACCAGGGCGTTCTCGGGGCGGCCGGCCCGGGGCCTGGTGAACCGGTTCATGCGGGAGCACGGGCCGTACGCCCCGGCCGCGTACCCGCAGATCCACCACATGACCGCCGGGCTGCGCAAGGCGGCCGCCGCGGCCGGGGACCCGCAGGGCATGGCCCTGTGGGCCGGCCAGGGGCACCGGCTGGCGCGGGCGCTGCCCGCGGGGGAGCTGGTGGAGGTGCTGGCGGCCGAACTGGCCGAGGCCCAGAGTGCGTTGAACGCAATGCAGAAGAGGAGTACGTCATGACCGCCCCCGTGTTCGTGGTCGAAGAGGTCCCCGCGGGGCCGGAGTTCGTGCTCGACGGCCCGGAAGGCCGGCACGCGGTCTCCGTGAAGCGGCTGAACCAGGGCGAGGCGGTGGTCCTCACGGACGGCCGCGGCGGCTGGGCGCAGGCGCTGGTCAAGGCGGCCGACGGCAAGGACCGGCTGGTCGTCTCGGTGTCCGCCACCGGCCGGGAGCCCGAACCGGGCGTGCGGATCACCGTCGTCCAGGCCCTGCCCAAGGGGGACCGAGGCGAGCTCGCCGTCGAGACCATGACCGAGACCGGTGTGGACGCGATCGTCCCCTGGCAGGCCTCGCGCTGCATCACCCAGTGGCGCGGCGACCGCGGCGCCAAGTCCCTGGCCAAGTGGCGTGCCACGGCCCGGGAGGCGGGCAAGCAGTCCCGCCGGGTCCGCTTCCCGGAGGTGGCGGAGGCCATGTCCACGAAGCAGGTCGCGGCGCTGCTGGCCGGGGCCGACCTGGCGATGGTCCTCCACGAGGACCGGGACGCCCCCTCGGGGGCCCTGGCCACGGCCGAGCTCCCGGCCAAGGGCTCCATCGTCCTGGTGGTGGGCCCGGAGGGCGGGGTCTCCCCGGAGGAGCTGGCCGTCTTCGCGCAGGCCGGTGCCCACCCCTACCGCCTGGGCTCCTCGGTCCTGCGCACCTCCACCGCCGGCACCGCGGCGACGGCGGTCCTCCTGGCGCGCACCGGCCGCTGGTCCTGATACCCACTCGAGGGCGCCGACGGCGCCGGTTACGATGCCGGAGCTGATCAACACCGGCGTCGACGGTCCGTCGACGCCACTGTCACGGAAGGCGCAGCAATGGCCGGGGAACCGCAGGCGGACTGCCTGTTCTGCAAGATCGTCGCGGGGAACATCCCGGCGACCGTGGTCAGGGAGACCGAGACGACGTTCGCCTTCCGGGACATCAACCCGCAGGCGCCCACCCACGTCCTCGTGATCCCGCGGGTGCACTACCCGGACGCCGCCTCGCTCGCCGCCGCCGAGCCGGCCATCACCGCCGACCTGCTGCGCGTGGCCGGCGAGATCGCCGCCGAGGAGAAGATCGACGACCACGGCTACCGGATCGTGTTCAACACGGGCGCGGGCGCCGGCCAGACCGTCTTCCACGCGCACGCGCACGTCCTCGGCGGGCGCGGCCTCCAGTGGCCCCCCGGATAGACCGTGTCCGTACGAGAGTTCGTCGTGCTGGGCACCGCCAGCCAGGTGCCCACCCGGCATCGCAACCACAACGGCTACCTGCTGCGCTGGGACGGCGAGGGCATCCTCTTCGACCCGGGCGAGGGCACCCAGCGCCAAATGCTCCGCGCCGGGGTGGCCGCGCACGACATCAACCGGATCTGCGTCACCCACTTCCACGGTGACCACAGCCTCGGCCTCGCCGGGGTGATCCAGCGCATCAACCTGGACCAGGTCCCGCACCCCGTCACCGCGCACTACCCGGCCTCCGGGCAGAAGTTCTTCGAGCGGCTCCGGTACGCCACCGCCTACCGGGAGACCGTCCCGCTCCGCGAGGAACCCGTGGCCGCGGACGGGACGCTGGCCCAGGGGCCCTCGTACACCCTGGAGGCCCGCCGGCTCTCGCACCCGGTCGAATCCTTCGGCTACCGGCTCACCGAGCCCGACGGGCGCCGCATGGTGCCGGAGTGGCTCGCACACCACGGGATCAAGGGGCCCGACGTGGGCCGGATCCAGCGTGAGGGGACGCTCTACGGCGTCACCCTGGACGAGGTCAGCGAGCCGAGGCCCGGGCAGAGCTTCGCCTTCGTCATGGACACCCGGCTGTGCCCGGGCGTGGACGCGCTCGCCGAGGGCTGCGACATGCTGGTGATCGAGTCCACGTTCCTCGACGAGGACGAGGCGCTGGCCACCGACCACGGGCACCTCACCGCCGGTCAGGCGGCCCGGGTCGCGCGCGACGCGGGCGTACGGCACCTGGTGCTGACGCACTTCTCGCAGCGCTACGCGGACCCGCAGGAGTTCGAACGCCAGGCCCGCGCGGCCGGCTTCGAGGGCGAACTGACGATCGCCGCGGACCTCGTACGGGTGCCCCTGCCGAAGCGCGGCTAGGGGGTGCCAGGCGGCCCGGGCCCGGCCCTGATCCGCCGGACACCCCCTAGACCCCGGTCCGCTTCCGGTCCTGGTCGTGGTCCTGGTTCTGCTCCTGCTCCTGGCTCCGGGACCGGCGGGCCGCCGGGGAGAGCAGCAGCACCCGGCGCGGGGTGCGGCGTACGCGCACGGGCGCGCCCGCCGGCTCCGGCCCGGCCCCGGGACCGGTCCGCACCGCCGTGGCCGGGGCCCCGCCGCGGCGGACCGGCCCCTCGGCCGGAACCGGCGTGCGGCCGCCGGATCGCAGCGCGACCGCGGTCAGCGGCCCGGCCACCGCCAGCAGCAGCACGCCGAGCGCCAGCCCCATGCCCGGGAAGCCGAACCCCTCGGCGAGCAGGCTGCCGGCCACGGGCCCGCAGGCCGTGCCCAGCGAGGAGGCGGAGCCGGCGAGCACCGCCCAGCGGCCGCGCGGGTCCAGGGCCGCCGCGAGGCCGATCACGTACGAGAGGACGACCGGGTAGACGGCGTTCCACAGGATCTCCCCGGCGGCGAACCCGGCGAGCCCGTCCGCGGAGGAGGTCAGCACCACGCAGCCGGCGATGGCCGCCGTGCCCGCGCCGATCGGGAGCGCCCGCCCCAGCCGGGCCCCGAACGCGGAGGCGGCCGTGACCCCGAGCAGGCCCGCGCCCAGCGCCACCGCGAAGACGACGCCCAGCGTGGCCTCGGGCAGGCCCGCCTGCTCGGCGCCGATCCGGCCGCTGACGCCCCACAGGGCCTCCTGGGTCAGCGACCAGAGCAGCAGGCAGCCCGCCAGCACCGCCCCGGCGCGCGGGTGCGGCAGCCGCCCGGAGCCCCGTACGGCGGGACCTCGACGGGTGGGCCCGCCCAGCCGGCCGGTCGCGGGCCAGGCCAGCACCGCGACCAGGGCGATGGCCGCGAACGGCAGCCCGTGTCCGCCGCCGAGGCGCGGCAGGGTCAGGTACAGGGCCCCCGCGGTCGCCGAGACCGACAGCAGCCCGAGGGCGGAGGTGCGGTGCGGATCGCGCTGCCCGGCGATCCCGGAGGCGGCCACGGCGGTGGCGGTACCGGAGCCGAAGCCGCCGACCACCACGCCCGCAACCACCAGCGGGAGCAGCGTGGTCGAGGCCGCCGTGCCGTAGCCCAGGACGGCGAGCAGCAGTCCGAGCCGGGCCAGCGGGCGCTGTCCGTGGCGGGGGATGCGGGAGGCCAGGGTCAATCCGGCCGTGGCAGAGCCGAGCAGCAGGGCCGTGCCGACCAGCCCGGCCTGCGCGGGGCTCAGCGGGAGATGGGCGTCGAGCCGTCCGACGACGGTGGGGAGCAGGTACGGGGCGACGTAACCGGCCGTGAAGAGGGCCACCAGGGGCCAGGTGGCGGGCGGCGCGGAGGAGTTGTCGGACAGGGCTGTTCCCAGGTGGTGCGCAGGTGGGGCGAGAGATTCCGCGGAGCCGCGGTGCCTTTGTCTATCAATTGGTTCATGAGGCCGAGAAGAGCAGCGCGAGAGTGATCTGCGACACACTTGGTTTGGGCCTGCCGGGGGCGGGCAAACCTGGCAGCTTTCCGCCGCATGCCCGCTTGCAGAAACGACCCTTCCTATCAAACGGGGAGTACACCGTGACCAGTCGGGACAGCCGCACCAGCCGCAACGCAGCCGTGGACCCGCTCGGTCCGCTGCGGGACCCCCAGGAACCGGGGTGCGACGTCTTCCTGACCGGCACGGTCTTCCTCGACATCATCTTCACCGGCCTCGACTCGGCCCCGGTCCGCGGTACGGAGTCCTGGGCGCGCGGCATGGGCTCCAGCCCCGGGGGAGTGGCCAACATGGCCACCGCGCTGGCCCGGCTCGGCCTGCGCACCTCGCTGGCCGCGGCGTTCGGCGACGACCACTACGGCGAGTACTGCTGGGACGCGCTCGAGCAGGGCGAGGGCATCGACCTGTCCATGTCGCGGACCATCGCCGGCTGGCACAGCCCGGTCACGGTCTCGATGGCGTACGAGGGCGAGCGCACGATGGTCTCGCACGGCCACGAGGCCCCGCCCCCGGCGGGCCCCGCACCGTTCCCGCAGTGCCCGCCGCGCACCCGGGCGGCCGTGGCCTCGCTGGGCCCGGGGCGGACGGACCCGTGGATCGCGGAGGCGGCGCGGCGCGGATCGCGGATCTTCGCGGACGTGGGGTGGGACGAGAGCGGGCGCTGGGACCTGGGGGCCCTGGCGGACCTGGAGCACTGCGAGGCCTTCCTGCCGAACGCGGGGGAGGCGATGCGGTACACGCGGACCGACTGTCCGCGGGCGGCGGCGCGGGCGCTGGCGCACAAGGTGCCCGTCGCGGTGGTGACGATGGGCGGGGAGGGCTCGTACGCGGTGGACGGGCGGACCGGCGAGACGGCGGAGGTTCCCGGGATCACCGTGGACGAGCTGGACCCGACGGGGGCGGGGGACGTCTTCGTGGCGGGCTTCGTCACCGGCACCCTGGCGGGGTGGCCGCTGGCGGACCGGCTGGCCTTCGCGGGCCTGACGGCGGCCCTGTCGGTCCAGGAGTTCGGCGGCTCGCTGTCGGCCCCGGGCTGGCCGGAGGTGGCCCACTGGTGGCGCACGGCCCCCGAGGCCCTGCGGCCGCGCTACGGCTTCCTGGACGAGCTGGTCCCGCCGGGCACGGAGCCGGCCTCCCGCCGCAGGGCGGTCCCGACCATCGGCTTCCGCCACTCGGTGTAGGCGGGCCGGCCTCGGGAGGGCGTGAAGGGCGCCGGAAAACCCCTCGGGGATGGCGCGGCGGAGACGTACGCTTGGTACTCCGGAGGTCGTCGATCGGCGAGGCCCCTCAGCGGGAGGTATGTGCAGGCCACAGTGCCGGCCCATGACTCAGACACCCACAGCCCAGACACCGGCGCCGGGGCAGGCGCGAGCCCACTTCACCGTTCCGGCCAGGCATCCGATGGTCTCGGTGCTCGGCTCGGGTGACGCCCTGTTGCGCGTGATCGAGAAGGCCTTCCCGAAGGCCGACATCCATGTTCGGGGCAATCAGGTCAGCGCGGTCGGCGATGCAGCGGAAGTCGCCATGATCCAGCGCCTGTTCGACGAGATGATGCTGGTGCTCCGCACCGGGCAGCCGATGACGGAGGACGCAGTGGAACGCTCGATCGCCATGCTCAAGGCGAGCGGCAATGGCGACGGTCCGGACGAGACGCCCGCAGAGGTGCTCACCCAGAACATCCTCTCCAGCCGCGGCCGCACCATCCGCCCCAAGACCCTCAACCAGAAGCGGTACGTCGACGCGATCGACAAGAACACGATCGTGTTCGGCATCGGCCCCGCCGGCACCGGCAAGACCTACCTCGCCATGGCCAAGGCGGTCCAGGCCCTGCAGTCCAAGCAGGTCAGCCGGATCATCCTGACCCGCCCCGCCGTCGAGGCCGGAGAGCGGCTCGGCTTCCTGCCCGGCACGCTCTTCGACAAGATCGACCCGTACCTGCGCCCGCTGTACGACGCGCTGCACGACATGATCGACCCGGATTCGATCCCGCGGCTCATGGCCGCCGGGACCATCGAGGTGGCCCCTCTGGCGTACATGCGCGGCCGCACCCTCAATGATGCCTTCGTGGTCCTCGACGAGGCGCAGAACACGAGCCCGGAACAGATGAAGATGTTCCTGACCCGGCTCGGCTTCGATTCGAAGATCGTCATCACGGGTGACGTCACCCAGGTCGACCTTCCCGGCGGTACGAAGTCGGGTCTGCGCCAGGTCCAGGCGATCCTCGAAGGGCTTCCCGACATCCACTTCTCGCGGCTCACGTCCGAGGATGTCGTCCGGCACAAGCTGGTCGGCCGTATCGTCGACGCGTACGAGAAGTACGACGACAGCCAGGACGCCCAGCAGTCCCGGAACGGCTACCAGCGGAAGTAGAACCCAGCGCACCATGTCGATCGACGTCAACAACGAGTCCGGAACCGAGGTCGACGAGCGGGCGATCCTCGACATCGCCCGCTACGCACTCACCCGGATGCGGATCCACCCGCTGTCCGAGCTCTCCGTCATCGTCGTCGACGAGGACGCCATGGAGCAGCTCCACATGCAGTGGATGGACCTGCCCGGACCCACCGACGTCATGTCCTTCCCGATGGACGAGCTCCGTCCGCCGGCGAAGGACGACGAGGAGCCCCCGCAGGGGCTCCTCGGCGACATCGTGCTCTGCCCCGAGGTGGCGAAGAAGCAGGGCGAGGACGCCCCGACGCAGCACTCCATGGACGAGGAGCTCCAGCTCCTGACCGTCCACGGGGTGCTGCACCTGCTCGGGTACGACCACGAGGAGCCGGACGAGAAGGCCGAGATGTTCGGCCTCCAGGCGGCCATCGTCGACGGCTGGCGCGGTGAGCGCGGCATGACCGGTCCGTCCCCGGCCCCGACCGTCTCGTGACCGCCCCGCAGCTGATCACCGGCGCGGTGCTGCTGGTGGTGGTGGCCTGGTTCGCGGCGTGCGCCGAGTCCGGGATCGCCCGGATCTCGAGCTTCCGTGCCGAGCAGGCCGTACGGGAGGGCCGGCGCGGCAGCGAGAAGCTCGCGCAGGTCGCCGCCGACCCCACCCGCTACCTCAACGTGGCGCTGCTCGTGCGGGTCACCTGCGAGATGGCGGCGGGCGTGCTCGTCACGTACGTCTGCCTCGACGAGTTCGGCGACAGCTGGAAGGCACTGCTCATCGCGATCGCCGTGATGGTGCTCGTGTCCTTCGTGGCCGTCGGGGTCTCCCCCCGCACCATCGGCCGCCAGCACCCCCTCAACACGGCGACGGCGGCCTCGTACGTCCTGGTCCCGCTCGCCCGCGTCATGGGGCCCATCCCGCAGCTGCTGATCCTCATCGGCAACGCGCTCACGCCCGGAAAGGGCTTCCGCAAGGGGCCGTTCGCCTCCGAGGCCGAGCTGCGCGCGATGGTCGACCTGGCGGAGAAGGAGTCGCTGATCGAGGACGAGGAGCGCCGGATGGTGCACCAGGTCTTCGAGCTCGGCGACACCCTCGTGCGCGAGGTGATGGTGCCGCGCACCGACCTGGTCTGCATCGAGCGGTACAAGACGGTCCGTCAGGCGACGACGCTGGCGCTGCGGTCGGGCTTCTCGCGCATCCCGGTGACCGGGGAGAACGAGGACGACATCGTCGGCATCGTGTACCTGAAGGACCTGGTCCGCAAGACGCACATCAGCCGGGAGGCGGAGGCCGACCTGGTCACGACGGCGATGCGGTCGGCCGTGTTCGTCCCGGACACCAAGAACGCGGGCGATCTGCTGCGGGAGATGCAGCAGGTGCGCAACCACGTGGCCGTGGTCGTCGACGAGTACGGCGGCACGGCGGGCATCGTCACCATCGAGGACATCCTCGAGGAGATCGTCGGCGAGATCACCGACGAGTACGACCGAGAGCTCGCACCCGTCGAGGACCTGGGCGAGGACCGCTACCGGGTGACGGCGCGCCTCGACATCACCGACCTCGGCGAGCTGTTCAAGGTCGAGGACTACGACGACGAGGACGTGGAGACGGTCGGCGGGCTGCTGGCGAAGGCGCTGGGCCGGGTGCCGATCGCGGGCGCCTCGGCGGTCGTGGAGCTGCCGGACGGGCGGCCGCTGCGGCTGACGGCCGAGTCCCCGGCGGGCCGGCGGAACAAGATCGTGACGGTGCTGGTGGAGCCGATGGCCGCAGCGGCGGGCGAGGGCGGGGAGGGCGAATGACGCCGGCGGAGCTGCGCGCTTTCTGCCTGGGTTTCAACGCGGCGGTGGAGGAGTTCCCCTTCAATGCCGAGACCTCGGTGTTCAAGGTGCTCGGCAAGATGTTCGCGCTCTGCGCGCTGGACGGGGACCCGCTGACCGTGAACCTCAAGTGCGAACCGGAGCTGGCGGTGCGGCTGCGGGAGGAGCACGAGGCGATCGCGCCGGGCTGGCACATGAACAAGCGGCACTGGAACACGGTGACGGTCGGCGGGCTGCCGGACGCGCTGGTGCGGGAGCTGATCGAGGACTCGTACGACCTCGTGGTCGCGGGCCTGCCGAGGGCGGAGCGGCTCCGGCTCGACCGGCCGTGAGGGCAGCTCGGGAGAGCGCCTCGGCGGGGCCGTCGTGCGGTCCCGCCGAGGCGCTCCCTATGCTTTCGACCATGACCGACAGCACCGGGATCAACCCCGAGGACAGCAAGATCATCACGCTGGCGCGCAGCGCCCGGGCCCGCAACGGGGTGCCCGAGGGTGCTGCGGTGCGGGACGAGACGGGCCGCACGTACGTCGCCGGGACGGTGGAGCTCGAGTCCCTGAAGCTGAGTGCCCTGCAGACGGCGGTCGCGATGGCGGTGGCGAGCGGGGCCGAGTCCCTGGAGGCCGCGGCCGTGGTCAGCTCGGCGGAGGCGGTGGCCGACGCCGACCGCGCGGCGGTCCGCGACCTCGGCGGCCCGGCCACCCCGGTGCTCCTGGCGGCCCCGGACGGCACCCTCAAGTCCGCCACCCCGGCAGGCGCCTGACCCGGCGGAGGCCCTGCCGGCCTCGTACCGGTCCTCGGATCAGGCCTCGCGCCAGACCAGGGTGTGCCGCCAGAACGGCCTCCGGCGCAGCCGCGCGCCCGGCAGTACGGCCTCGGCCTCGCGGACGACGGCCCGGAAGCCCATGGCCGCCGGGCGGGTCGGGGCGGTGATCGAGGGCGGCCGGGGAGCCGTGCGGTCCTGGTTCTTGACCCGGCCCAGGGCGGCGTTCGGCGAAATCGCGGCGGCGCCGAGCAGGCGGTCGCCCGGGGTCTGCGCCTGCGCGGGACCGACGACGACCAGGGGTTCGCCCGGCGCCAAGTGCCGGCGGAAGTGGCGCAGGGCATCGGCGAACGGCAGGTGGTGCAGCGTGGCGACTCAGGTGATGACCTCGTACGGACCCGGCGGCAGCCCCGTCAGCGCGTCCCCCACGGTGAACGTCACGGGGACGCCCGAAGGGGTCAGCTCCCGCGCCCGGGCGACGATCGCCGCATCGGCGTCGACGCCGTGCACCGCCCCGGCCCGGCCCGGCCGGCCAGGAGCCGGGCCAGGTCACCGCTGCCCGAGCCGACCTCCAGCGCCCGGCCGAACCGTGCCGGCAGCCGGCGCAGGATCCAGCGGTGGTAGTGGGCGTTGTGGTCCCAGGGGTGGACGGCGTTGAACCGGCCGATCGCCTCGAAGGCGCGCTGGGTCCGTGTGGTCACTCCGGCAGTTGATCATCTCCGCGGCGGCGGATCACCATCGCCATCAGCGCGGCCATCGCGCACAGCGCGCCCGATGCGTACCAGACGAGGTCGTACGAGCCGAAGGCGTCCCGGGCCAGGCCGCCCAGGAAGGCCACCACCGCCGCGCCCACCTGGTGCGAGGCCAGGACCCAGCCGAAGACGATCGCACTGTCCTCGCCGTAGTGCTCGCGGCAGAGCGCGATGGTCGGCGGGACGGTCGCGACCCAGTCCAGCCCGTAGAAGATGATGAAGAAGACCATCGGCGGGTGCACGGACGGCGCCAGCAGCATGGGCAGGAACAGCAGCGAGATCCCGCGCAGGGCGTAGTACACCGCCAGCAGGCGGCGCGCCTCGAAGCGGTCCGTGAACCAGCCGGAGGCGATGGTGCCGACCACGTCGAAAGCGCCGACCACCGCCAGCAGTCCCGCGGCCGCCGTCACCGGCATGCCGTGGTCGTGCGCCGCCGGTACGAAGTGCGTCTTGACCAGGCCGTTGGTCGAGGCCCCGCAGATCGCGAAGGTGCCCGCCAGCAGCCAGAAGGGGCCGGTCCGGGCCGCCTCGAACAGCACCTTCACCGCCCTGCGCGCCGCGCCCGGGGCCGGTGCGGGCTTTTCGGCGTAGCTGCCCCCGTACGGGGCGAGCCCCACGTCCGCCGGGTGGTCGCGCAGCAGCAGCCAGACGAACGGGACGACCAGCAGGGCCGCGAGCGACACCGTCACCGCCGCCGGACGCCAGCCGTGGTGTGCCACCAGCCAGGACAGCAGCGGCAGGAAGATCAGCTGACCGGAGGCCCCGGCCGCGGTCAGGATGCCGGTGACGAGCCCGCGCCGGGCGGTGAACCAGCGGTTGGTCACGGTCGCCGCGAAGGCCAGCGCCATGGAGCCGCTGCCCAGGCCCACCAGCACGCCCCAGAACAGCACCAGCTGCCAGGACGCCGTCATCCACACGGTGGCCACGGTGCCGCCGGATATGACCAGCAGGGCCAGGGCCACCACCTTGCGGATGCCGAAGCGGTCCATCAGCGCGGCGGCGAAGGGGGCGGTGAGCCCGTACAGCGCGAGGTTCACCGAGACGGCGAAGCCGATGGTGCCCCGGGACCAGTCGAACTCGTGGTAAAACTTTGGGGCACGTAGTGCAGGGACAGGAAAAGGGGGGCAAGACAGGTGGACGTCACCATCTACGTTCGACTCAGCCTGGATCAGCATGGCGACCAGTTGGGCGTTCAGCGCCAGGAGGAAGAGTGCCGGGCATACGCCGCAGCCCGTGGCTGGACCGTACGCGAGGCGATCACGGACAACGACATCAGCGCCACCTCGGGCAAGGTACGCCCGGGGTTCGAGCGCCTGCTGGCGTCCAAGCCGGCCGCCGTCCTTTGCTGGCACACTGACCGGCTTGTACGGAAGACGGAAGACCTGCTGCGAGTGATCGCACTCGGGGTCAACGTCCACGCCATCCACGCTGGACACCTTGACCTGTCGACTCCCGCTGGTCGGGCCACAGCCAAGACGGTTACGGCTTGGGCGGAGTACGAGGGGGAGCAGAAGGCACTCCGGCAGAAGGCTTCGAACCTCCAGGCGGCGAAGAACGGCACCCCGCACAAGGCGGGTATTCGTCCCTTCGGCTACGCCGACGACTACGTGACCGTGGTCGAAGACGAGGCGGAGGCGATCCGCAAGGGTGCCGAGATGGTTCTTCAGGGCGAGACCCTGGCATCTGTCGCTCGCTTCTGGACCGGCCTCGGTCTGCTCGCTCCCCGCTCGTCGTCCGGCAAGGCGAAGGGCGAGACGAAGGGGTGGGGAGTCGGTGGAGTGAAGAAGGTGCTCATCTCCCCTCGGTACATCGCTCAGGCCACCTACCTGGGCGAAGTGATGGGCGAGGGTCAGTGGCCCGCGATCCTGGACGAAGCGACGCACTACGCCCTCGTGTCGGCACTGACGAACCCCAAGCGGTTCACGGGTGGTGCGCGTACCGGCTCAGCCCCTCAGACCCTGCTCGCCGGACTGGCTACATGTGGGCGTTGCGGGGAGACCGTGCGAGGCGGCATGTACCGAGGGACCCCGGTCTACCGCTGCGGACAGAAGCACGTACGCGTGCCCCGAGAGCTGGCCGACAAGCGCGCCGGTAGCGCCGTCCTGGCGCGGATCGTCTTCCCCGACTTCCTGCCCTGGGTCCTCGCCGCTCGACAGGAGCAGGGAGACGACTCGGCCCACCTTCACCAGGAAGCGCAGACCCTGCGGGAACGCCTGGACGGGTTGGCTGTGGCCTACGCCTCGGGTTCCATCACCCTGTCGCAGATGACGGCCGGTACCGAGGCGATCCGAGCCAGGCTGGACGAGATCGACGAGAAGCTGTCGGGTGTCACCGGCCTGCCCCCGATCGATCCCGTGTCTGGCATCGCTGGCCTGATTCAGGACTGGCCGAACACTTCGCTCCCCGTCCGTCGCGCGTGGGTCAAGTTCGTCACCACGATCACGATGCACCCCAACGGCTTCAAGAAGGCGGCGAAGATGACCGTGGACGACTACATGTCCGTGGACTGGAACCACACCGCCGACGAACCCGACGCGTAGCCTGACCCGCTCGACACGGCCCCGCTCTCACCCGGCGGATTCTTGGGGTCCTCGCAACACCTGATGGCTTACGCGGCTGTCAGTAGATCACGCAGGCGCTCGGCTGGGGTTCTCCAGTCGAGCGTTTT